>JAUQYZ010000241.1 GCA_030587475.1 Candidatus Sigynarchaeum calidifontis
TCCTTCATTATGTTCGCTTCCTCCTTGAGCACCTCCTGGACCTGGGTCAGGAAAGTGTCTTGCTCCTTCCGGATCCTCTCGATCACGTCATCGGGCTGCGACGCCTTGAAGAGCAGCGGCGCGCCGCTGTATACCTTGATCCAGCCCTTTTCTTGTAGCGATTCGAGTACCTGGTAGATCTTCGTCCGCGGGACGCCTGATTTCTCTGCGAGCATCGTGGCACTGTTCAGGTGGAACCGGAGCAACGTCGTGTACACCATGCTCTCGTACTTCGACAGTCCGAGCTTGATCAGCTGGTCCTGGAGCGCCAACACGAGACCCTCGTGATGATGCGGGATATTTAATATGACGTAACCCGGCCAAATTACATTAACCTTGCAAGCCTCAATCGAACGGCTGTCGGAGGACAGTCTTGAGCTTCTCCGGGGCGACTCTCCGCGGGTCGCCCAAGTAGATCTCGTGGTGCTTGCCGCGCTCCGCGTGCCCGTTGTCCTTGATCCACTGGTGCATCTTCATGATGAGCGGCGCCTCAGCGTCGTAGGGCCCGATGTGGAGCGCCTGGACGCATTTTCCCTCGGCGAGATGCTCCAGCCGCACCTTGTCGATGGACGCCGGGTGCTTCTTCCGCTTCATCTCATCGATCGCCTTGGCGATGTCATCGTCGGGCACGTAGTCGGGCACGCGGGCCATCATGGTCCATTTCCATTCCGACTTGGGCGCCGTGCTGAACTTGCGCATATCGTCTATGTACCAGAGCCCTTCGAGGGGCGGGACGACGTAATCCTTCGCGGGATGCTTCTTCTTGAATGACATCTTCACGCCGTACGACACCGCGTACAGCGTCTCGATCGAGTCCTTGTACTCTTGCGTGGTGTTCGGGTCGCCCTTGCCGTCGACCATGAGGAATTTCATGTCCGGCACGTCGACCTCGTTTATCACGCCCGCCTTCCCGCTGTAGAGGGCTGGCTGTTCCTTCTTGAAATCCAGCTTTTTCGTCGTGCTCATTGCAGATCAATGCTTTCTTGAGCGCTCGCACCTTTGAAACATGTGTCACAGTGCCCGGCGACAGGGAGCGTGGCAAGCGACGAACAAGCGGGAACGCGTGCTGAAGGCCCTGGCTCACCAGGAACCAGACATGGTCCCCATCTTCAGCCTGGGGTTCGAGCAATCGTGCACCGCCTATGCTGCTTTCTTGAAAAGCCCCGAACGGAAGGCAGCATTGCTGAACCTCCCCGGCACAAGCGACATCACGGAGCCCCGGTTCTGGAACGCCGACCTTTGGGCCATGCACACGTGGAAGGAATTTACGAGCGAGTATTATCCCCCACCATCCGAATTCAAGGACGGATACGTGCTACACTTCACGGGTCGAGTCTACCGGGCTGAGATGACGGGCTCCCGCTCGGGCGTGCCGTTCCGCTGGTACCACGCGGGCGCGTTCACGTCGCCGGAGGTCGTCCACGCGTACTGGGATCAACATGGCAAGCCTGCCGATCTCATCGACGACACGCAAGACTATTCGCCACGCGTCTGGCAGAAATATGTCGACACGCTGGCACCGCACGTGTTTCCCATGGCATGGCTCACGCTCTCGATCCACGAGGGCCTATTCGAGGGTATGACCTTGCCCCGCATGGCATATTACATGAGGAAAAAGCCAGCTTTCGTCCACGAGGTCGCCGACGCGTTCCTCGACGCGAACATCGAGCTGGCCAAGCGGTTCGGCGAGGCCGGCGTCGAGGTGGTCTTTTACTCGGACGACTTCGCGGGGAAAGGCCGGTCGATCTTGTCACGTGCCGATTTCGAGGCCTTCATTTTACCGAGGTACAAGAAACTCTATGACGCGTGCAAGAAGCGGGGCATGCAGGTCATCCAGCATTCGTGCGGCCAGGTTGGCGAGTACCTGCCCTTGCTCGTGGACGCGGGCCTCGCCGGGATCCAGGCATTGGAGCAAGAAGCGGGGGTCGATCTCGCCGCGATCAAGGAAAGTCTTGGCGACCGCGTGACCCTCGTGGGAGGTATAGACTCGTCGCGGGTACTCAGCCTCGGCACGCCTGCCGACGTGGCAGCTGACGTGAAAAACTGCATGACAGCAGCTGCGCGGGGCGGTGGTTACATCGCGGGCCCGAGCCACACGCTGCTCGACGTGCCATGGGAGAACGTGCTCGCGATGCGCGATTCGATCGAAAAATACCGCCGGTACCCGATCCGTTTCTGAGCAGCTGGTGGTTTTCTATTTCTTGATGCAAAGGCGGCTTCCGGTCCTGGCCAGGAAGCCCTCCTTCTCTAGCCGGGCAGCCAGCCGCGCTACTCTCTCTTCGGCCTCGCCAATGTCCTTAGCAATAACATCGATCTTCTTAGGCGAGCTAAGCAAGGACTTCAAGATCTTGCCCCGTACTTGACGATCCGAGCCCTTGAAAGGCGCTGCTTTCGATTTACCAGCATTGAGCCTGGCGGGATCCTTACCTGCTTTTTTCAAGAGGATCCCGTAGTCCATCAACGCATAATACCACTCGCGCGGGTTCTTTTTATCAATCGTCCTTTCGACGATGCCGAGGATCGCGGCATCGGTTGTCGCGGGATCATCGTCGAAGAAGAAGTGGGTATAGACCGCTCGGACGTTGGTTTCTATGAACGGGACGGGCAGGTTGTATGCAAAGGTTGCGATGGATGCAGCAGTGTTCGGGCCGATGGAAGGGAAATCGTCGAGCTCGTCGACTGACGACGGGAGCTTGCCACCATGCTTCGACACGACTTCCTCCGCGGTGCGTTTCAAGGCGAGCGCTCGCCTGTTGTACCCGAGCCCGACCCACGCCTTGAGAACCGCGTCACTCGGTGCCGCCGCCAGGGCATTGAAGTCCGGAAACGCACTGATAAATGCCAGGTACTTGTCCACGACGCGGTCCGTCTGGGTCTGCTGGAGCATAATTTCCGAGACGAGAACCTTGTATGGATCGTTGTAATGCGATGGCTCGCGAAACGGGAATTTCCGGCCTCGATTGGAATAGTGCCGCTTGATGATATCTTGGAAGGCCACGACGACATCGGGCGTCAAGCCACTGGCCTTGTACAGCGACTTGAACCGGGCCACCTCGTCCGGGAACAGCTGCTGCTGCGTCGGCATCGGATTTTTCCAATAATTGGCACGTTTTTAGACTTGGCCGAATGGTGGATCATCGCCGAGGTGCAAGAAGACGATCATCGCCACGCGGGTCATCCCCGCATCTTTCATCGAGCGGCCGAACAAGTTCCTCGTCCGTGCGCGGTTGGATGGCGGGCAAGAGATCGAGGCGCACCTCGCGGATCCAGGCCGGTTGAAAGAGCTACTTTTTTCTGGTGCACGTGGTTGGGTCGTCCGGGCAATTGGCCCGAAGCGAAAAACATCGTATACCTTCATAGCTGTCGACCATGGCGGCACCATCGTGAGCGTCGACACCCGGGTGCCAAATAAATACGTGAAAGATTTGCTCGTTAGCAAGTATTTGTTTCCATTCGTGTTCGACACGATATTCCCCGAATTCAAGTTCGGGGAAAAAAGCCGGATTGATTTCATGGCAACGCACGGGACAATGAAATACCTTATCGAGGTGAAGAGTGTCACGCTCGTGGATGGGAATGTCGCCTTTTTTCCCGACGCGCCGACCACGCGAGGCACCCGGCACGTGCGTGAACTCATTGGATCTCAAAACCTGGGTTACAGCCCCGTGATCTTGCTCGTGATCCAGCGCGGCGATGCTGAATCGTTTAAACCTAACGCGCGCATGGATCCAGACTTTGCTGCAGCCTTTAACGATGCTGTAGAATGCGGTGTGGACATCAAGGCGTTCACGAATAAAACTTATATCGATAGCGATGGCACGTTGCGCATCGAGCCGCTGCATTTCGTGCCCGTCGATTCTTGAATCTATTTATTTATTCGTGTCCAAGAATGATGCATGCTCAGTTTTCGTGAAAGGATCCTCAAGATCTTCGCCGGCGAGCGTGTTGAGATCGTCTGGCAACCACGCATCCGGTTCTGGTACATGGGCAACAACGTGCAGGTCCCGCTCGCCAGGCAAGAAAAATCCTTTATCCGGCCCGATCCCACGATTCCGGCCAGCTTCTTCGGCATGGACCTCCTCGAGGTGCACGATGCACTCGGCGCGTCCATCAGGTATTGTGCCGAGAGCCTCGGAATAGGCATGTTCTCCACGTCAAACAAGAAAGGATTCACTTACAAGACGAGCGGCCATGTGGAAAAGGACGGAACACAAGTCACCGTGTTCGAAACACCTGTTGGCAGGCTCACGGAGAAACACAAGAATGGCTATCCGGTCGAGCATCCGGTGAAAAACGTCGAGGATCTCGAGGCCATGAAGTACATAATCTCCGAGCAAGAGTTCGGCTTCAACATTCATGGCTTCAATCTCGCCGAGGAAGTCCTCGAAGGACGAGGCATTGCCCAAGGATATTACCGGCGCTCGCCCTTCATGAGCTGCGTGCTCAGTTACCTCGGTTTCGAGACCATGGTTCTCTTCTTGCGGCGACACAAGCAAAAGACCGAGGAGTTCATGCGCTTCATCGGGGAATGGGATGACAAGATGTACGACATCCTCGTCGATTGTCCCGTGAAGGTTCTCAACTTCGGCGAGAACATCGATGCGAACCTGGTTCCCCCTCGATATTACAAGGACTATTGCATCCCGTATTACAACCGCCGGATCAAGCAGCTGCACGACGCCGGGAAATATTGCCACATCCACATGGACGGATCGCTCAAGGACTTGCTTCCCCTCGTGAAGGACACACATTTCGACGGCGTCGAGGCAGCGACGCCCGAGCCACAAGGCGACGTGACGGTCGATGAGATGAAGGAGGGCCTCGGCGACAAGGTGCTGCTCGACGGCATCCCGGCCACGCTCTTCATGAAAGAGTTCCCCGAGGGCAAGATAGAGGACACGACTCGGCGTCTCATCGAGCTGTTCGGCAGCAGGTTAATACTCGGCGTGAGCGACGAGCTGCCACCGAACGGCCAGATCGGCCGGTTCAAGAACGTTTCCAAAGTTGTTGAACAGATGAAGCCACATTGAAGAAAAAAAAGAGTTTTTCTCTTTCTAAAACTTGAGCGCGCCGCTCGTGACCATCTGGATGATGTTCATTATTTTCCCCGACTTCACGAGGTATTGACCGACCGGGAAGATGAAGTCGATGGCCTGGAACGCGCGCCTGATATGCCCGGCCATCTCCAGCCGTTCCGGCTCCGGCTTGAAGTCGGATGCCTTTGCTTGCTTGACAGTCTCGATCCATGCCTTCGGGTCAGGCTGCTGCAGCACGCCGTCGAGCGCGTAAATGCCAGTGTTCACCATTCCAGAGGCGAGCAGCGCACTGGCGTCCAGGCGGTACACCTCGGGATCGGTCTGGACGGCGCGGATATCCTGGATTCCGACGTTCGTGATGCCCAGCGTGATGGATGGCTTGTCCTTGCCCCATTTCTTGATGAACTCCTTCCCGTAGACATATAACAAGTGGCGATAATCCTCGTTCGAGATGAGGCCCTTCGTCGCGGCCACGTAATCGGTGTTGAAAACCATGAAGTTTATCCGGTCCCACTCGACGCTCGTGACGGGACACGCCATGAACTGCTGGAGGAGCAGTTTGCCATCGAGGGTGTCCTCGTAGGCGAGGGGCAGCCCGACCCCGATGGCCCCGGAACCGAAGCCGTGCATCATGTCTACCATGGCCGCGAACTCGCGGGTACCTTCCTCGAAGATCGCTGGATCCAGGCTGCTGTCGATCTGGTCTATGATCTTGCCCACGGTCGACATGATGTTCCCGCCCTTCTTCTCTGGCTTCTTGCCCTCCTTCCGGAAGGCCTCCGCCTTTTTCACGTCATCGAGATCGGTCGAGGGCTCGAGATCGACGATCGCGCCTAGCGGAACCTCGAACTTGTTATCGCAGTACCATTCCAGCGTCTTTTTCATCATCGTCGAGAACTTCTTGGCCGTGTTCACGTTGGCATAGTACCCGTCCTCGACATCGAGCATCGGCCACGGGATGAACTGTTGCTGGATGCCCAGGTCCTTGAATGCGGTCAACATTGCGTTGAAATCGCTATCTTTGCTGAGATCCTTGGGCATCGTGCGCAATGCCAGCATCACGCCCGTGTCGGCGAGCAACTGGGGAACCTTCTTTTCCAGGATGTCCTTGGGTGTCAAGAACTCGCAGCTAAAGACTATACGATCGAACATTGAGCCTTTTACCATTGCCTTTTCACCTAATTTTCTTCTTGCGATGATCGTTTTTCAAGTAACGCTCCAGATCCGGCATATTAGCGACTTGGACGGATTGCCCGGCGCGGCCGCCCGGGCGTCGCCGCCGGTGCGAGATCAGTCGATGGGGTTCGAGAACCCCTGGAGCAATGATGTTCCGAAGTGATCGTTCCACATGGCCGACAGCATGCTATTCATGGCGCTCAAGACCTGGTACTGCATAGTTTCAAGGTCGTCGTCATCGAGGTTTTTTCGCAGCTTGGCCAAGCTGAAAACGGTTTCGACTTGTTCCACGTACCACGCATCTTGCTCGTGGCGCGCGATGTCGAGGACATCCCGCGAGAACTCGATGAAGAAATCGTAAAAATCCTCGAGGACGATGTTCTCGATCTCCTTGTCGATGATACCGACCACGCCGGAGACGAGCGCGCGAGCCTTGCCTGTTGCATCGCCGATCTCGTTGTAGTACGTGGCGAGTTTGCTATTGAAATTGATGACGATGTTGACCTCCTGGATCCGCCCGATGAGCGCCTCCACTTTTTCCAGAACTGCCGGGTCCCGTGAATGCAAGCCGGCCATGGCCAGGTTGTCGAGAATGCCCGAGAAGATTACGAACACGGATTCCATCTCGTGGATTTTTTCCTCGATGACGGTCTGGTCTTGCTCGTCCTGGTCATTGAGCTGGCCGAGTTCGGCGTTCAGCACCTGGATTTTCTCGATGGTGTTATCTACCAGCTCTTGGAACGCCTTGGCCACGCTGTCAAAGGTGCTTCCTGAGAAGATGCCCGCCTCTATGCATCCCCGCATCAAGAAACCGAGATGGACCTCCTTTTTTGGCGATACCAATGATCCGCTCTTGGCCAAGGCGGTCGCAAGCATGGTATCGGCCTTTTCCTTCTCCCCGCGCAGCGCGAAGCCGATCGCGAGGTGGATGCTGCTCGTCAAGTCGGTGAAGGGATCGGCGACGCGGCTCGATCGGGTCAGGGCCCACTTGAACTGGTCGTCCCGCGACGCCGTGGCATAGTCACTAAAGGCCAGCGTGCGAATGCACAAGCCGAGCACGTCGTCAAGGCGCGCTTTATCGTTTGAAAGCGCATCGATCCATTGATCGAGCACGTGGAGGAGGATCGCGCTCGCGTCTTGATGGATCTTCATCGCATCGAGGATGTAGGGCACCACGAGCGCGATGGCCTCGTGTTTCGTGTTCGGATCCTCGATACCAACCTCATGAAGCTTGACTTCCATGTAGCCGTCGATCTCTCCCGTGTGCAGACCCGTCACCTCCTTTTTCACGTAAAACTTGAGGAACTCGGCGAGAATCGAAAACGAGTAGTAATATTGCCTCTCCTCGGGGAGAAAATCGTTCTTGATCGAATCGAGCGTGTCCTGGAACCACTTGCATAGCCTGTCGACCTCCTCCGTGCTCGCCATCTTGTGGAGCATCACGTGCGCCTTCACTGCGAGGATGAATTGCCCAGCGTTGATGAGCCAGCCGTCGAAGTCGTACTCCTCCTCGTCAAAATCATAGAACCGAAGCTTGAGGGCGTTCACCTTCTCCCACGGGTCGAAGGTTCCCTCGACTATGTCGCACATGTTGTCGAAAAGGTCAAACAAGTCAGAGCCCTGGAAGTGCTTGAAAAACTTCTCTCGGATGTGTAGGTTGTTCATCGATCATGGTTGCCCGAGCGGGATAAAAATTTATGCCCGCACCACATACATGTGTGCAGACGAGACACGCGCGTGGATACCATGACCCCAGACCCGGCCGGGCGGCCATCCGTTCTCGACGGCATACCAAAAGAGGATCCAAACGACGAGCGCGATCAAGCGCCAAGTGATACTGTTGCCAGCGAGCGAAAGCGAAGGCGACGGGTCACCATGCTAGTCATCATCATGGTACTCGGCATCATCCTGATCATGTTCACGCCTTTCTTTGTGCTCCGATGAGCCGGGGATGCCGGCGAAGAGCGCGAAGATCTTGTCGGTGATCGTGTAGCGCAGCTGCCGAGCTTGGGGTGCTCCTGGGCTCGTGACCCGGTACCCTTCCGCGCGCTTGTTGCCACCCGACCGGGCGCCGTTCAAGACTTGCTCCACGTTCACGTAGAGCGGGCGGAGAAACTTGAAGAAATCGGCTTGGCTCGCGTGGAACGATATGGCTCGCTGGCCGAACGCGACGTCGTCCGCGGGATGGTAATACGTGTTCTTGAGCGAGTGATAGAGCATCAGTTTCGCTTTCGGTGCTTCCTTGCGTGTCGCGATGAAAGCAATCATGCCCGCGAAGATATGGTCGGGGTGCTTGTAATACCCGTGGTAGAACTCGGGCGCGAGGACGAGGTCTGGCTCTATTTTTGCGACGATGGCCCTGGCCCTGGGATAGGCAACGTGACGGTTGGGATAGACGGTTGAGTCCTCGATGTCGAGGAAGTGTACCTGGCTAGCGGGGATGCCGGTGTACTCGGCCGCCCGTGCCAATTCCCTCGACCGGATCCGTCCAAGCCGGCTCCCGCGGAATGCCTCCTTGTCTGGATCCCGGTTGCCACCGAGGCCGTGCTCGCCACGCGTGAACGAGCACAAGTGCACCTCCTTGCCGGCGCTCGCGAGCGCGTGCAAGAAGTGAGCACAGTAATTGTCCGTGTCATCAGGATGGGCCAGAAACACGAGCACTCTGCGGATCGTCGTGATTCATCACCAGAGGCTCGCGAGCGTGGCGAAACCTGTCAAGAACCCGGCATTGTCCGTGATATAGGCCTCGTTCGACCGGAAGTCACCGAGCTCGATCGTGTCTGGATTCGCCTTTCGCATGTCGAACCAGGGCAAGTCCGGGCCCTTCCACCATCCGGCTTCATCGATCGGGGGCGCGCGGGCAATGCCGTTGGGCACGCAGCCCGGCACGGCGCCCCGGCGATTGCCGGGGATGCTGGCGTAGCGGTGGTGGTAGAGGGGCAGGTTGTGCGTGCCGAGGGATTCTATTTGACAGATGTCGAGCGGTTTCCTTCCCATGATCCAGTGGGCCACGTTGTGGTTGAACGCGTTGTTTCCCATCGCGGCCAGGACCGACTGGTTCCCGTAGTCGTCGAGGAACGAGACCAGGTCTGCCCCGATGCTCCCGTTCACGACGATATCGTGGTGCCGCAGCGTGATGAGCGTGTCGAAGATGTTCACCCAGTCCCTCCCGTCCCAGGGGTTCATTTTATCCATTATTTTCGTTCGCAAAGCGCCCCCCTCTTTAACGTACTTGTTCCACGCGGTCGCGTTCCCGGTCGCATTTGCCCAGCGAGCAAGCTCCACGGTGCATGCCAGGGCAGGCCATAATTCGGTCCAAGATTTCGACGCGTTCACGATCATCGTTCCGTTCACGATCATGGGCATGTGCGCGTCGTGCAAGGCGGTTGCATTCGTTAAAAGGTTGGTCGCGTTGTAAGGTTTCGCGTCCCAGTAGGGAAAGTCTTGCTCCACCCAGGCCACGCGCGCGAGCGCCGCGGCGACCATCAGCGACTCGAGGGCGTTGACATAGCTCGTCCCGTACTCGTGCGTGTACCACGGGTCGCCCGAGACGACTTCCAGCGAGCCTGACATGCGATCGTCGCTATCATTTGCAATGTTGTTCGTCTCGCTGGACGGGTCACCCCAGTACCCGAACCTATTCCATTGCCCCCTGTCCCTTCCGAAGATGCCGCATAAAACGCGGGGATTGCCAGACAAGTCTTCCACGATCAGCTTCTGCAAGAAGCGAGCGCCCCATATCGCCTCGTCGACAATGTCGGGAGCAGGGGTCTCGTAGACGTTGGACCTGATCAACCCGTCCCGGCTCGTGCCGTTCAGCACGTCGTACGTGTACGCGAGCGTGTATACCGCGTATTGCGTGTTGTACATGCTCTCTTTCGTGACGAAAGAGAGCCCGATGATGCTCGTGAGTGGCTTGTACAAGTTGTTCACGAGTGCCACCTCCCACGCCGACGCGATCGCGAGGTGCAGCACGACCAGGGCGGGGACGATAAGGGCAACAGCCATCTTTAACGACAAGGGCATGACGACCCGCCCCCGCCGCAGCTTCGACACCGCGGGGAACAAGAGCCAGATTCCCGAGAAAACGACGAGCAAGAAAAGGACGTTCGCCGGGAAATATTCCGGGTACCAGCCCGCGGCAAGAATGCTGCCGATGGAATACGGGATGGGCGAGAACCATCTCGCAAGCCCGGAGAAGGTTGCTAACGCGATCAAGCCGATTAATAAGATCAATGGCCACTTGACCAGGCTAACCTTCCCGGTGCCGAGCGTCCTGGGGGCCGCGCAGAACGCGAAGGCCGTGAAAAACCCCATCCACACGCCGATGCCCAGGCCCCATAGCTCGATGTTCCCCCAGAACCGCTCGAAGTCCAGCCACCACGTGAAGAAGCCCTGGCCGTAGGTGTTAAGATAGAAGAGGGAACGCCCCTCGTCGAGGAAGTCGTCGAGGAAGAAAAACACCAAGTCCAGCGCGACGATCGCGGCCGGAAAGGGGAGCAAGATGTACCGCAAGTTCGACCTACCATCCATGGTAGAATTCCGCGGTTCGATCGGATAAAAAGGCATCCTCAAGAAATAGAAAGGAGCGGTGGGACGGCCATCACGCCATGAAGTTGTTCACGTAATCCCGCGTCACGTCGATGTAATACGTGCCGTTCTCGAGGCTCGGCTCGATCTCGGTGCCCTCGTGCCACTCGTTGAAGGTACAGATGAGCGCCCAGTCCGGATTCGCTTGCTTGGCGACGCTCCAGCTCTGCTGGTAAACGCTACCGCCTTGGCGTCGCAAGGGGATGACGCCATCCCGCACTTGCGTGTCATTGTACCCGGGGAGCGTCGTGACGCACGAGAGCTTGCCGTACGCGCGCGACGAGGACACCATCGTCGTGAACCGTGAGAGCGCGTTTTCCGGCTCGTCCCGGTAGATGCCGAGCGGGTTGTACACGTGGAAGCCGTCGAACACGCGCAAGAACTCGATCGGGGGGGCTTGCGGGCCGCCCAGGTCGGCGATGAGGAACGGGTCGTACCCGTCGGCGCGGATCCGCTGTACCGCCACGGACCAGTTACTCACCCGCTGGGTCGATTCCGTGGCATATACGAAGATCACGGGTCGACTCCCCACCTTGAGGAACTTCGGGTGGCCGCCGTACTTGGACAAGACGTACTCGATGTCGCCCACGAGGTTATCGAGACCCCACGGCTTGGTTCTGTTGTAGCGGTCTTGCACGGTCTCGAAGTAGATCGTGTGCTCCATGTCGTAGTCGTCGAGCGCCGTGATGTTGAGCAGCTGGCCGAAGTTATGATCGACGTAGTTCCCGGGCCCCCACCACGTCGTGATGAACGTGTTGATGCCCGCGTACGTCGCGCAGTCCATGTGGAAGCGGATGGCAGCAGGATCGCCGCTGTCGAAAAGCACGACGTCGCTCGTGTTGAGCGTGGGATGCTGTGCCGAGCCGATGTCCATCGGGTCGACCCACGGGAAGTGGCCGTTCTCCTCCCAGTGCGACCAGCCACCGGCGCCTGAGGGGAACTCGCTCGGGTACACGGTCGAGTTCCGGTACCACGTGTAGTAGAAGGCGCACACGCGCCTCTCGTACGTGGCGCCACGGATCGCCACCTGGGTCGGGAGGAAGTGCAGCACGGGCAGGACGAGGATCGCCGCCAGGGCAATAATGACCAGGATGCCGGTCGTCGTGCTCGTCGTGCCCGCCGCGCCGGCACGGCGATCCTGCAGCGCTGGGGGAGCTGGAGCGGCGCTCACGATGCACGCACCTCCATCACATGGCCTGTTACCAGGGGGATGATGGCCTGGATAGAGGTCAGGCCGATCGCAGCGAGGTACACGACCAAGAAGTAGGTGTCAGCGTTCGAGATTTTGAACCCGATGCCAGCGATGAGCAAGAAGATGCCGACGACGATCATGAAGCCGTTCCAGAAGTGGAACGCGGTTCCCTTGACGTGCGGGGCCCGGATCCCGAGCATGGCCATCAGCGTGCCTGGGATCGAGAAGAACGATAGCAGCCGGATCTCGACGATGGCGTTACCATCTAGTATGCCGCTGGCGAGCGTGAGCGTGGCAGTGCAAGTGCCTATGATGGCGAGGAATGCCAGGCCCGCGGCACGGCGAAGCTGCTGGTGCTCGGGGAGCAACCCGAGGATCGCGACAACGCAAGCCCCCCCGGCGAACGCGAGGAGGGAAAGCTGGGTGATGGTGGTCGCGTCGAGGCTTGAATCGTAGCTGGAGAACAGCGCGAGTTGCTTGAGAGCGAGGACGATGACGACCGGGGACAAGGACCAGGACACCATGCTGAAGTATGCCGTCACCGCGACCGAGGGAGCTACCTCGGTCACGTGCTTCGCTTCGGCTTGCACCGGCGTTAGCTGCACCCCGGCACGCCCGATGACGAGCGTGCGGATCAAGAAATAACCCCCCGCGGCGAACGACGCATAGGTGAGCACTTGTCCGGTGTATTGGCAAGGCACCAGGGAGATCTCATCAACGATGGCGAGCAAGATTGCCCCGCTGATGCCGAGGGCACCGATCACCAACGCGCCGTCGTCGAAGCCGAGGACCGCCTTCGTCCATTTCGAGGCCCTCCCGGGATGCAAGAGCATGAGCAAGCAAGGCGCGAAGGTGGCGACGAGCACGGCGCCCCAGGATGTGAAGTGCACGGCGATGGCTCCAAACGCGGCGAGCAACGGGGTGGCGATCAAGAGCACGTTCCAGCCCACGTTCGTCCACTTGGTGAGGAAATGCGCGCCGATCGATATGCCCACGATGGCCACGAGAGCCACGAGGCCAACTAAGATTGCATCGAGGTCGGAGCCACCGCCACCCGACAGCGCGTCGACCGCGATGCCGATGCTCGTGACGGACAGGTACAAGCCGGCGTACACGAGCACGAACAAGGCAAGCTTGTTCACGAAACCCGACAGTAAGGTTCTGCCGTTCATGTCCCTTATTCGGGACAAAGCGATATAAAAACCGCACGATCCCCGATGCCCTAGCCATGCCCCATCGCTGCCCTCGGCGAGGCGTGCCAGCCCCGGATAAATTTTTATTCCTACATCGGCATCATTCCAACTAATCAACTCGATATGAGCAAGGATCGCGAGATGCCGGGTCGGTTCGGCGCACGCGCCGTGGTACGCGGGACGCGGGGCCTGGTCTCGGAGCTTGCCCATCGGTGACGTTCATGGAAAGCATCCAACGCGTGTTCTCCAAGGTACTCAAGGAGCTCGGCTTGCCCACGCCCGTGGATCCCGCGCGGAAGGAAGGCAGCGTGGAGAAGCAGCAAAAGGACATCCAGGTCTTCAAGGACTTGCTGACGAGTAACCTCGTCGGCGAGATGAAGGTCTGGGGCGGGAACTTCGACGAGGAGAAATGGAAGGAGGCCAAGGCGAAACTCCCCGAGATCATCAAGAAGCTGCAGCAAGAGAGCAAGGAGAAAGAGATCAAGTCATATTTCGACACCTATGCCAAGGTCATGAAGAAGTTTCTCGACGCGCATTGCATGGCCAGGGCTGAAGTCAAGACTATGCCCTTCAAGACCGTGTATATGCAGAAAATCCCGAAAATCGACCAGACGGACAAAGGTATGGAGATCAACGACAAGCCGGTCGGCTTCGTCGCCGAGCTCCCCTACCAGGTCGAGCGATCCTGCGCGTACGGCGAGATGAAGGACAAGAAACCGCTCTTCGCGCCCATCATCGGCTCGCTGGACATGACGTGGAATCCCCCGGCCGAGAAACCGGCGCCAGGCGAAAAGGAATACATCGAGGATGTTGCACTTCAAGCCGCGATCTTCGAGGCAATGGACAAGCAAACGACCGTGAACTCGGTCTGGCGTTACGAGAACTACGGGCGCAAGGGCGAGCCCATCTGCGACAAGCTCATGGAAAACCAGGACTTGATGGTTGCCATGGAGCGGGTTGCCAGCGAGGTTCATATGAAAGATTTCAAGGGTAACGCGTCCGTGAACACGCTTTTCTACGCGGTCGATGGCCGCACGATCGTCGGCATCGTCGATTACGAGGGCATCCAGAAGAATGCTTTCGAGGCGCTCTTCAAGCTCTGCGCGTATCTCGAGGACGTGCCCCGCGTCGCCGGCGGGGCGCCGGGTGGTGCACCAGCTGGAGGCGGGGCGCCTGGCATGGTCACGTCGGGCGGCGCGCCAACGGGGCTACCGACGTGGACTGAGGCCGAATTGGCCGCTCAACCTCAGTTCCAGGCGCAACAAAGCTCTCTTCCAATGTGGACAGAAGAAGAACTTGAGGCACGAGCCGATAAATACACCGGGGGTGGCGGAGTGAATCTCCCCGTCTGGACAGAAGAAGAGCTCCAAAAAGTTGCAAAGTCTGGCGGCGCGCAAGGCCTTAACCTTCCTGAATGGCAAGATGAGGGAACGAGCGACTGCCCTAAATGCGGTTATGCAACCCAGCCAGATTGGGACGAGTGTCCCATATGCTCGGCGAAGCTTGATAAAAGATCGGCTCCGGCAGCCAAGCCCGCGGCCCAGAAGCCTGCCCCTGGTTCTTAGAAGCCCGCTCCGGGCGCGAAACCAGCGCTCAAGCCAGCCAACGAAGACGAATGGCAGGCGTAAATCATCTCTATTTTTTTTACCTGCTCTGAATGCCATTCTCGTCTCGATGAGAACCGGCTTCCCCTCATTTTCATTCTTTTCGCATGAACGCTAATCGTAATGGTTTTATGTCTGGTCGGCCTCGTTTTTAGCAGAAGTCTACCATCGAACGAGTCAAACACGCTGTAAAGGTAGAAGAATATCATGATGAAAGGCGGCAGTGAAATGGGTTACGACCGCGGGCTCACGATGTTCAGCCCGGAAGGTCGCCTTTACCAGGTCGAGTATGCCCTTGAAGCAGTCAAGCGCGGCACGCTCGCCATCGCCTTCAAGGCGAAGGAAGGGGCCGTGCTCGTCGTGCACAAGAAGATCACGACGAAGCTCATGGACCCGAGCCAGATCCACAAGGTCTACCTCGTGGACAAGCACATCGGCGTGGCTATCTCGGGTCTGCACGCGGACGCCCGCATCCTTACCGACCAGGCCCGCATCCAGGCTGCCATACACCGCCTCAACTACGACGAGGACGTGCCGGTCGAGACCCTGGTGAAGAAAATCTGCGACATCTCGCAAGCCTACAGCCAGCACGGCGGCGTGCGGCCGTTCGGCGCGTCGCTCATGTTCGTCGGCATCGACGACCAGGGCCCGCAAGTCTTCACGACGTCCCCGTCGGGCACCTACTTCTCGTGGATTGCTAAGGCCATCGGCTTCAAAAGCGACGAGTGCCAAGATTATTTGAAAGACAACTACACGGAACTCAAATCCTTGGAACAAATCAAGACATTCGCTGTAAAGG
Organism: Candidatus Sigynarchaeum calidifontis; assembly: GCA_030587475.1. Lineage (GTDB taxonomy): Archaea > Asgardarchaeota > Lokiarchaeia > Sigyniarchaeales > Sigyniarchaeaceae > Sigyniarchaeum > Sigyniarchaeum tengchongense. The sequence continues at coordinate 15,630 of JAUQYZ010000241.1, forward strand.
TGCTGATCAAGTTCGTCGATGACGAGCTCACTCCCGAAACGGTCGAGATCGGCGTAATTTCCGCGAAGAACAAGGAATTCACGCTTTTGGATGTCGATGCACGTAAAGCGGTCCTCGCTGCTGCCGGGAAGGAAGCCGCCAAGGACGCGAAAACGAAAGAACCGAAGGAGAAGTGAACCGGCCTAGGTAGGCAAGTTCACGATTCTTTCCACCAACCATCCTCCTTTTCTTGCTTCAATTGCTTGATCCGGTTCTCGAAGGAGGTGACCTCGTCCTCGCGGCCCAGTTGGCGTGCCAGGGCCGATGCCTTCTTGTACTCCGCGATGGCCTTGTCGACGGCGCCGCTGTCCTCGAGCTCAATCGCCTTCGCGACGGCTTTATTCTTCTGATCGTCCAACGCGGGGCCATCATCGTTCATCTTCGAGCGCTTATCACGATGCCGGGACAAGTCCAGGTCTATGACTTCTGGCGGGCCCATGTGCATGAGCGCGAAGCCATCGGTGGCTTTCAATTGGCTTGCGTCGACTGGATGGGACATGGATTCGCTGGCGCGGCCGCTAACAGCCGGCGTTCTCGGGGCACGGGCGGTTCCCTGCATCGCCTTGATCCTGGCTATTTTCTTGTCTCCGGCACGTACCTTCAGGTAGGGCATCGCGAGCTTGAGCAGCACGGCGGCGATCGCGATCAACACGGCGAGAACGATGCCGATGGCGGGGCTGTTCGTGATTCCCTGGAAAGTAACGATGATCACGATGCAGATGCTTGCCGTGAGCGCGAGCCAGATGATGGTGCCCTTGTGCTTCGGCCAGACCTGCGGCAAGGCGTGCTTCGGGACCTTGGCGGCCTTGGCAGCCTTGGATTGTCGTACCATCGTGAACATCACCAGCAAGATCGATCAGAGGAACGCGTTCGCGCCATATATCTTTGGGTCTAGATCGGTCAGACGGGTCATTCGAGGCGGCGCACGCGCACCCCTGGCCGGAACCGCTGCTGGTCGGCCAAGGCAAACGTGCCCGCCCCGTGCACGAGGAGCTTGGCCGTCGCGCACGAGATGGCTTCCACGAGGATGCCAGGGGCATCGAGTCCGCCTGCCATCGCGTGGATCATGCCCGCGAGGAACGCGTCGCCGGCGCCGACCGAGTCGACCACATCCAAGTCTACCGTGCTCTCGAGCACCCCGTGCCACGTGCCATCCTCGCGCGCGAGGATCGCGCCGGCCGCGCCCATCGTGATGGCTGCGACTTCCAGCCCGCCGCCGAGCTGCGCCCTCGCGTCGCGACCGACACGTCCGTTGCGGGCGTCATCATCGGCCTCGGATGGCCGGGGCTCAGCCGTGCCCGTCCCGCGTTCCACGTCGTCGTCCCGCGTGCCCGCGAGGTAGCCAAGCTCGGCCTCATTGATCTTGAGTACCCACGGCTTGCATCGAGCAACTGCTTCCTTGAGGGGCAGGCCCGAGGAATCGAGGAATGCCTTGAACCCGAGCCTTTTGCAGCGCGCGAGCAAGCGGGCGACGGCATCGTCTGGCAAGCCTGGCGGGATGCTGCCCGACAGGACGATCCACCGTTGGTCGACGCGGGGCAAGCCGTCGATCGCCGATTCGATGGCATCGAGGTGCTGCGCGCCCGCGGTGAACCCCCCCTCCCGCACGTGCGTGACCGTGTGCTCCGCGGGATCGACGATGGTCACGTTTCGGCGGGTTCGGCCTTCCACTGGGATGAGGGAGGCGGATATGTCCGCTGAATCGAGTGTTGCCCGGTAGATGCCCATTTCTTCCTTGCCAACCAGCGAGATGACCGAGGGCTCGTCTCCCAGCGCGCGCAAGCCGAGCGCTACCGAGATTGCCTTGCCAACGGGGAACACGCGGGTTTCACTCGCCTTGTACGTGCCGCCGACCTTGAAATGCTCGATTTCGTGCACGTGGTCGATGGTCGGGTTGAGCAAGATGCAGGTCACGTGGGGGTCGCGTCGCGTGGCCATGCATTGTGAGAACGCCCACGGCAATTTGAACACTTCGGGAGAAGCCCCAAGGCGTCGAAAAGAAGGCGAGAAAGGGCAATATCACGGCCGCATGATCCGGAAGCCGCCGTTGAACATGATGATGCTCGTTAGGCCGATAACGAACTGCAAAATAGATTGGAGAACCTTTTCGAACAACCCGAGCCCCACGACCCAAACGAATATCATCGAAAACAAGCCAATGGCGACCAGCGCAGAGGCGGTGCGCATCTTGCCCGCGCTTTTCACTGCAAGGGAGATGTAGAGGTAGAACATGAAGATGAAGTTGATGAGCACGATGAACACGATGCCCACCGTGACGATCATCATTGCGATGTCATTTTCCATCAAGAAAATCATGAACGGGATTATGCCCAGACTGATCAGCATCGAGATCGTGAACCACGGCCGGCGGTTTTTCACGAAGCGCTCGAGCGGGAAGATGAAGATCGCCACGCCGGCCATGATGATGGCGAACATGACGATGCTGCTCACCGGCATGGTGACAGTAGTGAGGCCGAACAGGTCAAACTTTATGTCTGGAACGATATCGATCATGTCGGACAATGCAGGATAACCAGCCCACCTGAGCAGCGTGTCCATCATCGTGTAGACGAAGATGAACCCGATGACCAGGAACGTGATCCCCATCATCTTGAACAAGGTCCTGATCGGGAGGCCCTCCGGGAGCGTCGGTACCCTTGACCACAGGTGCACAGTTGTCACGGCCGCCATGGAAATGAGGACGATGTAGCCGATATAGTTCAGATCGGACGCTAATTCCGGGATTCCAAAACCGACTGTTGACCAGCGTACAACGCCGATGATGAGCATGATGGCTGTGAACACCGCTATCGACACGAATCCGACGATTTCAATGCGTTTTACTGTTTCCATGGGGATTTTCCCTCGTCGTTAGGATGACTTTTCTGCTTTTCCCTTGCTCCTCGCGCGCATATCAATGCTTCTCACCTCTATATCTCGTTAAACGGCTGGCTCATCCTTGCAGCAGTCACGTGCCGCTCCCATTAGATATCCCCGGCGCCCCGTTTATTCAATCGGATGGTGATTCACCATGCTGCCCGGAGAAGCGTGCAAGACAGCCGAGTTTAATGCATTGTTCCGTGCCATCGAAGCCTACCGCCGCCCGCGGCACCGGCGGCTCTTCTCGGACATGCTCGCGCCTGCCTTTCTCGGGCCGAGGGCTCGAGAAGGTGCCGGCCACGCTGAAGGAATCCGGCTAGACGTGGAAGTTCGGCCTGTACCCCGATGAGCTTTCCGGGTACCTTGCCGAGCGAGGGTTCACGCTCGTCACCGATGTCGGTTCCACCGAGTACCGCGCCACGTACATTGGGCAATCCGGGCGCCACATGAGAGGATTCGAGTTCTACCGTGCGGCGATGGCCGAGGCGAGTGGAACGCGTTCGGATCGAAAATGATCCGTGCGTGCAGGGAGCTTCATCCCACGGCAGCAAAATTACCCAAAGATTAGCATAGGGACGAACGTGAACCCGTAGGTGAACCACGTTATCTTGTTGATGATATAGAGCGTGGTGCTTGAAAAATACGTCGTACTGTAATCGGAAACGACGTCCCACGGCGAGATGCGCATCACGGAGTCCCGGTTCAGCGCGAGCTGCTCCTTGAAGGTCTTGTTCCGCACTTGCAACCCCATCTTCGTGTCGAACAGATCCGCAGGGCAGCCGGGCGACACGATCATCGGTTCCGTTATCACCCCGACCCGGTCTTTCTTCCCCATATGGCGCAAAATGAACTTCACGGCCTTGGCGTAGTTCCGGAACGCGTCGGCCGGGGTCTCGTGGGGGTACCCGATGTCCCAGAACAGGACGTTTATTATCCCGTTGGCCTGGCAATCGTGGATAAAGTCCTCCAACTGTTGATCGGAGAAATCGAGCGAATCATCGAATGTTCCGAACACCGTCGTGAATTTCTTCCTATACGTGGCTGAAAAGTTGCGGACACTGAACCAGAAGAGCGACCGGGTCCGGTCGTAGGTCTTCGCGAAGTCCTCGATGAATCCCTTGCTCACGGGGAGCCGCCACGCCTCCAGCTCCGCCTGGACGTCGATCTTCTCGGCCCGGATCCGCTTGTTGATCGCCATGAAATAGGTTTCCGCCGCGGGGTGGACCCCGTGGCCGTAAAAAATGGTCTTGACCGGGCTAACGTCGAGAAATTCCTTGATGTCGTCGACCACCCTAGCCGGTGACCTGAAGACCACCTCGTCGCGCTTGCTCATGCGTCGCATGCAGTACCGGGAACCGCCGCAGAAAATACAGTTGAACGAGCAGCCACGCGCCACCTCGATCGAGAACGGGTTCCGGAGGGCCTTGAAGCTCGTTTCGATGTACTCCTTCCAGTGCTCGATATATTTGACCCTGGCGAAGTTCAGCGAGTCGATCTCGCTGGCGACGTAGGTTATACCGTTGTCCTTCACTTTACCGTTCTCCCGGTACATCAAGTTCGGGACCTTGCCCAGGGACTTCTTGTTTTTTAGCAGCTGGATGATCGGGACTTCTGCCTCTCCCTGGATGATGCCATCGATGAAATCGTGGTTGTCCATTATTTCCCTGGCATACAGCGTCGCGGAATAACCGCCGAGCAGCGTGAACGCGTTCGGGACGTGTTTCTTGACGTACTTGAGCGTGTCGATCGCGCCGGCGCAGTGGACGACCCAGTGTAGGTCGACGCCGACGAAATCCGGGTCGCAACCGTTCAAGTACGCGCGCAAGGAAAACTTGTCGTCCAGCACCCGTTCCAGCGGGTAATTCAAGATCCTCGCCGAATATCCTTCCCGCTCGGCCAGGTCAGCCAGCCCGACGAGTCCCATGGGAATGAGCATATAAGAACTGCGTTTCTTGAGGTTCGCCTTCAAGTGTTCGTAGTTTCGCGGCGGATGGATGAAAAGGATGTCCAACTTTTTCATTGCGACACGGCGCGTTTTAATTTACATTCGTTCGCTGTTCATTTTAAGCTGATGTTTGGAGTAAATCGTCCGCTTTTTCTCTCGTGACCGGTTCTCGAAAACCTTTAACACCTACATTTGGGTTTCGAGATGGCAAGATGGACGCTCTCCACATCACGATCGTTTTTTTATTTTGAAATAGTAACGCGGTGGTCGTTACGTGTCATAAAAGAAAAAGGACTAAGAACAAAAAAATCGGGACGTCCTATCCCATGTTGAAGGGGCCGACGCCGAGCGAGAACGGCGCTAGCATGCCGAGCAGCGAGCCGCCGAAACCATGGACGAAGCCCCAGAGGAACAAGTTGTTGCCGTGCACGACGCGCCCGGTCTTCGGGTCGTAATACTCGGCGTGCCATCCCTTCGCCCAAAACAGGCCCGCGACGAACGTGAAAATCATGAGAGGCCAATCTATGGCATGGATCACGCCGAATATACACGACGTGCCGACCGCGACCATGTATCCCTTCGATCGCGGGAATATCTTTTTCCAGAGGGTGAGGAATATCGACATGAAGAGGAACTGCTGCACGCCGCCCCACGCGATGTACCGGCCGCACCATTCCATGAGGAACACGCCTAGATCGAACGACTCGAGCTTCGCCTTCACTTCATTCGCCGCGCCGCTGTCCCACGGATAGCCGTAGATGATGTTCGCGCCGCTCGTGTCAGTCATCGGCAGCACGAAGTGGAAGATGCCGACGATGACCCCGAGGAGGACGATGGTCATGACGAGAATCTCGACGATCTTGCGTTTCGTCGCGCCGAGGTTGTCGAACTTGATGATCCACGGCATCACGAGGAATAAAATGACCATGATGGCCACGAAGAAGAAGGCCACGACCAGGCCGAGCGACAAGAAGAAGTCCATCGAGAGGAGGTCGACCGAGCTCGTCACTTGCGGGATCTTCGTGACCCAGAAGAAACACCCGAGCACGATGAGGCCGACGACGACCTTGAAAAACACGCACCACGCCCCGCTGCCGCCGAAGTCCTCTTTCTTCTTTCCAAGGGCACCGACGAACGCGACGAGGCTCATCGCCGTCGCGAAGAGCACGACGCCCAAGGCGGTCTCGTAGGGATGGGGCGTGCCCGAGATCATCTCCACGAAATCGACGATCACGCCCTCCGGCACCTTTGCCGGGCTCTCGAACATGTCCTTCCAGTTTATCATGGACAAGCTGAGCTCGTCGAAGTTGAACACGGCGGTGAGCATGAGCAAGAAATACAGGGTCCACGCGACGAGGCTGCGTTGCTTGTTGAAGACTTTCTTGAAGTAATATTTAAACGAGCCTATCCCCCGCTCGTCGAACATCGCGTAGGCGACGTTCTGGCGGGACGTGGGGTAGTGGAACTGGCCGTCATTCTTGGCGTGGTAGACGGGCGACAAGATGAATCCCCATATCACGATGATGCCGAGCAGCCCGTAACCGACGTAGTTCATCCACTCGATGTCCATGATCTCGCCACCCCACTTGAGACAAACCCACATGGCGACGATGGCGAGCAAGCATATCACGAGGAGTTCCCCGAGGGAAAACTTCCGGGCGCGGATCTTGCGCCTCGTGTTCTCCTCGTGGCGCATGGCGGTGACCTTGAACTCCCAGTTCCGCTCGACGGGCGGGCTGCGGTCCCAATGCGCGTTGAGCTTGCCGAGCATGATCGTGGTTTCCATGACGGACAACCCGCAGATGATGAGCAGCGCGAGCACGGCCGCTCCTGCATAGACGAGGAAATAGTACGTGTAGATGACCCCGCGGGCGCGGTACAGCGGCTGGTCCACGTCGAAGTAGTAGAGAAAATTGTTGATACCCGGAGCCGGCTCGTTGAATTTCGTGAACTCGGTCGATGTCGCGATTCCGATGGCGAGTAACGCGGCAATGGAGGCCACGACCGCGATGGAGAGTAGCAGCGTCGCCTTCTTGCTCCCGAGGACGCGTCCCGTGCCCCGCTCCTTCCGCTGGTACTTGGCGATGATGGCAGCGCCGAGCACGTTCACGACGAAGCCTACAATCACGAGGGCCGGGGCGATGCTGGTCACGAGCGACAGCGGGTACTCGCCCCTGTTGTATATCATGTTGTTCAGGTGGACGAGCATGCGCGGCATGTCGAAGAACGACAGGAATACCATGGCATCGACCACCAGGTAGAGGACGGCGAGGACAGCGTACGCGTTGTCCTTGAGGAACGCCTTCGCTTGCTTTTCTTGCGGCAAGTAGCAGCGGTACTTGACGAGCAGCTCCTTCGACGCGAAGCCGTGGTGCCGCAGCGGCGAGAGGACGAACCGCCACGCGAGGATCAAGACCTGCGTGCCCACGTACACGAGCACGAACTGGTAGATGCCGAGGAAGAGCCAGCAGAAGACCACGCACAGGAAAAAGACAAATGCCGATAGGCCGACGAGGAAGGTGTCCATGATGCGGCTGCTGCGGGCGAGATCAGTCTCGAGCGCACGCGAGCCGAGATAACGCGTAGAGCGTTCCTTGATGCGGTCGACCTCGAAGTCCTTGAGGCCCAGGTCGTCGACGAGCTCGTCTTCGAGATTTTGTTCGATTTGCTTGAGTTCGAGTGTCATTTTCGTTCGCCATCCTACCTTTCTAATCGTGGGCGCCGGGGCCGACGGTCATCGACATGGGGATTAATTTGTTCACCAGCGTGCCGTTCCAGCCGTGCTGCCACGCGTATATGAATAAATTGCGGCGCTCGCCAAACCAGAGCGCCCACATGAAGCCGCCGATGCCAGTACCTATAACAAGAGCGATGTTGTCCCAGTGGAACATGCAGAACAAGAGCCCGGAGATCGCGGCATTTATCCACTTGTTCGGCTGTATCTTGTATAAGAGCCAACAGAAATAACCGAGAAAGAGGAGCTCTTGAGTCCATCCCCAAAAATAGTAACCTCCGACACCAGCCAGGAAGTTTCCGACGAGAAAATCGTTCCGCATCTTCACCGGGTCCAGCCCGGCAGTCCACGACCAGTGGAGCCGTGGTACCGTGAACAGCCACTCGCACAAGATGTTCCAGAAGCCGAGCAAGATCACGCCGAACAGCATGATCTTGAGCAGGTCGGGAATGGACTTGAACAAGTCATCAATCCTGACGAAAATGGGGTGGCACACGAGGACGAGGCCATAGACCACGCCGAGCAAGAGCAATGTACAGACAACAAAAGAAATGAGCGCTGGCAAGGTGTTCGACGGGGCGAGCATGAACGCGATGGCATCGCCGTACGTCCACCCGTACAGCGGATCCGTGGCCTTGGCACCACGGTCGATCGTCGCCCCGAAGATGAAGGCAATACCGACCACGAGCCCCGCCGCGAACAGCTCGAAGAGGACGGCGTACATACGCTTCTTGCCGCGGTCGGGATCCTTCGGGTTATTGAACTTGAGGATCCCGACGCTATAGACGAGCAGCAGCGGGGCGATTACCATATACAAGATCGCCATTGCGCTGATGATCAAGCCTGGGTGGAGACCTATCACGCCGGCTACTGCGTTGTACACCGCCGACTCGCCCATTCCCTCGCCGCAGCCCCAGAGCGCGAAGATGAGGCTCAAGACAAAGACAAACCTGCGGATGGGAACGACACGTGCGCGCTCCTCCTCGGGTAATCGCTTGATATTTTTTCGCTTCCAGTTTTTCCAGAATTTCCTGTCCGATTTGATGGCGCTGAACTTGATGCACAAGGGCCAGATGAGCGTGTAATACAAGATGATGATCAAGATGACGAGGGCGAGCGGGTAGATTGCATCGTTGATCAAGGCGTTCGTGTCGCCGAACGCGATTTCGATGCCGTCGAGAGCGAGTGCCGCGCAAGCCAGGATGCCCGTGATGGCTGCGATTATCGCGATGACGAGGAGCGTGCCGTACCCTCGCTTCTGCTCGAACCCACGCTTCCGGAGCTCGATGTTCTTTCGCAACCTGCCGAACTCGATGAGGTAGAAGGTGGAGACGAGCAAGAACACCACGGCGAACGCGGTTCGATAGTTGTACCCTTCCCCGCCGAACGCATCTGCCAGCACATCGCCAAGGATGCTGGAGCTGCCGAGGACGCAGATCGCCAGCACGGTGAAAAACACGACCAGGTGCTTCGTGATGTCGAGCGCCTTTTTTCTCTCGATCTGGTCGTCGGGGATGCCCTTGGTCTCGAACCAGCCGACCGCCTTCCAGTACTTCTGCCACGAGCCGATGCCCCTGTCCTCGGTCAGCACCCAGGCGACGCCCTTTCCCTGGTAGGTGATGTTTTTCTCGATCTTGTAGTGCACCACGGGTGACAAGAAGAGCGCCCAGATGATCTCGAAGGCCATAACGCCGATGCCGATGTACATCATCGTGTCGTTCCCGGCGAGCTGGCCCCAGTAGAAGTAGAATCCCCACAGCATGAGCAGCGTGAGCCCGAAAAAGAACGCGAGCTCGAAGGCAGAGAAGCGCTGCACGAATGCCCGGAGCTTCCGTTCCTTGTCGTGTTTCTTGCGTATCGGGGCGAATTCCCACGCGTTCTCGTGCCGCTCGGTCACCGCGTGATACGCGTTGTCGATGATGCGGCGGAACCGCGCGTTCTGGTAGGTCGTGCAGCAGAGCGGCATCAACCACGCGCCGAGCGCCGAGAACGCGATGCCGAGCGCCCAGAAGAGCAAGGTGTAGTTGATGAAATAATCCTTGATGGCCTCGTCCTCGGGATAGCCGATGGAATACGCGTTCCAGTTCACTATATAATCACGGAGCATATCCGCGTTCAATATAGCAACCATTATCGTGAAAAAGAGGCATGCCGCGACGGCCGCGAGCGCAGCGGTCTTTTTCCACGCGCCGGAGCGGCTCTTTGGTCTCGCGAGCCCGATGACGAGGCCGAAGCCCACGTTGATGAACAAGAGAAGGATCAGCGCGACCGGCACGATCGACGGCGTGGCGCTGAACCAGTAGTACTGGTGCTGGGCGATCCACGTCCACTGCGGCGCCTCGAATAGCAGGCACAGCGCGCAACCCACGCACCACGTGTAGAAAAAGCCTGCCCACCGGTACTTGTTGTCCGACAAGGTCTTCTTGAGGAATACCAGGGCGCTCTTCGGGTTCTCGTAGACAACGTCCTGGATGTACGCGCGGTACCCGGAGCGTCCCCGGAGTTTCTTGTAGGGGTCGATGAAGAGCACCCAATAAACGAGGCAAGCCGCCCCGCCATATCCGAGCCACTTGTAGATGAACTGGCACAAGTTAAAATACATGTCAACAGCGACAGACCGCACGGTCGTGATATCCTTGAAGATGTCGTGATCGAGCCGGAAGGCCTCGAACGTGAGCGCCTCGCAAGGGGTCAAGACCTTGCCCCCGAGATCCACGTCCACGAGCGTCCCGGGGATCAAGGGAACCGAGAAGAAGAGCAGCAGGACAGCCGCGAGCAAGAGGATCTTGAAGAGCTGGAGGCCGTGCTCCCGCTTGATGTGCACGGAGATCCCCTTCTCGTTGTCGTGGAGCGACCAGATCTCGCGCCAGTAATGCTCGTCGATGGGATTGGTGTTGGCCATTACTCCGGCACCTTGTCTAGTCCACGTAGGTCCTCGCGATCTCGTTCTTGTACGTTTCCATGATGCTCTTGCGCTTGATCTTCAAGCTGGGCGTGAGCACGTTGTACTCGTTCCATTCCTCGGGCACGAGGGTGAACCGCTTGATCTGCTCGAACTCGCTTAGGTTGGCTTGCGTCTGCTTGAGAACCTGGTCGTAGAAGGCGACTACCTCGGGCATCTCGATGACCTTCCGCCGGCGCTCGATGACGGCCATGTATTCATCCTTCGTCATGCCCTTGTAGACCTTGAAATCGTCGGGCTTGAACTTGGTGAGGCCGTTCTTTTCCAGCCACTCGGCGAGGTACTCGAAGTTCGGTTCGATGATGCCGATGAGATACTTCATGTCATCTCCCAGCACGCACACGTGTGCCACGTGACGATCAAGCGTGATTGCATCTTCAACGACCACGGGCGAGACTTTCTTGCCCGTGCGCAGGACGATGATCATCTTCTTGCGCCCCGTGATGACGAGATCGCCGTCCTCTGTGAACTTGCCGAGGTCGCCCGTGTGGTACCAGCCCTCGGCGTCGAACGCGTCGGCGGTCTCTTGTGGCTTGTTCCAGTAGCCGGGGAACACCTGGGGACCTTTGCAGATGATCTCGCCGTCCGCAGCGATCCTGACCTCCGTATCGGGTATGGGCTTCCCGACCGTGCCCATGTGGATGGAATCGATGCGGTTCACCGTGAGGACGGGCGACGTTTCCGTGAGCCCGTAGCCCTCCATGATCTTGAAGCCGGCGGCGAAGAAAAACTTGGCAAGCACGGGATTGAGCGCCGCGCCGCCGGAGAACATGAACCGGAGCCTGCCCCCGAGAATATCGCGAATCTTGGCAAACACGAGCTTGTCCGCGAGCGCATTCTTGAGCGCGAGTACCAGCGACACGTCTTCACCGTTCTGCACGGCAATCTGGTATTCCCAGCCCCAGTCAGTCGCGTGGTCGAAGATCTTCTTCTTGGTCTCGCTGTCGGCGACGTCGGCCATGATACGGTTGTAGAGCTTCTCGTAGATGCGCGGCACGCTCGTGATGAAGGTGGGCTTGATCTGGTCGAGGTTTTCCACGACCGAGTCCGTGTCACGGGCGATGGCGACCGTGAAGCCGATATAGGTCGCGAGGAACTGGCTCACTTGCCGCTCTAGCACGTGCGAGAGGGGTAAAAACGACAAGGTAACGTCGTGCTGCTGTATCGGGATGGCCTTGGCGGTCTGTATCGAGTTGCATGCCATGTTATAATGGGTGAGAAGAGCCCCTTTTGGCACGCCCGTCGTCCCGGACGTGTACACGATCGTGGCGATGTCGTTTTCTTCCACGCCGAGGTACCGGGTGATGAATGGATCGCCCGTCGCGCCCGCGATCTCCTGGTCGAGATGATGCAAGCGTGCGAGCACGTTGTCCAGGCCCTTCTCCTCCTTGCCTTTCGCTATCCGCCGCTTGAGAGTCGTCATCTCCTTCTGCATGGGGGCTGGGACCGGATGCGACCGGCTCGCGAGGTCCTCGCCGCGGGCGACGAGGTCGTCGAGTGACAGCACACCTTGCGCCCTTGCATCGTCGGGAACCGGCTCGATCATGATGATCGCTTTTAAACCGGGGCAGTTGGGCTTGGCCTTCAGTGCTTTCTTGAGATTCGACTCGTTGTCGACCACGATGATGCCGCTCTGCGAGTCGTTGATAATGTATTCGACCTGGCTAAAGGTGAGTGACGGGTATATGGTGACCGTCGTGCCGCCCGCGAACATGATGCCGTAATCGACCAGCCGCCATTCATAGCGCGTGTGTGACATGAGCGCGACGCGGCCGTGTTTTTGCAAGCCGAGTGCCTGGAAGCCGAGGGAGAACAAGCGCGTGACTTCGAGCACCTCTTCCCAGGTAATACCGACATACTCTCCTCGCTTCAAGTAGCGCATGCAGTCGAGCTCGGCGTACTTGCGGGCAGAGTCGAGCAAGAAGCGCACGATGGTGACCGGATTTTTCTTTTTCTCAGGCATGATATCGTTGATGTCCTCTAAGTCGTCATATATTACATCTTCGTTAGATACGAGGATCGCCTTGGGAGTTAAAAAACGATGGGAAGCTTTCTGAATGCCTAGTCGCGAAGGCATATCGCCGGGATGGAACTACACGAGCGGGATGATGTCGAGCTTGAGGAGCTTGAAGGGCTTGTCCTCGAATTTCGGGACGAAAGTGTATGCAGGGCGGGGCATCTTCATCCAGTAGAGGATCTGTGTCTTGGCCACTTGCACTCCCTTCATGGCGAATATGACGCGGGAATAGACGCTGTCGACGAAGCGCGCGTACGCGGGGTCCTTTTCCTCGGGAGAGAGGTTCGTCCACAAGATCGTGTCGGCCTCCGTGAAGACGCCATCGCGCGCGTGCTGGAACAAGGTGGGCAGCGACTCGTGCCTGTAGTTTAGAAAGACCGACTCCAGCGGGACGATGGCAAGGACGGCCTTGCTGCTCGAAACATTGCGCATGGCCTCGAGCTCGTTTCGCACGGTGCGGATTTCCTCGAGGAAATCGTTGGATTGTGACACGAACAAGTAATCGGGCGTCCATTCCGCGGCCACGCGCGGCTTGGGAACGAACCCGATCTTGAAGTACTTGCGGACATGTTCCTCCCCGAAAGCACTTTTGAGGGCCTTCACGAACCGCTGGAGATTCATCTCCATTGGCATGATGAAGAACACCGGGATCTTGTTCAACAAGGCCACGACGGTGAAGATGACCTGCCACATGGTCAGGATCGCGCTGCCAATTGCATCGATATCCACGTAGATGTTTTTCGCTTGGAACAAGTTGATGAAGAAGAGCTGGCTGAACTGGTTCCCTTCCATGAGGCCGTGGAGCGCGTGAACTTGCTGGTCGATCGGCAAGATGGTGATGCGCGGCTTGAGGTTCGGGATGGCGCGAAACCTGCCTTGATAGAGCGTGAACACGATGACTTGCTGTTCGATGACCATGTTACGCAGTTTCTGGATCTCCATGGTTCTCAAGATGCGATCGGGAATCGTTTGGATATCCCTGTACATGGTAATGACTCCATCAACCAGGTAATCATTCGGGGTTCTTTGGGCTGTTTCCGCGACGATGAAAAGCTTCAGCGAGAACTTCCGCGCGTACTCGACCAGGGTCTCGTAAACCATCGAGTCCGTGGTCGTTCCCTTCCTTTTCCGAATGGAATCGATCATCTTCTCGATGGAATCGATGATGACGACGGTCTTTCGCTGTGTGACCCCTTTCATGGCATAAGCCTGATTTTTTTCCGCGATATCCTTGATCCGCGATATCCTTGAGCATCTTCTCGAAATCGAAGAACAAGTTGAGGAACGAGTCGGTATCGACGTTGAGCAACTTCAGCTTGTCCTCGGATATACCGATAGTGGATAGATCCTTGACGCTGGCCTTGCCCACCTTCTGGATGAACGCTGCGTACTGCGCACTCAAGTCTTCGAGGTTGGTCCTTGTCGAGACGAAGATGATGCTCGACTGGTCGATGTATTGCATGCAGATCTCCATCGCGAAGGTAGACTTGCCCGTGCCCGCCTCTCCCTTTATGAGTAACGTGTAACCGTGGTGGAGATCCATTATATTCGGGATGAAATCGGGTAACAATATGTCGTAGACGATGGGGTTCTTGTCGACCATGTCGAAGATGTTAGCCAGCGATCGCGAAATAGAAACCAACCTCTGAATCCAATATAATTCGATCCGGGGCGCCACGGCATAATAGCCTTTCGTCGCGTGACACGGGGATGACATCCGGGCACATAAGCGCCGGCGTGCGGGTTCATCCCGACAGCGCATCCATCGAGATGCGAGACGTGAGCTACATGAACACGAGCAAAGCAGCAATTTTAGGGGCTCCGGCAGTGGGCAAGACCACGATACTGAAACTGTTGGAAGGAAAAGAGATCTCCGGCCAATACATCCCTACTCAAGGCTTCGATCGGGGCGCGATCAAGATGGGACGGAACGCCCAGGCAGTCATGTGGGACTTTGGCGGCCAGGCGGCATTTTACGAGTTCTGGAAGCAATACATACTCGGTTCGGACGTGATAGTCGTCGTCACGGACTCGACACCCGTTAACGTGCTGCAGACGAAGCAACTCATCGAATGGGCCAAGCGGCTGACCGAGGACGACGACACGAACATCATCGCGGTCGCCAATAAGCAAGACCTGCCGAACGCGATGTCCCCCGAACGGGTCGCCAACGTGCTCGGCGTTCCCGCGGTTCCCCTCGTGGCCACGGATCCCGACAATAGAGAGAAGATGTATGCGATCTTGAAGCAATGCTTGAAGCGAAAATGACCAATCAAAGGTGCAAACGAACATGACCAGTACAATGGACGATGTTTCCAGCGCGATGTCGATCGGCTTCGACATGATTTCCGGCCCGATGGTGCGCTGGAAAAAAGAAATCGACGTGAAAAACAGCGTGAAGCTGGATTACGATCACTTTGCCCTGGCGACCTATCTTGCCTTCAAGGGCGGAAACGAGATCGGGCCTGTCCCGCAAGCCATCGTTTACGACTCGTTCAGCGTCGTTGGGTTCCAGAAGGGACTAGACCTCGTCTGCCTCTTCCTCAAGAACACGAAGGGGCTTGAGAACATGGCCCGCTTGAGGTCCCTTGCCGAGGACATATCCGCCCAGATGGAGATGCAGGAAGTCACCGACGAGCTGGAGAACCCGGCATCGAAGTCCGAGGAAAGCGAGAATACCAAGGAGATCGAGCGCATCATCTGCAACATGCTTCGCAAGAACACGTTGGCGACGCCTGAAATCCGCAAGCACTTCAAATTGACGAGCTCGGAGACATGGGCCATCATGAGCAACCTGGAGCACGACGGGCTCGTCAAGCGCGCGGGCAAGGACGGCCGCTCTGTGCTGTGGACGCTCACGTGAACCTTTTTTGAACAATTCTTCTTTCTCTCTCTTGGATCCGGGTGCTGGACCTTCGCGGGCCCTCTCGAGCGATCATGCGGCTAGCATCGTCTTGATGACCGGCGCCAGTTTCTCCGCGTACTTGTAGAAACCGCCCTGGTGCGGGTGGACACGGTCGATCGTGAGGTCGAATCCATTGGATCCGCCGACGATGTCCCTGCCATCCACGTACCAGAGTTTCTTGTTCCCCGCCGCGATCTCCGCGTCGTAAACCCGCTTGATCTCCGCGTGGATCGTGTCCAGGATGCCGGGCATCACCTTGTCAAGCTTCGGGCCGGCTCCTTGTATGTTGACGATGAGGACGGGCACGTTCGGGTGGGCTTGCTTGATCTTTTCAAGAAACGAGTAATACCGGTCGTGGATCAAGTGCACCTCTTGCGGCGAGCACAAGTTGATGCCCCAGTCGAACACGAACGCGGCGACATCGGGAATGCTCGCGAGCAAGTCCGCGACGGCTGGCTCGCCCTTGCCCGTCCCCCCGAAGCCCATGTTGATGAAGTCGACGTTCAGCGAGCGGGCGACGAGCGCGGGATAGGTGAGGCCAGGGCGGTCGGCACACGCCCCGTGCGTGATGGAGCTGCCGTAGAACCCGACTCGACCACCAGCGCTGCCAGCTTCTAATTTGTTCGAGCATCAATCATCGTGCATCTTCCGGTTCGTTCGTTCGCAGCTCAAGAGCGCCGCCTTTAATGGTTATGTCAACAATGTCGTTAAAATTCTAAAATCTTCAAGGGGGTCGATATCTTCCATCCCGGCTCCGCAAGATATGCTTCCTCTTCCTGAATACCTTCGGGAATTGAAATCTGCGAAACAAAGGGACGCGGTTCTCCTCGTGAAGGCATTACTCGATCGCGGTATTGGTTTGGTAACCGATTCGAGAGTGGTAAAGGAATTGAAGACGACTAGTAAGGCACTTAATAGCTTGTTGGGGCACATCGTGGATACGTATTCGATAATCAAGAAGTGTGAGCTCCATATCCAGTCCTTGAGGACGGGACAAAGGGTTCGAGGGAGGAGCTTCATCACGAATGTATACACGATGGCGTCTGTGTCCGCTGAAGACTTGACGAACATTTTTGCACGCACGCGGCGAGTTCGCGATGTGATCTATGAATTGGCCCTAACCGTATCGAGGGAGGGGTCTCCACTCTGGGAAGCCTATACAGCAATGAGCCCGCCGACCAGCGCGGACGTGCCATCGATGAAAGCTTGGCGTGACCAGTTCGCTGAAAAAATATTTGGCATGCTGATGGCCGATCCCGGAAATGCGATCTGGGATCAACTGCCTGGAAGACCGCTTTTGCCAGTAACATGACATCCTTTGAACGCTTTTTTTCCCCTCTTATCCTGGGAAAAGTATAAATGGACGTGTCGGGATGATCATCAAGGAACGGTACTGCGAGGATCGGATGGAGATGAAAAGCCACGGGTGAACCAATTCCTATCACTTATGAAGGCAAGACCATCGCGCTCGCGGATGCTTCGACGCGGTCGGTCGGGTTAGATCGGAAAGGTATTCATGATATTCGGGAGATTCACGGGCTCGAGGCGCTCGCGAGTTTAGAAGTGCTCGATCTGACGCTAAACAAGATAACGAAGATCGATGGACTGTCGAAGTTTGATAGCCTGTCGAACTTGAAACGGGTGAACCTCGGGGGAAATCAAATCGAAAAAATTGAAGGGCTGGAATCCTTGTCGCAATTAAAATACTTGGATCTTTCATGGAATAAGATTTCTTCTATTGAATGCCTAGATAATCTTCCGAATTTGGAGCAATTATATCTCGCATCCAATTCCATCGCACGCATATCTGGATTGGATTCTCTGGAGAACTTGGAGACCTTGAGCCTTAATTCCAACCGGATTGAAAAGATCGAAGGATTGGATGCTCTTGCCAACTTGAGATTCTTGGATCTTAGCTCTAACTTTATAACGAAGATCGAGGGACTTGAAGCACTATCCAAGTTGGAGACCTTGTTTCTTTTAAACAATCTCGTGGAGAAAATTGAAGGACTGGAAAAACTCGTGAGTCTGCGCTCCTTGTGGCTGGGGGCGAACAAGATCGCGGCCATTGGAGGATTGGAACGTTGTGCGAGGCTGGAGAGTCTGGATTTGGGTACCAACGTGATCGAAAGGATCGAGAACCTCGGCTCGCTGAAATCGTTGAAAGCATTGGGTCTTTCATATAATCGCATCCGTAAAATTGAGGGATTGCAAGGACTTGAAAACCTGCGTGATCTGGATCTCCGTGCCAACGAAATCGAGCGAGTAGAAGGCCTGGAAAACCACGAGGGAATCGTTCATCTCCTTCTGGGAAGGAATCCCGCCCTTGAATCGATTATTGCTCGGCTCGGCGGCTTTCAATTCAACGACGAGGATCTGCCGGTCGCCCGGCCTCAAGCATTCGTTAAATTATGCAAGCGAACATAGCACACCTTTCGCGCCATCGAACGCTTGAATATTCTATTTTTGGTAGATATCCTTTTAATGAACCGAACCAACACTTGATTGCACTCTACCTTCGAGGTAGTATACAGACAGAGAGTGAGAACAATTAGTTACATACCAAAGTATATCTTAAAACGGATGATTCCCGAGGACTCGTTCTTCAACACGAGCAAATCGGGGGGCAGCCCCACGCATTTCGGCTTCTACATCGTCAATGTTATCTCCCCCTTTACCGTCCCTGCCGAGATCCCCAGTGACCCCAAGGAGCTCGCCAAGCTCGCCGGTGTCGACGATCTCTCGAAGTTGATCAATCTGAGCGTCGACGGCAAGGAGATGGCGTTCGACATCAACAAGCTCAGCCTTCGTTACGAGGACAAGGAGGTCACCCTGGCCAATTTGAAAGACGCTGCGGGCGTCACGATCCCTGTCGGTGGCAAGCTCGTCATCATGTACGAGATGCCAGGCGGCCTCCCTGAAGGCGAGCACGAGATCATCGTGAAAGCTGGCATCGGTGGCAACATCCAGGAGATCGCGGCAAAACGAACGTTGAAGCCCGAGCGGGTGAATCTCCCCTATCCACCAAAGGTCTAAAGCAAGCGCTCTTATTTTTCACGTTTTTTCCATCCAATCCCTTTTTTCACGTTGTCAAATTCACAACGCCGGAGCCCGCGTTCGCGAAAAAAGGAATAACAAGACAAGGGAAATCGATTCCCTATTCACGTTACTCCTGGCGCTGTGCCGCCTTCGCACGAGCTTCATAGGGAAGCATCACGTACCCGACCAGGATGATGGCCAGCGAGATGTTGAACACGAAGAACCAGATGAAGTACATATAGATCCCATCGGTATAATGCCACGGCGCCCAGGCCAGGTACGTGATCCCGAGGAGGGCGAACCCCCCCGATTATCTTGGGGCTGGCCAGCTTGGAGTCCCGCCCATAGATGTAGAAGCAGTACGTTATCGCGGCGCACAGCGGTGTCCAGAGCCCGTACAAGAAGGCATACATCGTGGGTTCGATTTGTCCGTATCCCAGCAGCCCGATGCAGAATATCAAGTACCCGACCCCCACGAACGCGATTCCCGGGCCGAATTGCTTTAGCCGCGACTTTGTCATGATGCTGGCGATGCCGATGTACATCAAGCCGATCCACCAGATCATGGTCCGCCTGAAGAGGAAGAAGATACTCGGGATCGAGTCGTTTGCCCAAGTGAATAGAAATATACTCGAGTCCGATGGCGATCGAAACGATTTGAACAGCAAGCCAACGAACGTGGAACTGTAGGCGAGGAATGCGATAGCCCACGCCAGCGTCGATGTCACTTGCCTCCCAGTCTTGATCCAGCGGTAAAGGAGGAAGATGCCGATTATCAAGATGAGGACGACGGCTTGCAAGGACAAGCCAAAAACGAAGAAATTCGCCTTCAGCTCTCCAAAGCCGGGCAACTGTGGCCGGTACACCATCACGAGTACCATTAAGACTGCAAGCAAGACCATAAAGATGAAAAAGACGTAATGTTTTCTAACGATTTGCAAGACGGTCGTTAGGGGAGACGGCTTGGCGGTCGTGTTTTCGGGTTCTGCCATGATCTTCACGTCGATTCGTGCAACATTTTTTTACTGTAAATATCTCCTTTTTTTCGAGGAATTGCCATGGCCCATACACGCTCAAAACTTCAAAGCAAAATCGTCAAAACTTTTCGCTAATCCCTTCTTGTCTGCAACCTTGACCTTGGGCGCCGGGCGCTTCGATTGCTTGAACACGAACTCGTAGATCTCCATGAGAACCTTGCGAAGCAGGCCCCGGTCATTGATGACGCTCTTCATCTTCTCGAACAGCTCCAGCACCGTGGACTTGGTGGCCTCTATCGTCGCGTCGGGGGTGCCCTCTTCGAAGAGCGCGACGAGCGACAGGGGTAACTTCCCGCCACGAACCGCGCTGTCGGTCACGAAATCGAAGTAGATCGCAGCCTTTACCTTGAGGTGGGAGATCGGCACGATGATGGACACCTTCCTCGTGAAAGACTCGCCGCCGAAAATGAATTCCGCGATGGACAGGCAGCGGATGGCGATCAGCTCGGGATCGCTCACCTTGTTTTCCGGGTAGACCGAGAGGATCTCGATACCTTGGATCTCGTCCCACCGGGAGAAGATGATGCAGTTCGACATCTCGGTCGTCGTGACCGGCTGCTCGATGAACTCGCGGTGCCTCAACAGTTCCGACGACAGCCAGTTGAACGACTCGACGACGCCCTTGTTTGCCGTCGCGCTCGTGAGGAAGATCTTGTGGATCTTCACCTGGAGGTGTTCGAAGTCCAGTATCGCCTTGATTTCATCGATGTCCGGTTGTGCCACGTCGACCTTGTTGAGCAAGATCAGCAAGGGCAAGCCCTTCACCGATTCCATGTTCGCGACCTCATGCAGCAAGTCCCGGGCATTCTTGTAATTCTCCTTGTCGGTGACGTCGAACACGAAGACCAGCGCGTCCTGCGATTTCAAGTAAGGCGCCCATAACGGCCTGAACTTGACCTGCCCCGGCGTGTCGTAGACGAACATGGACATGTTGTTCAAGAATATCCGCGACGTGGCCACGTTTATCGTCGGGACGGTGTCCAGGTTCTTGTTATTTTTCAGCTGGCGGATGATCGTTGTCTTGCCCGCCTTCGAGAGCCCGAAGACGAAGATCTTCGCGTCCTTCTTGTTCTGGACGACCTCCGAGACCGGGAATGCGTTGTAGAAGTTCGTGAACAAGTTCTTAAGCTCCTTCATCGGCGCCTCCATGCCGTTACCGCGCGGGTCGAAGACCGCGTGGATGTCCTTGATGCCCCGCATCTCGTCGTAAAACTTGTTGAGCATATCCTTGGAGATCTCGGTGTCGATGTCGCCCTCCGTGATGAGGGCGGAGATCAAGAGCACTTCCCGGCCGCCCCGCGCCTTGGGATTCTGTATCTCGAACAGCTGGTTGGCGCTCTTCAAGCCCTTGACGTTATGGATGAAAAACTCTTTTTTTTTGGTAGAGATTGATGAGGTCTGCGATCTGGGCCAGCGTGTCCTTGTTGACGCCCTCGGGGATGCATAATAACGTGCGAGGGCCGAGCTTCTGGTCAAAATGGCTCAATACGACGATCTTCATAATTTCTAAACCATTTTAAGGGTTCCATCGGGCATTCCGCTGCTTGCATTTTCCCGTTCCCAGACATTCGGCGGGCCACGAACACCCGAAAACAAACCACGATGTGATCTTCATACCGGCGGAATGGGATTTAAAGGTTTATAAATCGGGTCAAGCTTGGCCAATGACCAGCGTTCGTGCTTGGAAAACCGAACCTTGATTAATTCACGATTCCGGGCAGTCGACTCAAAAAAGGGCGCTCGGATCCGGCCTTTCCGATGCTTGAAATAAAGGGGGCAATCTTGGTACCCATCTTTTTCCCACTCCTTTATATTGGCAAGCCGTTGGTAGACCGTGAGGAAGGCCGCCGTCACGAAGATGAACGTGGCGAGCCCCGCGTTTTTGTTCAAGTTGGTGATTGCAATGTAGGCCGGCGTCACGCCGATACTTCCTGCCCCGCTGCCTCGAGCAGCGCTTTGAATGCTATACAAGGCAAAATAGAGCGGCACGATGATCCCGATCGCAACGAGCACCAGGACCTCGGAGAGGAGAGGCATGCGGTTGGAAATGACCCCGAGCTGGCAGCACTTCCAAGGACCCTTCCGGAACTCGTCGGCCGGCGGCGGGGCGTCCGCCCAGCGGATGACATCGAATCCCTTCTCCTTCAAGGCAGACAACGGCTTGGAGAAGTCGAATCCCTCGCCCGTGTACAGGTGCAAGACCGCGATGGAATAGCCCTTGAATGCGCCGTCTTTTGCAAGGTCATACTCGTTCCCGAGCGGGTTCCCGAACGAGTCGGTCTGCACGCCCTTGATGTTGACCTTTCCGGCTGCATCCGTGAAGAT
Organism: Candidatus Sigynarchaeum calidifontis; assembly: GCA_030587475.1. Taxonomy (GTDB): domain Archaea; phylum Asgardarchaeota; class Lokiarchaeia; order Sigyniarchaeales; family Sigyniarchaeaceae; genus Sigyniarchaeum; species Sigyniarchaeum tengchongense. The sequence continues at coordinate 37,513 of JAUQYZ010000241.1, forward strand.
GTCGTGTGACATGGCCGATCCTTGCCAGGAGTTCCTTGTCGACATTTCTAGGCGCCGGCTCGAACTATATATTTGCATGAAGGGAACGTTCATCCATGTCCCTCTCTTTCGAAGAGTTCAAGGCGATCATCGATCGCATCAAGGAAGCACTCCTGGAAAAGCCGAAGACGAAGCTCTTTCTCGAAGACATCGCGCGCGCGGCGGGTATCGATATAAAGACAGCCGAAGCGGTGTATGATGTCCTTTCAGACATCGACAAGATAATTATAGATATCGAGATCGAGCGAGAGATCCGTGGTAAATACATCCGATATTTTCCCGATGATGACGATGAGACCCTCGACGACGAAGATCTTGACGACGAGGATGTCGAAGAAGGCGAAATTTGACCTCTAGTTACCTTGCTGATCGCGATGACGTAAATCGCTTTTAAATGGTCGTTTGAAACCCTCCGGCACTTCTGCTTATATAGAAGTCCAAAAACATTTTTTTCTCATGGGGTATTTTGACATTCACTAAAGCCATAGCGTGATCCAGAAATGAGCGAGGAAAAGCAAGAAAAAACCGAGGAATCTCACCAGCCCAAGGAAAAGTCAGAAGAAAAACACGAGTTCAAGGCAGAAATTAAGAAACTACTCGGTATCCTTTCTAAATCGCTCTACCAGCACCAAGAGATCTTTCTCAGGGAGCTCATTTCCAATTCTTCGGATGCCTTGTCCAAGATGCGCTTCATCCAGCTGCAAGATAAGGAGGTCGAGGAATTGCCCCTGGAGATCGAGGTCTCGTTCAACAGCAAGGAAAAAACGTTGATCGTGCGTGACACGGGCGTCGGCATGACAAAGCAGGAACTGGTCGACAACCTCGGAACCATCGCCAGCAGCGACTCTGAAAGGTTCATAAAAACGCTGAAGGATGCCACGGAGAACAAGGACAAGATCGCCGACATGGACATCATCGGCCAGTTCGGCGTCGGGTTCTACTCGGTCTTCATGGTGGCAAAAAGCGTTAAGGTCCTTTCGAAGTCGTACAAGAAGGACGAGCCAGCGCACGCATGGGTGTCGGAGGGATCGGGCGAGTTCACGGTTATGCCGGCGGAGAAGGCCACCCGCGGCACGGAAGTTACGGTCTTCCTTCGCGACGAGGACGCGGACGACTACTTGAGCAGCTACAAGCTCGAGCAGATCGTCAAGAAGTATTCCAACTACATCCCCTTCCCCATCTTCGTGAAAGACGAGGCGAAGAAGGAGGTCGATATGAGTCTCGAGGAGGAAAAGAAAGAAGGCGAGAAAAAGGAGAGCGAGACGAAAGAAGGCGAAGTTAAGCCCAGCGAGGAAAAAAAGGAGGAAAAAAAGGAGGAACGAAAACCGGTCAACGAGCTTGTCCCGATCTGGAAGCGGAAGTCTCAAGAGATCAAGCCCGAGGAATACAAGAAGTTTTATCAGTTCATTGCTAAGAGATACGACGAATACGCGCACGTCATCCATTACAACGTCGAGGGCCAGGTCATCTTCAACTCGATCATCTACGTGCCCGAGTCGGTTAGCCGGGACGTGCTGCGCGAGGATCTCGACTACGGCCTCGCGCTCTACACGAAAAAGGTGCTCATTATCCCGCGGTGCAAGGACCTCGTCCCCAAGTGGATGCGGTTCGTGCCGGGGGTCGTTGACACGGAGGACATACCGCTCAACGTTTCCCGCGACACGATCCAGAACAACCGGGTCGTCATGAAGATCAACGACTTGATCGTGAAAAAATTCATCAGCGAGCTATCGTCCATCGCGGAAAAGGACGTGCCGAAGTACAAGACACTCTGGAAGGAATACGGCTATTTCATCAAGGAGGGCGTTGTCACCGACCACTCGCACAAGGACTTGCTGGTCAAGCTCCTTCGATTCCCCACGTCGAAAACCCGCGACGACGAGCTGAAGGGCCTCGATGATTACATCAAGGACATGCCGAACACGCAGAAAGCCAAGAAGGAGATCTACTACCTCATCGGCGAAACGCTGCCGACCATGAAGCTATCGCCTCACATGGGCCGCTTCAACAAGGAGGGCACGGAAGTCATCTTCTTCAACGAGCCGGTGGACAACTTCCTCATGATGAACCTCCACGAGTACAAGGTCACGACCGGCGAGGGCGATGCCAAGAAGGAGGAGAGCTACCATTTCGTGCCGATCGACACCACGGAGGCAGACCTCACGCACGAGCACGACGATAGCAAGGAAAAGGAGGAAGGCGAGAAGAAGGAAGACAAGGAGGCAGACAAGAAGGAGCCCGAGCTGCCGCCAGCTACCAAGAAGTTCCTCGAGCGTGTCAAGGCCGTGCTCGGCGACAAGATACTCGACGCAAAGGTGTCGGATAAGCTATACGACAGCCCCTACCGGCTGGCCAACCCTGCAGGCGGCATGACCTCGTCAATGCAGCGCGTGATGCGGTACTGGACACGCAAGATGCAAGACAAGGAGTTCGAGGTCCCCCGCAAGGTACTCGAGTTCAACAAGGATCATCCCATGGTACAAGAGCTCATCGACCTCTGCGAGAAAGATCCGAACAACGGCCGCATCAAGCCCGTCTTGCTGCAAGTGCTCGATACTTGCCTGCTTGCCGAAGGCGATCTACCCGATCCCGCCTCCATGGTGCCGCGCATGAACCAGCTGCTCGAGATGCTCGTGCGACGCCGCGACGACGTGAAGAACCCGGCCGAGGACCTGCCGCAATCGCAAGAAAAGAAATCATCCCCCGCGGTAGAGAGCGAGGGTGCCCCGGCCACGAGCGATGACACGAGCGAGCAAAAAACGGCACCAACCGAGGCCGGGAAGGGGAACTCCGAAGATCCAGGGAAAACAGAATAGAACCTGGATCTATACAAATGCTATTTTTTCATCAACTACAGACCTCATCTAAAACCATCCTGGCAAAGACCCGGCTCGTCATGTCGCCCGGCAGATACGCCGGGGCTTAGATTACGTCTAGAGTTGATGCGACTTTTGTAACGACGGTGCGGTATAACATCACGCTCGAGGTCGACGGCGCCGTCGTGGCTGAACACAAGGCAAGCTGGTACCATAGCATCGCCACCGGCATCGCGGAGGAGGGCTCGCTGGACGTCTCGATGGCTTGGGTGTCGGGGACGCTAGCGGCTGGAACCTACACGGCGCGCGTGATGTGGGTGTCGGTCTTTGACGCCACCGGTACAAACCAGATATATTTCTCGACGACGAACCACAACGCTACGAGGAGCATCACCATACAAGAGATCCGCTAGGGGCTTCTCACGAGCATTCATGCATCTCCATTTTATTCTCCAATCACGATGGCTACGGGGGGCACTTCACGGTTTTCGGCCTTTTCCCCGCAGATCGTGTCTTCTGCCGAGCTAACGAATCGCCGACTCGGATCGAGTTTTTATACGCGCCTATGAAATGTGCTAGCGGGTGCCCAATACGAGCGACGAAGAGATACTCGAAGAGCTGCGCCAGATCAAGAAGTTGCTCGAGCCGAAGCCCCCCGCTCCCCCGCCTCCACCACCGAAGAACATTTTGATGGAGTTCAAGAATTTCTTGAAGACGTATAAAGTCATGGGCCTTGCAGTGGCGTTCATCATGGCTCTATACCTTGGCGCTCTTGTACAGGCTCTTGTACAAGCGTTCTTCATACCCTTGATCGGTCTCCTCCTTCCCAGCCTCGGGGACCTGGCAAATCCGGCCGCACAGCCCGTGTTCATGGGGCAAGCGTTCGCCGTCGGGGTTTTCTTGAACGCGTTGATCACGTTCATCATCGTGGCGTTCGTGATCTTTTTACTCGTGAAACTAACCAGGCGCTTCGGCATCGAGTAAATCTTTCTATCTTTTTCATCCATGTTTTCAACATTCTGGTCGAATACGTGGAGACCATAGATATAAAAGAGAGTAAAATAAAATTAAAGGAAAGGTTAGACGTTTCAGCGTGATGGGCGAGGCTCAGATGGCCCTCGCGGCATTCGGTGGCAAGGTGCGGGGCACGAACGCGGCGAGCTCTTTCGAGACCTTGTTGTTGCAGGCGGCGCAGCCGGCGCACCCGATGCCCGGGGTGAAGTCGCACTCGAAATTGAAGGGGAGCACGAGGTCCTTGAGGTAGCTGATGACCGGAACCGTCTCGACCGACTTGACACGCTCGTCGGCGCGGATGCACGTGTCGACGATCTCCTCGACCTCGTCAAGAGAATTGCCGCCGATGTAAGCCACGATCGAGGCATCGCTCACGATGCGAAAGCCGAGCGAGACTATCGGACAAGCGCGGAGCTTCTTGACCATGCCCGCGACGTCGGCCGTTGAAATCGCCACCTGGACGAAACCAAGCCCGCTGACGGCCTTGAAATTGACGCCCTTGCGAATGGCAAGCACGCCGGCCTTCTGTAACTTGGCGATGCGTGACCCGACAGCCGGCTGGCTCAGGCCGGTGATCTCGCCGAGGTCCTCCTGGGTCACCTCGGGGTCTTGCTCCATGGCCATGATTATCTGCCTGTCCTTGGCATCGATGCCCTTGATGAGGGAGTCGAGCTTGCCCCTAGGGACGGGTCCGTACCTGGCGTCCTTGCCAGCACGGGTCGCCGCCTTCGCGTGGCAAGCACCCCCGCACTTCATGGCATCGTGCGTCTCGATGTTGAGGTCGACGGGCAAGATCGTGTCGGTGACGGGCTCCATGACGACGGCCATCTCCACGTGCTTTATGTCCGGATTGGAGCGGAAATGCTGCTCGGCGATGTCTTCGAGCTTCTCGATGCTCGAACCTGCGAGGATGACTGTGACGTTGGTGCGGCCCAGCGTCGTGAAGGCGTTGAGCACGTTGGGGCAGCACTCGATCGACTTGAGAACCGCCTTCGAGTGCTTCGCGTACATGCGCACGAGGGCCATCGGGATCCTCGTGGCCGACAGGTTGATGCCGTACTGGGATGACAGCAACCGCTTCCGCTCGAGCCTGAGGAGGCGGGCGCCGACGGCGGGCTGTATCTTGTTGATCGCCGCGGCGATCTCGGCTTGCGTGATGCCCGAGTTTTTCTGCACGAGCGAAAGGATCTTGCGGTCATCGCTATCGATATCGAGCGATTGGTCGAGCGTGGTCATTACCATGGGTTTCATCTCATTTTTTTTCTTGATTATGAAATCGTGATTTTTTTCTACGCGAGGACGTCTATCACGACGTCGGGATATTCTTGCACGAGCCACTGCAGCTTGAGCGACGGGATTTCGAACTGGATCCATCGAGGCACCCCAGGGATCGCCTCCCATGAAATGCCGAGGGCGTCGAGCGTGTCGAGGAACCAGGTATCGTGGCCGGTCGCTTGCACCAGCAAGACCTCGTCCGCCTCGCATTCGAGGCAATGGACGCCGGATAACTCTTGGTTCGCGCTCAAAGGTCTCACCAATTTTTTTTTACTTTTTCTTGATCTTTTGTTGATCTTTTTTAATTTCTCTTGGTCTTTTTTCAAGTTTTTTTAATTTTCTTGACTTTTTTTGGTGTTTTTTAATCGCCTTATCGGCACATGTCGTTATTATCGTTGTATGACTATATGCCCATACATCTATAAAGGTTTCGGTCGGTGGGAAACGGCTCCCAATGTCGTTCTCGTGCCCATAATCATTCAGAAAACTCCTGGATCAAAATGGGAAGACAAGGCACGAGATAAAGGACTTGCATCAGCGTACATCGGCCGGGCAAGGTCGCGGGAGCTGCCACACCTTGATGGTGTGGTCAAAGGAACCGGAGACAAGGTAGCGGCCGTCGGGGGTGACGGCGACTGAATAAACTTTCCCCGCGTGGCCACGGAGCGTTTTCCAGGAGTAGTCGATGAGCGTTTTCTCCCGGTCTCGCATGGTGATGGTTCGCCTCGGGAATGATATAAAAACGCGGGTATATAACATTATCGGCGAGATCCAGGGGGAAAAATCACGGGAGCAGCTGGTCGAGGAAGTCGATCTGGCCGGGCGTGGCCGGCTTGACGAGCACGGCCGGGAGGCTCTGATATCCCGTGCCAGCAGAGATGGCGCTCCACGTGGCAGTGGGCAAGTGCGTGGCGGGGCTGATGAGGCGTGGCGGGGCTGATGTGTTTCTATTACAGAAACCAACCCATGGAATGCTGGAGCTGCAAGAAGGATGTAAAGAAAGTTTATAAGGAATAGGGGGAGTCAGATCTTCTTTTTTCTGGGATATTTTGCCGATCTGGTTTTTAACATTTTTGTGCCTGACAGTAAATAGCAGGATCGCAGCCAACGCGAGCCCGATCAATCCGGAATATATGAGTATTGTCAAAAACAAACCAAATGGGTGACCCAATCCTGTCAATACATCGTATTCATTTGAGGGCAATACTACTTTCAGCATTATCACGAGTACAACAGACGATAGGATGACCCAGGCACTCGAGATGAAGATATACATCACGATTTTTTCTTTTTTTGCCTTTTGGATCGAATTATTCCAAGAGTCAGGACGATGATTGTCATCACGAATCCAATCACGCGGCCCGGGTCACGCACGCGGTTGCAGGAACGATCGCTCACGAGTTCATTTCTTGGAGAGTTGCCGCTTGAGACTGGCGATCTCCTTTTCCTTGGCGGCGAGTTCTTTCTTGCTGGCGGCGAGTTCCTCGCGGAGCTTGTCAACTATCCAGACATTTTTCACGGGGACGAGAAAGCCCTCGTCGACCCCGTCCTCGGAAACGACCTTCTTCTCGATATCGTCTGCCAAGCGCATCGCCTCGTCACCGACCGCGACCCGGCACGCCTCGCCGCCGCGCGCTGCCACTTCGGCGGCCGGGATCTCGACGATGACCAGATAGTATATGCAAGCAGCGCCTATTTTACCTTTCGGTGCCGGGCGGCGGGCGAGATAGCAGAGCCACCACGCCTTCTTCGACGCCGCCGACGCCACGATCTCGCCGAAGTGCTCGTCCACGAGGCGAGGCACGTCACGAGGGCGGATGTCGATCCCGTTCTTGACCTCGATCGTGTGCCGCAACACCGTGATGTCGATCTCCCGGCCGCTTGCATCATGACGCTTCAAGCCCGATAACGAGCCGCCGAGCAAGATCACGTTCCCGATTACGAGCACCACGTCGTGCTGGTGCGCCAGCACGGCAACTTTCACCCTGTCGGACAAGAAATCGGCCAGCGCCTCGATCGCCCGGCACCGCATGGCCAGGACCCGCACGATGCTTCCTTCGACCATCGAGACCTTCACGGCCTTCAGCAGCGCCTCGTTTTCCCGAAGGAACGCGTCCACGCGGGTGAGCAGCTCGTTGCCCGCCAGCAGCGTGCCGTCATCATCTCCAGCCATCGTGCGACCACACGTTAGAAACGTAGCAAGGCATATCAACTCCACGAGGACACGACGCGGACTTGTCCTGATACGGAAGGAGGTAATCTTGACTTGAAGCGCCAACAAAGATATTACAAGAATATAGCAAAAAGGGCACGCGGGCCGGGGTCAAGCCGTCTTGGTCGTGATCGCGGCGGTATCACGGACCGCCTTGCCCTTCTTCACGAGCGTTATGACCTGGTTCACGACCAGCAGCACGACCACGATGGCCATGGCCGCAATGACATAATACACGTATTGCGTCAAGTCGTAGAACTGGCTAAGGCTCGCGCCCTGGGCGCGGATGAAGCTCCCCAGCGCCATGCCGAGGACGACGAAGTACGTGGCGAACATGTAGAACGCGTAGTTGCTCCGCGGCGGGTGCTGGACCGATAGCACCGCGAGGTAGATGCCGACGTCAAACCCGACCACGGCCCCGCCGATCACGTGGGACGCGATGGACATATGAAAGTCGGGCTTGAAGAATTCCAGCATCGCCACGCAAAATAATAATGCTGCTTGGATGCAAGCCAAGACGAGCCACGCGAGGTTCGACGTGAAGATTTTCTTTGAACCAGCCGGCAAACCGATGATCTTCCCGAGCACGATCTTGGCTATGATCGCCGCGATGATCGCGCCGACCGCGGCGAGTGACCAGAAGATCGGCGCCGCGGTGAAGTGATCTTCCTGCGCCAGCACCAGGCCGTTCACCCCGACGATCGCCACGATCCCGCCGTTGACGATCACCGCGTACATGGCGAGCTTGAATCCCTTCCACGTGTCGGCGACGTGAAATTCCCTCACGACCGTTTTAGACTGCGGAATGCGCATGGTGGTCTCGCCTTCCTTGCCTTCGGGATACGCCAGGAAATACAAGAGCATGACGGTGGGGATGATGTAATTGGTCACCATGAGCATATACAGCCAACCGAGCATGCTCGTGATGACGATGAGCCCGATCATGGCGAACCCGATGGCGAGCCCCGCGCCGAGCCAGAGGAAGCCCGTTTCACGCGCTCTCCGCAGCACCTCGGACGCGCCCATCATGAACAAGGATACCTGCGCGCCGACCGACATGAAATACATGACCACGGGCAGGGTGTCGAGCTTGAAGATGGGTATCGTGTTGGGGGCTTGCAGCATCACGACGTACGACCCGATGATGGCCAGCGCGCCGCTGATGAAGAGCACGATTTTCTTGACCCGCTCGTTCAAGTTCGCGAGGACCAGCATGAGCAAGGGAAACAGGGCGCCGAATGCCGCCAGCGCGTACCATTCATCGCTGTCGAGATGGTTCATCACTTGTCCTATGTAATACACCGCGACCCCGCAACAGCCGAGGCTGCCCGCGAGGAGCGCGGTCGTTCCGATGTTAATCTTGTTCATGCATATCATCTTCTGCCAGGTCTTCTAATACATTTCTGCAGCGGGGTATGACGAATCTCGAAGGCGATGACGCGGCGGTCGAGCAGCACCTTGCCGCTACTGCGCCGCTCGCCTGGATCCGCGCAATCCCCCTCTATGCGAGCGTGGTAACGTGGTGGAAGACCGCTGCTCTGGCCTCCTGGATGAAAAATGGGCATCGATTTTCGAGACCGATTACTTTTAGTGCACCATGCGCGGATCAACGCGTGATAGCATGGGTGATCACCATTCAACAGAAAGGCAGCTTCGCGCACGGCATCTTCCTGGGGAAAATCCCGTATGCCAAGAGCGGGACCGGCCCGAAGAAGGCGGTCATTTTTCCGGGCTCCATGGACTTGATCTTGAGCCTCGCGCTGGATCCAAGGAAGGCAGTAAAGCAATACGAGGCCAGCTTCCCGCCGGATTACACGTTCTACATCCTCGGCTACGACAGGAACTTGCCGGCGTCCACGACGCTCGATTCCATCACCCAGGACTTCGGCACGATCATCGAGAAGGAGGTGGGGAAGGCCACGATCATCGGCCGGTCATACGGGGGCTTCGTCGCCCTCCGGTTCGCGCATCTCTTCCCGCACCTCGTGGAGCGGGTCGTCTTGCTCTCGTCCGCGTGGGGCCTCTCGGACACGGGCAAGGTATTCGCGAAAAACTTGAGCGATGCGCTTGAAAAGGAAGATTTCTCGAAGGCGATTGACGAGCTAGCGGGCCTCTTCACGTCGAAGGCCTGGCGGATCCTCGTCAGGGTCGCGATGGCCTTCATGAAGCGGAAGATCATCAAGACGCGGAACCCGGGTTCGACCCTCGTGAACGCCTACGCGGCCCTCTTGAACTCCCCGATCGAGCCGGAAAAGCTCTTGCCCGGCATCAAGGCACCCACGATCATCATCGGGGGCACGAGGGACAAGGTCTTTTCCGAGGCCATCTACCGGCAAACCGCGAGCCTGATCCCCGGCTGCAAGCTGCACCTGTTCGAGGGCGCCGGCCACATGATGGAAACCGTCGGCGAGAAGAAGGTATTGAGCACGTTGTTGCCCTACTTGTGATGATCCCGGTTCAAGCCTTTTATCCCGAAGCGCGGAACTCGAGGGATCATGCCTACCACTGGCAAGACCGAGGTTAAGAAATTCTTCGGTAGGCTCATTGCCTTTTCCGTTTTTTCAGTGATCATCATCGGGAGCTCGGTGCTCATCTACGAGTTCGGGCCGCCCGAATACGTGTATATGAACGGCCGGTGGACGTCGGAATACCTCCCGACTTACAATACAACGCGGTGGAACGTGCTCCTCGACCAGCACAGCCACACGATCCACAGCGACGGGAAGCTCACGCCCGCGCAGAACATACAGTGGCATATCGCCAATGGATTCAACGCTTGCGTCATCACCGACCACCACACGATCGCCGGTGCTCTCGAAGCCAGGGAATACGCCCGAGCGAACTATCCCGACGACATCAAGGTCATCATCGGCGAGGAATGGAGCAACGACCGCGTGCATTTGAATTTTCTCGGCATCACGAGCGCGATAGCCGAGATCGAGGACCCGACCGACGCGCAGATCCAGGCCGTGATAACCCAGGTGCACGACCAGGGCGGGCTCGTCGTCGTGAACCACTACCGCTCGAACTACCCGAGCATGGATAACCTGCGGGATTGGGGCGTCGATTACTTCGAGATCTTCAACGGCGGCACCTTCTATGGTGCCCAGCTCGCGTATTGCAACGCGAACGGCCTCGGAAATATCACCGGCACTGATATGCACACGCCCAAGTCAGTGAACGCCTGGACGCTTGTCAACGTCACCACGTTCACAGAAGAAGCCATCTTCACGGAACTGGCAAACCGGCGGACGAACTTCATCAACATCACCCCGGGCGTGAACCGGTACGCGATCGATTACGAGCTAAACCCCGACGCCGAGTGGCTGCGGCTGCCCATCTTGTTCGGCCAGATGATCGAGGAACTCACGGACGAGGGAGAGGACGCGGTCGCGATAGTCCTTGGATTGGCCTGGCTCTTCGGGGCTTTCTTTATCGCGGAAGTGCTGCGGATCGTGAAGCACCGGTATTGGCTCTTGGTGAGCAAGAGAAAGGCGGCTATGGAGCCCGTACAATCAACCGGCGTGGCCAGGAAGGCGCCATGATTAAAGGTACCCAAGAACAAACAGAAGTCAATTATGCATTTTTTCCCCATTTCTCGCCAGTGAATTATTTTAAAAAACCGTGGGTAAATTTACAGTTCATTGAAACATGGACAAACCTGGACATCAAGCATGGACCTCAAGTTCAAGTAATTCAAGTTCAAGTAGTTCTTCGGTTGAGGTTCTTCTTGATGTTCGTGAGAAGCTATAAAAAACCAAATCACCATTAAATCTTCGATATTTGAGTATTTGTAACAAAGTGAAAAATGTTAATGGCAACCATCAAGGACGCCGCGATCGAAGCGATAAAAAAAATGCCAGATGAATGTACTGTCGAAGATATAATGTACGAGATCAACTTCATCGCGCAAGTATTGGACGGGTTGCGGGACGTGGATGAGGGAAAAACGATCAGCACCGAAGAACTCCTTCTGCGTGTTAAGAAATGGGCAAGGTAGTATGGACGGAGCGGGCGAGTACGAATCTCCAAGAAATATTTGATTATATCCAAAAAAGTTCAAAATTATATGCAGAGCGGCTTGTAAACTCTCTCATTGATGCAACTTCAAGACTAGAACGGATGCCACTTTCCGGCAGGCAAGTTCCGGAGTTGAACTCGCTTGATTTGCGAGAAGTAATTCATCAAATTATAGAATCGTGTATCAAGTGCAAAAGGGCACGGATGACGTTGAAATCCTAGCAGTCATTCACGGGGCACGCGATTTCAGAAGGGCTTTGGGGGATATTTGAAGAAAAATATAACTAAATAATGGAAACCAAACTGTCGAGTAAAGTACCACATCTGGTGCGGAGTTCCATGTAGGTCCTTGCGGAATGGTCAAATTCCCGGGTGACCACGGGAAGGGGCCATTGCGCGTCGACCGGTTGCTTCTCCAATGCCGAGTCCACGGATTTCATAGCAGCGATGGCCTCGGCCAGGGCGGGGTCGGTCTTGCCCAAGGCCTGGGCACGGGCGATCGTCTTGTTCAAGGCCCACAAGAGCTCGTTATCTTCCAGGCCGTCCCGAAACGCGGCGAGTCGCAGCGTCGGGACGTAACCCCCCTCGTGGGGCACGATCTCTGTCCCGTCACCCCGGCCGTCATACCCGCAACCCGAGCGGTCCGCGTCGTTGTAGTTCCAGAAGAAGACCCAGTGCAGGAACCCGCTGATGTTGTAGTGGTAGTTGACCCACCCGCGCAAGCGGCTCATGATCATGGGCGTGCGCAGGTCAGTGTCGGTTCCCGGGAAGTTATCGCCGTTGGAATACGTCCACACCTCGTGTCCGGCCCCGTGGATCTTGGCCGAGAGTTCCGGGGAGAATGAATCGGGGGTAAGTACCCAGATGTCGAGGGAATCGAGCCATTCATCGAACACCGGCTCGTACATGAAGGTCTGGAACGACCGGATCGTTCCATTCGACGCGTTGTGCACGATCTTGTACACGAGATCGAATGCCTTGGGGGCCAGCGGGTCTATCCTGGGATCCGGCTCGTCAGAATGCTGCGTGATGGTCTCGCTCGCCCACGTGGTTCCCCACGGCGTGATTTTCGTCGAGAGATGCGCGCTCGCGTTCTCGTAGAACCACCGGATCAGGGTCAAGTAATTATCCTTCGAACCGTTGAGCACGGCACCGGCGTTATTCCGGCAATCGATGCCCGGGTAGAAGTCAACCTTGATCTGGTTCATCCCCGCATACAGCATATCTTGAACTTGTGCATCAAAAGTGGTCCAGTTGATCGTGATGCCCTTCGACAAGTTTGACGCGTCGTACACGATATCGCCCGACTTGAACCAGTAGCCATACGGATCGGCGCCGTATTTCGTGGCAAGCTTCAGGAGCTGGTCCTTGTTCTGCGGGTTCTCGGGATACAATCCGACGACCGTGTCCATGGTGCGGTTCAGCGGCCTGGTGTAATTCCAGACGGTCAACCGGATCGTGAACTTCAACGAAGCATCCCGGGGCACGCGCTGGAGGTAGGACCGCGTGAGGTATTCGAACTCGGTGGTATAAACCCCCGCGGACACGTTCCGCGGGACGTTGATCTCCATCCAGAAGGGCACGTTCTCCCGCGTCTCGGATCCCGTGATGAACGACTTCCACGGCAAGAGCACGTCGGCGATGCGCGGGTTGAAGCAGTTCAAGTACCCGACTTGCCCCGTCGTCACCGGAATCTGCACGAGCGTCCCGTTATCTTGTCTCCATCGATAGTCTCCTGGTGCACCCGCAGAACTGCTCCACCTGTACCCGTTGAACGAGATCATCTTGCTCGCGAGCGGCGAGAACACGAGCTGCACCAGTTCCGCTTCCCCCCGCATCGCGCGCACGTCGATGGTCGAGTTGCGCGGGCTCGCTGAAAAATCCGGGTGGTAGTCGGGGAGCACGCGGTCGTAACTGTTCGCGAGCCACAAGACCCCGTGCTCGCCCATATCGGCGACGATAACGGGCGCGTTTTTCATAGCGTTGTCCCGCGTCAAGACCATGGAACAACTAAAAGCGACGATGAATATCACGAGCGACGCGTAGAACTGCTTCTTTCGGTCGGTCGCTGTCAACGGCATGGCCCGTGCTCGGGCGGATGGTACGGTGGTCTGTGATACCGGGACGGGTAGCCCCGCGGGCTTCACAGAAGCGATTCTCCGCTCGCGAGCCATTTTCATGAGGATATCCAAGGAAAAAAGGACGGCCGAGCAGGCCACGCCGACCAGTGCCATTATCAAGACGAGGGGATAATACAAGCCGATGCCGGTCCCGTACGGGTCGGTGACGGCGCCCGCCTCGATCTGGAGGTCGAGCAACCCCTCCTCCATCTCCCAGACTTCCATGAGGGGATCGTGGAAGAACACCACGAAACCCAGCCCCCACGACCAGAGCGCAAGCAGCGTGTGCTTGGGCGACCACCTGGCGCGGTTCTGGTAACCTTGATAAAAGATCCAAGCCAGCGTGCTGACAAGGCCAATCAGCGAGAAGTATTGCGCGGCCGGCACGCTGCCGGGGATCGCCGCCGAATTAAACACGAGCAAGAGCGGCGAGAACGATGCCACGAGCGTGATCATGAGGAAGCTCGCGAGTGCAGACATCCGGTAGTACCACCACGCTATCAACAAGAGGCAGCTGGTCGCGGCCGCCACGATGATGCTCGTTCCCCACGCGTTGGTCGGTCCTTCCTGGAAAACGAGTTGCGCGGGGTAGAGCGCCACGAACACGCACCAGAGAAAAAGCCCGAGGAAGATGTATCCCTTGAAAGGCTTGATACGCATGCGTTCCTTCAGCGTGAGCCGTGGTTCGTCATGCAGATACTCCTCGTCGCATTCATTTGCGCCTTCACTGGTTCCCTTGAACTTTCTCCACGACTGTAGATTGGAGATGAAGATGAAGAAGCATTCCAAGACCGCGAGCCACGTGATGATGCAGAGCGACACCCAGAGTGGCTGGCTGACGATGATCTCCTGGCAGATGCCAAACCCGACGAATCCCAGGAGCACGATGACGAGGCCCCTGCCGGCCACGGATGCTCCCGAGATGTCGCCGGCAGGATCCTTGCTCGCGACTAGGAACTCGTGGCACGACAAGAAAAACAAGCAAACGGCAGCCATGTATGTAATGACATTGAGGTATGGCGCGAGGTAATGCAATTCACGGAGGTCGTTGTACGCCCACGTCCACCGGCTGGAGAACACGGGGTTGGACGCGGCTATCCACAAGTCTGCCACGAGCGCGGCACTCGCGATGCTGATCAAGGCAAGTTTGATCACTTTCAGCACTCGGAACCGCGCCTTCTGGATCGCGAAGATGAACAAGGTGCATCCCACGTACGGGAGTACCATCAAGAAGGGATACACGTCGTCGAATGGCGGTGCCAGTGCCAGGTCTGTCGCTCCATGGGAATAAAACAGCCAGTACGTGACCAGGAAGAGTAACAAGGCCCCGGAAGCCTGGATCGAGATGGCAAGTTGATTGATTGATGATGTTATGTTCGGTTTAGTGGTCTCGTTCATGGTATTACTACATCAATTGCACAAAATAAAGCATCGGCACGACCTGGTGGCGCTCATTCATTTTCCACGTTTAGATCCTGGTTGCCTTGCCGGATAGCGAACCGCTGTAGCACGTCGCCGCGCGGGCCGGTGATGCATAGCTCGAAAGGCTCGCTCGCCGAGACCTTGATTTTGCCCGCATCGTGGACGAGGCTGGTAATGATAGGCCCGAAGCGGAGGTTCTCGATGCCGCTCTTGCCCGGCTGGTGGATCCGCCACGAGATGCGCTTGCTCGGCGCGTCGATGGAATGGAGGCCGATCACGTTCTCGATGAGCAACGAGATGGGGCCGAGGGCCGACCAGCCGCAGAACTCGCCGCGCACGGTTTCTTTATTCACCTTCCGCTTCTGCGTCGCGGGCTTCGCC
Organism: Candidatus Sigynarchaeum calidifontis; assembly: GCA_030587475.1. Classification (GTDB taxonomy): domain Archaea; phylum Asgardarchaeota; class Lokiarchaeia; order Sigyniarchaeales; family Sigyniarchaeaceae; genus Sigyniarchaeum; species Sigyniarchaeum tengchongense. The sequence goes on from JAUQYZ010000241.1 coordinate 52,812, forward strand.
TCGGTCGGGGAATAGACCTCCCAGATCGTGTGCGGGTCGACCTGGTGGTACGTGTCGACCATGGCCGCCACCATTCGCTCCGCGTTCGCGTCTGCCACCTCGTGATACCCATATTGCTCCAGCGCCTTCGTCGCCATGTATGTCGTGGGCAGCCACACGCCGCCCCGCCAGTACCTGCCCGACGGCTCGAATTCGGGATCGCGCCGAGCCAGCGAGGGCCACGGCACGGGCGTGCCGAACCAGGCCGGATCGGACGCCTTGGCGGCGAGCGCAGCCGCCTGGTGCTCGTTACACGCGCCCGCGAGCATCGGCCAGTACGAGGCGATGGTCGGGACCTTGTTCATGATGTTCTTTCCCCTCGCGCGGCGGGAACGCAGCCAAGACGCGGGGCGGCGCAAGATGTCGTAGTAGAACCCGTCTTGCTCGTCCCAGTAGTACGTATTGAGCAGGTCGACGAGTTCCTTGTATATTCCATCGTATTTCGCCACATTCTCGTGGCGCCCGAGCACGGCCGCGATCCTGGCGATGAAGCGGGCCGAAAGCGCTTGCTGGGCCAAAAGGTCGAGCCAGAATATGAAATTCACGCCGATCTGCCCGCGCGGGTTGAGAATTTTTTCGTTCACCGCGTTCCGGCCCCGCGGCGTGTTGTCCATGCCGCTCGTGTTCCCTTGCCACGTGTAACCCAGGGCATGGCGCGCGGCCGTCGGCCAGACGCGCACCGCCGGGTTTGGCCTCGTCCGTTTCGCCCGGTTCATGAACTCGAAGTGCTTCTCGAGGTAACCGTGCTCGTCGAGGAACCGGAGTCGCTGCACGTCGGCGGTCATCAAGTAATATTGCCACTCGACCCACGCGAACAAGGGCGGGTTGTCCGCGAAGTGGATCTTGACGGCCGATGGCTTGCGGTCGTGGAGGATGTAGTAGAACTGGTTCAATGTCTCTACCCCGGGGAAGGCATGCGGCGCGAACTTGCAATACATGGACATGAGGCAGCTGTCCCACACCCACGTCGTGGCCGGGTTCATGCCCGGGTCGATGTAACGTCTCTGGGGCGTGTCGTCGCGCTCCAGCACGTGGCGCCACGCGATCTCCCATGCCTTCCAGTACAAGTCGACCATTCCCGGCTGGGCATCGAGCACCGGCGACGGGATGCGGCTGGTGTCCAGTGGCTCCTTCACGCGGTAGTGCTCGTAAGGATCGGGGGCGGGCTCGGCGGTCGGGTTCATGGCGGTTCATGCAACGCGAGTCGTGCGGATCGGAAAACACTATGCATTTTCCCGATAGCTTTTTTCTTAGTTACGTTCGTTACGAGGATCAATACCAAGGCTTGCCGGTAAGGAACGATGGAGAAGCAACAGCAAATCGAAAGCAACGGGTTCGTTGCCACCCGGACGGGCATCTATCTGCAAGAGGGGAAGGAGCAGGTAGGCTTCCTCGGCTGCCCCCATGGACACGGGTTCCTGGCTTTCAATGGAACCCATGACGCCCAGATAATGGAACCAGCGTTCAAGGAAAGGATAGGAGAGACTTGTCTATTTGCTGCAAACCACGGTCATGTCGCTATCGATCTCGAGATAGGGGCAAGCGGAGCGGATGTCTTCCATTTCGCATTCAAGATCACGCCGGTAAAGGCAATGGCCGTCAAGACGATCGAAGCCGGCTTCGCCATCCTCCTCGGGAACGATCCCGATTTTTCCTGGGTTCCCCACGTGTGCCCGGTGCCGGGCTTCGTCGTCGCCGACCACGTGTTCCGGTCGCCAGCGATCGTTTACAAGAAAGGGCGGCACGCGTTCGCGCTGGTTCCCGACCTTGCCCTGTTCCCGGTCGATCGCAGCTTTCCCCAGTTTATGGACCTGGAATTAAACGGCCCCAGCGGGAGAGGCGGACCACGGGTTGTCTATGGCTTCGGGCATTACAAGCCGATAGACCACGTGCTCTTTACGAAAGACGAGAAGAAGCGGCTCCGCCTGCGAGCGGGGAAGGCGATCATCCTTGCTTTCCACGTGCTCGTCTTCAAGGATGGCAGCGTTGATTCCGTTATCCAGCGGGTCAATAAATTCCTGTGGGACAGATACGGGGCAAATCTTCTCAGAGAAAGTCTCGCCCCGCAAGTGCTCCCTTTTGAGGTCAACGTGAAGGAGGGATTCGCAGCCATTCTTGACCGGCATAAACTTTGGCAAGATTTCCAGATTGATGGGCGGGATTGCGGCGGATCTTGGCAAGCGTCTTGGATGGGAGCGAGAAAGGCGAAGGTGACGTATGCAGATCCCGCCACCATCAACGCGGGCAAGCAAATGGGCAAGAACATGACCAGGCTCGTCAACCGGGATAGCTTGCAGAGCCGGATCATCATGTACTTCTCAAGCAAGGCTTTCTGGATAAAGGCCTTCGACTCGCTGACCCGCGCACTCCCCATCGTCGCGAGAAACGCGGAGGTGTGGAACAATGCCTGGTTTATGAACGTTCGCTCGGGATACGCGTTCGCCCATTTTGGCAAATCCTGGAACGACCCGGCATTGACGGATAAAGCACGTCGTGCGCTGGAGCTTGTACTCAGCTTACCTCGCGAACGAGGGCTTTTCCCGACGATAATCATGCCCGCGAAGCCTGGTGCCGAAGGTTATTCCACGATCAAGGGCGTGCGCGGCTTTCATTATGTCGACGAGTATAACGTTGTCGATAACTCGTTGACCATGTACTGGGCACTAAAGATCTACCAAGATCACTTCCCGGACGAGAGGGTCTTGGCGCGAGCAAGGGAACTCGTCGGGCTCATCGCCGCGATCCAGCGTGGGAACGGGGAGATCCCGGCATATTTATCCATCCAAGCGCAAGACGGTGAGACGGATCTCGTCCCGAATGAATACCTCGCGGGCTCGGCGAGCTCGGCCGCTCCCTTGATGCTCCTGTGCGAGTTCAATAAGCACGCGTCGGATAACGCGGTTCTCGATACTGCGAAGAAGATCGCTGCATACCTCATATCCGAGATCCTTCCCGCGAACAAGTGGCACGATTTCGAGCCGTTCTACTCGTGCACGAACCTTCCCCTGGACTTCTACGACGGGCGCACGAGGAGCCACGTTATGAACGCGCTGTGCATCTACTGGTGCGCGGAGGGGATGAAAGAGCTCTATAAAATGACGCTGGATCCTCTTTATCTCGAAGCAGGCGAGCACGCGATAGCCATCTTGTCCCTTTTCCAGCAAGTCTGGAGGATGCCGCATCTCAGTTTCAACGCTTTCGGGGGCTTTTGCTCCCAGAATGCAGATGCGGAGTTAAACGACGCCAGGCAAGGCCTCTTCGTCCGGGTCTATATGGAATACTACCTCGTCACGGGAAAGAGAGAATACATGGAGCGAGGCATCGCG
>JAUQYZ010000273.1 GCA_030587475.1 Candidatus Sigynarchaeum calidifontis
CGTCCTGGTGCTCGGCATGATGCTGCACAACTGGTGGCGGGTCGCGCGAGTGAGACAGGTCGTGGCGTGGTTGCATGCCCGTGGCAGGCCGGTCATGCTGTGGAAAGACGTGCGGCCATGGATCAGGATTCCCGTCGAGCGTGGCATCTCGGGACTCGTCGACGCCGTGACCTTCACGACCCGGGTCTTAACCGAGGAAATTATGTCGATTATGAAAAAAACAATAAAAGGTGCAAAATGATGGTCACTTAGTGGTATTATCCTTTTTCGCTCGATAATTGCTTACAAGCTTTAGCGATAGCCATATTTCTCGAAATTTTTACCGTGATCGGGATGTTTATGCGTCACATGTGACGCACACAAAAAGTTTGAGGGAGGAGCGTTTGTAATAACGGATGGATTGTTAAGGTGACCAAGTTTTTTACCCAGAACGGCCACAGATTAGCTAAGACGCTAGGCATAACGTGCATTCGTCCAGTTAAAATCGGAATCGCGTGGTTATTTTATGGATGAACCGACATACACGATTTGGATTTCCGAAGCAAAGAATGATTTCGAAGGCGGGAAAGTCTTGATGAAATCGAAGAGATATAACTTGGCAGTCTTTCATTTTTCGCAGGCTGCGGAGAAAGCGGTGAAAGCACTATTATATCTTGAAGGTGCGAAGCCGTGGGGGCACACGATACTGAATTTGCTCTTAGAATATGAGAAAAAAGGACACGCGATACCGGCTACCTTGAAGCAGCACGCAAAAGAACTTGAAAAATCGTACCTTGATTCCCGCTATCCTGAAGTCTCGTTAGCAATCGGCCCGAAAGACAAGTATGACAAGAAATCCACGACCGAAGCGATGAATAAAGCCAAGGATATTCTAGATTTCGTTACCCATGAAAAGGAGGCCTTGATGAAAGGTGGAACCGCGGCAAAAACACCATGAGCTGTTCGATCCAATGATTGCTTCCATCGGGGAACGGGTCCGGCTCCATACCGTCGTCTTGTTTGGCTCTCGGGCGCGCGGCGATGCACACGAGCTGAGCGATTATGACCTCGTGATCATTGCCGATTTCAAGGAGCCGTACAACCGAAGGCGCGATTGGGTCGTTGACGTGGCACCGATGGTTTCCGTGGACTTGTTCTGCTTCACGCCCGAAGAATTCCACAAGCTTTTCGATGATCTCAATTTAACGGCTATTGATGCCGTCGGCGAGGGCATCGTGCTTGTCGGGGATGATTTTATGAAGCCGTACAAGGAGCAATTCGAAGACATGACTGCTCGTGGCTTGAGGAAGACCGATTGCTTGATAATTCCGCCAAAGGAAGTATAATGCTTTTTCCACCAAATCGATGGCACGTTATGGAAACCTAGCCTCGAAAGGCATTCATTATAGGATTAGCGGGGTAATTCTCGGCAATGCTGTCTGCGTGAGTTGTTCCTTTCCGCAGCGGAAGCGTCCCGGCAATGCACGAGTTACGGCGGAAGCGTGCCCCAACAGCACGTTCACTGCCATTCCTTCTTATTTTCCTTTTTCGCCCGGGGGTTTTTTTGTATTACCAGCAAAATTGCTTAGCAAACCCCTTCCGATAGATGCAACGACCTACACGATGCGTCACGCGAGTAGCGAGAGAAAGACGCCCAGGGCGATGATAACGATTGGGAATAATTTCACCGCGTGCTGATATTTCCCGACCATAAGCGCGATGCCTACCCAGTCGAGCAAGAACCACTTGCGGATGTATTCCCGCCGCGTTCGGTCTTGGACGAGCTTCCCGCGCTCCGGGCGATCATTGTCTTGCTCCGTGCCCATCACGTGAAATACACGCGTTTTTCCGGCCTTCAGCGCCGCGATGACTCCCTCCACCGACCGGTCCTCCGTGAGCACCTCCGTGTACGCGCGGTGGTGCTTCGCGGGATCGTGAACGTCCGTCCCGGCGCCGGCGAACATCACGCGTTCCCCCTCGTGTTGCTTGATGAATTCGAGTGCCTTCTCGTCGACGAAGCCGAAGCCGTTGTACACCTCCCACCCGTCGATCCCTTGCGCGAGCCACCACTCGCGCGGCAAGTGTCTAAAAACCTTGTACGGGTACCACGTCGGATGGTTGAATTGCACGACGCCGCCCTCCGCGTGTGCATGGTCAATGGCTTCCTTGATGGTCTGCTTGCTCGGCCAGAGAAGATTGGGCCGCTTCATGGGTGTCTTCACGCCGATCAAGTTCATGTGCACGCGCAGCGACGTGAACTCGACGCCGGGGATCACGACGAACGCCGGGTCACGCCTGGCTGCGGCTTCCTTGACGACCTCGACCGCGTCCATCGTGTTGTGATCGGAGACGACGAGCCCGTCGTACCCGTTCGACATCGACCAGGCAACCAACTGCGAGGGGCTCAGCAGCCCGTCCGATGCGTTCGTGTGCGCGTGGATGTCGATGAGGAATGCATCCGGGGCCACGCCCGCGGGGCGCCGCCGCGGGTACGTGATGTCCTCGTCCCGGTAACTGTCGTGGTACTTGAAGTTGAGGAATATGCAGAAAACGTACGACGCGAGGGCGTATCCTACCAGTCCGGCGAGGCAAAGGACGAGGATCCAGAAGTTCATGCCCTCCTCATCGATGCACTATACTTCAACTTTTCTGGCGACCGAATGCGCGATACGGGGGTCATAGGTTTATCCCATTAGGCATAGCTCTATTTATAATTTTTTTCCCGATCTGCCGTTGAAACAGCCCGGAATATGCCGATCATGATCATTTTGAGAAATCGGGCATCACGGTCAATATCAAGGTCAAGCTCGAGCCATTCTTCAACATGCTACTTTCTCCTGGCATAAAAGCTCTGATCAGGCGAGACCTCGTGGAGTTGGATTTTAAATTCCCCAGGAATTTCGCTTCCTTCTGTATCCCTTTATAATGGGTTGATATAATCGCATAATATTTCATTTAGGTGTTATTATCTACTCCATAAAGCAGAACGTTATAAAGCGCAGTTAAATAAATAATATTCACTAAGACCAACTTATTAAATTATCCATCAAGCTCGACATAATTCCCACGTTCATTTTTTGCCCGTCCATCGAACACGGGGGGCTTCGGGAACCCGCACGCGCCCCGTGCACCCGTCGACGCGTGGTGCCGGCAAGCGAGCATGTATTCTTGCGGTTCGACCGAAAAGGCAAAAAGGAGGCAAGCGGAAGTCATCGCGTGAACCTCCAATGATCCAAGCGGCGACTACCGGCCTCCAGGACGATCCTTC
>JAUQYZ010000295.1 GCA_030587475.1 Candidatus Sigynarchaeum calidifontis
ATCGTGTGAACTTGCAGGTCGCCATCATATTCGATGCGCTCGATGATCGCCTTGTTATATGGTTTCTTGTGCGGGTGCACGATCAGCGTTATTGGATAGCCCAGATGGCGAGCCATCGCGCGCGTGGCCTCGTGGGCATCTGCCGTGATGACCTCGATCCGCTCGGACGAGTTCGCTTGTGCTTCGTCGAAGGCCTTCCGCATGTCTGCTTCCGCGCGTGCGGGCGAGACGTTGATACCGAGCACCTTCGACGACCGGTACCCGCGCACGATGATCGCGTAGATGGTTTCCCCGTCTATCTTGAAAAACGTTTCATCAATGGAAACCGCACGATCCTTGGTTTTTCGATTCACGAGCTTGTCCCGCCGCTTTCCACGGGCGATGGTTTCATCCACAGCCGATCTCAGTAACGACACGAACGCATCCGAGACGCCGTGCTGCGCGGCGATGGTCTTCGCCTTGGCACCACGCCGGTACAAGGCATCGATCATCTTGCCGATCTCCCGTTCCACGAACTTGGCGATCTCGCCGGACGTGAGCACGGTGAACTGCCTCCCGGTTTTTTTGCCACGCTTGAGGCGACACGCCTCGTTCTTGCAGAGGAAAGCAGCAACTGGGCCCCCTTCTCTCTGACGGGAGCCGTTGCGAACGACATCGGTTGAGAAACAATCGGGGCAACAAATCGCGAAGCTCGAAAGGATGAGGAAGGCACCAAATTCAGTCTTGAACATGACGGACGCTCGAAGCTCCGGCCTTTTCACGTATTTGCGTTTTTCCATGAATATGGAATGGTGCAACTCGGTAAAAACGTCTTCGCACTTCCAAGTTCATCATTGCAGGTGCATTTCTCGCCTCTTTTTTTAACCGGGTTCATTGACAAATTTATTACAGCCCGTAGAAACACCAGTGCGAATACCTACGACATGCTCAAGCCATGAACGTGAATCCGAAGAAAATAAAAGTAATGCGCTCCCGTTAAATCCCGTGAGCTATTTCATCATTCGTTTGTAAAACTAGCCTCAATCTGCCATAATCGTACTATTCACTAACGGATTGGTAGACACGATCTTAAAATGGATAGATAAAATATGAGCATGGAGATCATCCCATTTAAGAATCAGAAGCTCGATCTTGAAGCCCGGGTCGAAGACCTCTTGAAGCGGCTCACGATCGACGAGAAAATGAAGTTGTGCGAGGGAAAAAACTTCAGCCTCACCCGCCCCATCAAGCGCCTCGGGATTCCTAGCCTTGGCCTCACCGATGGCCCGCATGGTGTCGGCCCCCACGGCACGAGCTGGAAAAAGAACACGTTCTTCTCGTGCGGGGTCCTCATGGGCGCCACGTGGAATCCCGCGATCCTCGAGGAATTCGGGGCCGCGGTCGCGCGGGAGTGCAGGGCGTGCGGCCGGCACGTCCAGCTCGGCCCCGGCATGAACATCATGCGGTCGCCACTCTGCGGGCGCAACTTCGAGTACTTGAGCGAGGACCCGTACCTCGCCAAGAAGCTGGCGCCGGCGACCATCCGCGGGCTCCAGAACCAACGCATCGCCGCGTGCGCCAAGCATTACGCGTGCAACAACCAAGAAACGTGGCGCATGAGGGTCAGCGCCGAGGTAGGCGAGCGTGTCCTCCGGGAAATTTATCTCCCGGCATTCGAGGCGTCCGTGCGGGATGGAAACGCGTGGACGTTCATGTGCTGCTACAACAAGGTGAACGGCGTCTATGGTGCGGAAAACCGGGATCTCATAACAAAGCGGCTCCGGGACGAGTGGGGCTTCAAGGGCTTCGAGATGTCGGACTGGGGGGCGACCGTGCCCGCGAGCAGCACCGAGGCGTGCGTGAACGCGGGGCTCTCGCTCGACATGCACGTTAACGTCCAGAAACCCTTCATCAAGATGTCGTTCCGCAAGCTGCGGAAGGCCTTTGCGGCGGGGAAGTTCACCGAGGAGGTACTGGACGAGAACGTGCGGCGCTTGCTCCGCGTGATGTTCCTCGTCGGGCTGTTCGACGACCCCGCGACCTTACCCAAGGGCGAGAGGAACACGCCCGAGCACCAGGCCCTCGCGCGGAGGCTTGCCAGCGACGGGATGGTGCTCTTGAAGAACGACAAGAGTATACTCCCGCTTGACGCTGGCAAGGTCAAGCGGATAGTCGTCCTGGGGCCGAACGCTCGTAAAAGAACCGCGATGCATCATGCCCTCGACGTGTTGAATATTATGGGTTTAGGCGGGAGCTCCCAGGTCATACCGCCCCACGAGGTGACGCCGGCGGAAGGCATCGACGAGAGATGCGCTGGGAGGATCGAGATCGTGGATTCGGCCGACATTGCGGACGTCGCGATCGTCTTCGCGGGGTTGACCCACGCGCCAGGCGGCGACTCGGAGGGTTTCGACCGCAAGCGATTGGAACTCCCCGCCAAGCAAATCGACCTCATCAATGACACTGTGGCGAAGAACCCGAACACGATCGTCGTCCTCGTGAACGGCGGCCCTGTCTCGATGGAGGGCTGGATCGACAAGGTGCCCGCCGTGCTCGAGGCCTGGTACGGCGGGATGGAGGCGGGGCGCGCGATCGCCGACATCTTATTCGGCGACGTGAACCCGTCGGGCAAGTTACCCGTCACGTTCCCGAAAAAGCTCTCGGACTCGCCCGCGCACGCGTCAGGGTCGAAGCGGACATGGCCAGGGGAGCACGGCAAGGTATATTACGACGAGGGCATCTTCGTCGGCTACCGCCACTTCGACAAGAACGGGATCGAGCCGTTATTCCCCTTCGGCCACGGGCTCTCGTACACGACGTTCGAGTACAGCAGCGTGAAGGTGGACAAGGCCAACCTTGCTGGCGACGAGGGCTGCAAGGTGTCGGTGGACGTGAAGAACGCGGGGATGCGGGCAGGAGCCGAGGTCGTCCAGCTATACGTGCAAGATGTCGATTCGAGCCTGCCTCGGCCCCCGAAGGAGCTCAAGGGGTTTCAAAAGATCTTCCTCCAGCCAGGCGAGAAAAAATCGGTCACGTTCGACATAGGCAAGGCGGACCTGTCGTTCTACGACGAGAAACAAGGGAACTGGGTCGCGGAGCCGGGCAAGTTCGTGCTGCACGTGGGCAGCTCTTCACGCGATATCCGGGGCAGCGTGGAGATCACCTTGAATTGACCCAAACGGGAACTTGAAGCTGCTCCTTTTTTTTTAACAAGGCGTGATTCAAGCCGATGAAAAGGTGCGATTACAAATCGTTACCGATAGCTTGGAGAAAATCAATGCCAGCTTGTTTCAAAAGAAAGCCTTCGGCCACTTCCTTGATCATATCCAGCTCGGTCAGCACGGGTAACCTTCCTTCAATGCATGATTTCGGGAGGCCGCAAAGTGCCTGGATGGTCTCGATGTCGACCGGGCCGAAGCGAATCGCTCGTAACATGGCGATGCCGTTGTCCCCAAGCAGCATCTTGGAGACTTCTATACTCTCGAACGAACTGGAGGACGCCCCGGCCATGAATGACTTTGGCAATATTTGGTATTTAACGTTTGACTAAACACTATGCTCGGTTAATATGCCGTCCACGTGAACGACGTTCAAGATTATTAAAAATAAAGGTGGAGAATGTGTAATTCGTGTACAATGGGAATCTCTGGATCAAGAGAGCTTCTCGACGGTCTCGATGAGGACGTCGAGCTTGTCGAACTTGCATTTTTGAACTGTCCGGCAGTACCATTCCGCGTTTTTAGACTCGATGACTTGCCTTTCCGAGAGGATCTTCATGAGGTTTCTGCGATCTGTCATTCAGTTGCACCTGCCCTCACGAGCGCTACCGTGGACTATGAGCGAGAATGACATCTCGGAAATACGAGGAACGAACACGAGAAATACCGAGCCCAAGGCAGTCGATCTCACGCCTTGCCGAGCAAGAAAAGGAGCAGGGCCTTCTGCGCATGCATGCGGTTCTCTGCCTGGTCGAAGATGACGCTATTGGATGAATCGACCAGATCCGACGCGATTTCCACGTCCCGGTGGGCAGGCAAGCAGTGCATGATGAAGGGCTTCTTGCCGGTCTTCTGCACGACCGCGGCGTTGAGCTGGTATGGCTTGAGTACTTGCATCCGGTTCTCGGCCTGGTCCTCCTGGCCCATGGACACGAAGGTGTCGGTGTAGAGCACGTCCGCGCCCTTGACACCCGTGTCGATGTCGCTCGTGACCGTCACGTGGTTGGCGATCTTGGCCTTTTCAAGGGCGGCCATCTTGCCAGCTGGCGGCGAATAACCGGCCGGGCATACGACCGAGAGCTTGACACCGAGTAACGCGCAGATGTCGATTAGCGAGAGGCAGACATTGTCCGTCCCGTCCCCGATGAACACGACTTTGGTATTCTTGATATCGGGGCATTTTTCCTCGATCGTGAGCATGTCAGCGAGCGCCTGGCACGGGTGCGCCGCGTCAGACAGCCCGTTGATCACGGGCACGCGCGACGCGCGGGCCATGGCCTCCACGTCCGCGTGCTTGAACACCCGCGCCATGATCACGTCCACGTAGCGTGCTAACGACCGGATCTCGTCGCCGATCCCGCCGAGCGTGAAGTTGGTCGTCCGCCAATCCAGGAACAGCGCTTGGCCGCCAAGCTGGTACATGGCAACCTCGAACGACACGCGCGTCCGCGTCGACGTTTTCTGGAAGAGCATGGCGAGCACCTTGCCCTCCAGCGACTTGGAATATGCCCCGGGGTTCTTCTTGATCGCCTTCGCGAGGTCCAGGACCGCGCGTAGCTCCTTGGCGCTCAAATCGGGAACTGCCAGGTAATCTCTTTTGTCATAAAGTAACCGGCTTGTCAATGTATCACCCAGTACACGCGGAGTTAACGAAGGCCACTTAAAAAGGGGCACGTCCCCGAAGAACCTTCTTAGGCGTTGCTGGTGAATGTTCAAGTACCGAAAACGAAGGTGGTAGCCACGAGCACGAACCAACAAGAATTGGCCGCGCGGATGGAGACCGCGCTGCAAGACATCCCGTTCATCTGCATCCACGCGCATCTCGATCCCAAGCAGCTCGTCGCGCAAGGCCTTCACCACATCTTGCTCTATCATATGCCACTGAGCGAGCTATATTCCGCCGGTATGCCGGATGGCAACCGCCTTTCCTGGTACGCGACCAAGGACGAAGCTCGATCTCGCATCGAGGAGGCATTACCATACTTGAAGCACGTGAAAAACACGTCTCTCCAGTGGGTAATCAAGCGGATCCTCGCCGATTTGTACGGGTGGACGAGTTCCATAACCGAGAGCAACTGGCACGAGATAGATTCCATCATCGCGGAAAAGAGCAAGGATCCAGGCTGGGCAAGGCAGATCTTGAAACGCTGCAACGTGTTGTCCTCGTCGACCGAGTACCGGCTGCGCGACAAGGGGCAGGCCGACGATATCCTGACCTACGCGCTGGAGTGGGCATTCTTCACGCGCGCGCAGCAGCACCAGAACGACAGCCCGCTGTTCGAGCTAGAGTGGACATGGTCGCAAGACGGGCCCTCCGCGCCGCTGCCGGTGAACATCGACAGGTCCAAATTCGTTGCCAAGAAGACCATCAAGACACTCGATGACGTGATGGACGCGATGCACCACTACATCTCGCTCGTCCCCTTCGACAAGCTCGTGTGTGCCGCGAACCATTTCTCCACGGGTATAAACTATCAAGACGTGACCGAGGAGCAAATGATGAAATCCCTGGCAAACAGGGCGCATGCGACCGAGCACGACCGCGACGTCTACGCGTGCTTCATCTTGCAGGAGTACCTGAACGCCCTCGAGCGCCAGTCAAGGAAGGTCGTCTTCACGTTCTCCGTGGGCGCGGAACCGATGGAGCACGAGACGGCGAGCTTGCTCCCGCAGAAAACCCTTGGGCAGCTGATGAACGTCTTTGCAAAACACCCGGCGCTCCGGTTCGTCTGTTTCTCCTCGAGCATCCATTGCGAGCAGGCCTTGTGCACGATGGCGCGGGAGCTGCCCAACTTTTCCCTTGCCGGTTATTGGTGGCATAACTTTTTCCCGAATTACATTGAAAACATCATCGACAACCGGCTCGACATGCTCCCGGCGAACAAGCAAATTGGCTTCTTCAGCGACGCGTATCACTTGGACTGGCTGTACGGTAAAGCATTCACCGTGCGCAAGTGTATGGCCAATGTATTTGCCAGAAAGATCGTGAAAGGACAATACACCTTCGACGATTGCATCGACATTGCCCGGGAAATCTGCTACGAGACCCCGAAGCAATTGTTCAAGCTCAAAGGATGAAGGTGGCCACGCGGGATGAAGTACCTATCGGGTATAGAATTGATCAAGAAGGCGGAGAAAGGGGGATACGCCGTCCCCGCGTTCTGCGCTTGGAACGCGGAGATCATGAACGTTATTTTGAAGACAGCGGCGGAGGTTCACTCGCCCGTGATAGTGATGCAAGGTCCCTCGGAGTTTTTGCTCTTGTCGCCAGTAGAAACGGCAGCAATAGCACGCGCATTGGTCAAGCTGTATGATGTCACAGCAGCGCTGCATTATGACCACGGCGATTCCTTGTCGGTTTTGAATACTTGCTTAGACGCGGGGTTCACGTCGGTCATGTTGGATTATTCCACGAGGCCTTATCAAGAGAACGTGAACGCGTTGAAAGAGGCGGTTCTCGTTGCAAAACGGTTCCACGCGGCAGTCGAGGGCGAGCTTGGTGCCGTTGGCAAGGTGGATGACGCTGTAAAGGAAGGATCGAAACACGACGAGTTGACGGATCCGCGCAAGGCTCGAGAGTATGTCGAGCAAACCGGCGTCGATATGCTCGCCGTGAGCATTGGTAACAAGCATGGCATGTACACGACCTTGCCGAAATTCGATTTTCATCGGCTTCAAGAAATTCATGAATCGGTGCCGATCCCATTGGTGCTACATGGTGGTTCAACGACGCCGGAACCAGATATCAAGAGATCCGTCGACCTGGGCATCAGGAAAATCAACTTGGCCAGCGAACTGGTCGCTTGCGTGCGGGAATCTCTCAAGCAGCAGTGGACCGAGGGGAAGAATACCTGGCTCCCCGTTGCCCTAGCCGAGGCGACGAAGTGTTTGCCTACCATCATCAGGCGATGGATGAAAATGGCCGGTTCGGAAGGGATGGCGTGATGATCCAGGAGAAGAGCACCTTGCAAGTTATCGATTTTTCAACCAGCAGCACGAAACTGGACGAGTTGCTATCTTGCGTGAAAAATAACCTGCCACGCTGGGTCGCCTCGGCAAGGACGAAGCGGATCCTATTCGGCTTCGACGGCGTTCTGGACCAGATATACACGGTCGTGGCGAGGCGCAACTCGGTCGATGACTACGAGCGGTTAAAGTCTATAGGAGAATGGGCGGAGATTGTCAAGAACGCCGCGGGATCCGCCGCCAATTTCGAGATCATCGAGAAGAAGCGCACGACGGGCGGGTTCGTCGCGAACACTGCAGCTTCACTGCTCGCGCTCGCTGCTCCGCTCGACGATGTCACGCTCGTCGGGGGATTCGGGATCGATGGCATCGCCGCCCCGTTCAAGGACTTGTTCGGGACGGGGTTCAAGTGCAAATTAATTTCCATCGGCGCGCCAGGCTATACCCACGCTTACGAGTTCGATGACGGCAAGCTTATGATGACGTCTTTCGCTTCGATATTGACGCTCGACGTTGACACGATCGTGGCCGCGATCCCGGAGAAGCAGCTCGTGAACATGTTGAACGGGGCGGCGCTGTTCGGCCTTGGCTATTGGAGCATCACGCCAGGTATGACCGCCATCTTCAAGTTCTTCGCGACGAAGGTCTTCACGGCCATCCAAAAGCCGCTGGATTTGTTCCTTGACCTCGCAAGCCTGCGGAAGCGATCCGAGGATGATATTCGCGAGATGGCTGTCATCATCAACTTGTTCCCGGAGCAAATCCGCGTGACGTTGTCATTGAACGACAAGGAAGCGATGCAGCTTTACGAGGCGCTTTCAAGGCGAAAGGTGGCGGATGACTTCCCGGCTACCGAGATCTCGCTAGACAACAAGGGGTTGTTCGTATTCCTGGCAGAAAAGGTCCAAGAGCAACTGCCCCGTTGCCACGTGATCATCCACACGCCTAAGTTCGCGCTTTCAATAAGCGATAAACAAGCGAGCATCGTTCCAAATGCCTACACGAGGCATGCCAGCTTCAGCGTGGCAGCAGGTGACGCGTTCAACGGTGGTGTTATCCTCGGCTTGCTCGCTGGTTGCACGCCGCAGGAGATGCTCGTTATTGGCAATGCCACCACGTCTTACTTCATTAGGACGGGCGTGAGGTGTAATCAAGGGCAATGTATCGAGTTTCTAATCCAATATAGACATTATTTACAGGCGGACCATCCAGAAATTATCCACGAGCCCTAACAAGCTTCTCAATCCGTATTCCTGGAGCTCGAAAGATCCACCGAGCCAGGCATGCAGCCGATCAGCTCCAGCGGGGAATTCCCCCGGGGCATCGCCTCCACGGAGCTCGCGGCGGCCGGGATGAGCACCTTGCTCCCCTCCTTGACCGGGACCTTCTCGTCCTTGACCTGCAGCACCCCCGAACCCTTGACCACGATGTACACGAGCAGCCGGTCATCCTTCGGGATGGACGTAGCACCTCGCACCACGACCTTGCGTGTCTCGAAACAATCAACCCAGCGGTTGTCGACGAGCACGTGCTCGCTGCAAGCCGCGTCTGCCCGGATGCACCGGGGCTCGAGCTTGTACTGCTGGACCGCGTCGATGACGGGGAGCGGGGAGAAATCGATCATCTCCATGGCAAAGTCCACGCCGTGGCCAAGAAACCGAGCCTCCGGCGGTATCACGACCCCCATTCGCTCGAACTCTAAACGAACGGTCAAGTCTGACGGTTCCATCATCTCGACGAGCAAGATACCACCCCCGATCGCGTGCGGCATACCGCCAGGGACGAGCCACGTCTCTCCGGGCTCGACGGGTATCTCTTCGAACCATGCATCCATTGCCGGCATATCTTGCTCCGTAACAACGCGCCGGAACTCGGCCTTCGTTGGCGGGTGTTGGAACCCGAGCCGAATTATCGCCCGGGTTCCCGGTCGCGTGGCGAGGATGTGGTAACACTCGAGCTTGCCGAACTGCGAGTTCAATCGGGCGCGCGCAAACTCGCGGGTCGGGTGGACTTGCACGTGCAACCTGGTGGCGGAATCGAGCAATTTCAACAAGAAACCGAGATTCGTGCCCCGCACGTTCACGTGCTTTTTTCCTAGGTAGTGGTATGGATCCTTCTCGATCACGGCCTTCAGCAGCACGGGGCACCCGTGCCCGTCATTTAATGTCGCGAGGCCCTCGTTCTCGATGGGAACGAGACCGGGGTTCCGTGCCGGGACGACCGACGCGACCCAATCCTCGGGACGGTCGCTGTCGCGTGGATTTTCCCTCCCCTCGATCGTGTCGAGTAGCAATCCGCCTGGATAGGCACGCCGGGTGCGGTTGGGAGGCAAGTCGTGGATCAACGGGTTCACGCGTCCTGGGTCGCGTGCGCTGAAAAAAAAGGTGAGGAATCCAATGGTGTTATTGCTTGGTTTCCCAATCGATGTAGGTCAAGCAGCCGTGCGAGCCATTCTTCTTGAAGTACTTTTGATGATATTCCTCGGCCGGGTAGAACGTTGAAACGGGAGCTATTTCAGTCACGATGCGGCCCGGGATCTTCCCCGAAGTCTCCCAGCGCTCCTTGACCGCGTGAGCGATGTCATGCTGTTTCCGATCGCGAAAGAAAATAACAGAACGATACTGCGAGCCGACATCTGGACCTTGCCGGTTCAATTGCGTTGGATCGTGGATATGAAAGAAGAAATCCACCAGCTCCTCGTAAGATACCTGCTTTGGATCGAACGTCACTTGAACCGCTTCTGCGTGTCCCGTCTTGTCGGTGCAGACGAGCTTGTATGGATCCTTCAACCTCGAAAGATCGACGTGGCCACCGGTATAACCAACAACCGTGTCTATAACGCCCTTTTTAGTCCGAAAGCTTTCCTCGACACCCCAGAAGCATCCCGCTGCAAATATTGCTGTCTCCATTTCAATCATCTCGGGTAAGATTTTACGCACGGGAAACATCAATATTGGCCCAACAAGCAATAACCGCGCCTCGCGAGACTCTTATGAAAAGAAAGCAATGACCTATCGGGTATTACTTGCCTTGAAACGTACCACCTGGCCTTGATGCTCGAGGGTCTCTTGTAACAGGCGCACGTCGAGCTTCCGGGGCGCGACGCCGTTCCTCGCGCAAAGTGCAGCTGCGGTGCCGGATGCCTGCCCGATGGCCATCACGGGAGCCATTGACCGGTGAGATTCGTATGGTTCTTGCCGCGAGCTAATGCACCGGCCCGATATGAGAAGGTTCTCGACCTTCCTTGGCACGAGGCACCGGTAGGGGATGTCGTATCCTTCATGGTCGAGGAATCGCCTGTATCCATAGAAGTGGATGATGGGCGCCGAGCTGATGGCGACCACGTCGTCGAACCGGCGGCCGTTGATGGCATCCTCGGCCGTGAGCTTGTATTCACCCTCGATAAACCGGGTCTGGCGGATGCCAAGCATCGCTGGGGTCTCTCCCACGTACGCACCGGCGACCTTCAGCGCGGGGTTCGCGTCGAGCAAGCTCTTGAAGTGGTTGTAAACCTCGAGCCGCGTGGCGATCTCGGAGCGGGATATTTCCCATGCATCGTTATGCCCCCATACCATGGCCGGTCCCCAGACCACGCTGCTGTCGCCATACCGGCAGTTCTCGAATGGCGCGTCCTTGAGTCCCGAGATCTTGTACATCAAGCCGTCGACAAGCTTCTTGTCCTCGTGCCTGGCTTCCCAGAACGGCGCGCCGGCCCGCGCCGCGACGTCGCCGTCGCCCGTCGCATCGACCACGATTTTCGCGAGGATCGCGCATCGCCCGGACTTGTTCTCGACGATGACTCCCTTGACCGCGTTCCCGTCCATGATTGGCATGGAGAAATAGGTGTGGAACAATATATCGACACCTGCCTCCACGGCCTTGTCGAGGACGACGAACTTGAACTTCTCGGGATCTATGCAATAGGAATAGGACAGGTCATCCTTGATCGTCGCGTGCTCTTCTTGCTTGTAGGGGCTTTTACCGAGACCGCCGATCTCCTTGAGGGCGAGGATGATCTCCTGGGCGATGCCCTTCACGGTCTGGGTGGAATCCGGTTTCACCTGGTTCCGGAAGCCGTTGATGTTGTTCATAAGCGAGGCGGTCGCCGTGCCCCCGAGGAACCCAAATTTTTCGATGAGGAGCGTTTTCGCTTTGTTCCGAGCACTGGCAATCGCTGCCGTGATGCCAGCCGGCCCGCCACCCACCACGATGACGTCGAACTCGCCGGCCACGTCGAGATCCCGGGCCGGCTCGTGGATCTTCTGCATTTTATTCACGCGCCTTTTTATGACTTGCCCGTGTGCTAGACCGTTACGGGGATGTCCAGGGAAAACGTCGTCCCATGTTCCTTGGACGTGGTGAACGACACCTCCCCGTGCAATAAGTGACTCAGTAACATCATACTATAGGTTCCAAGGCCACGATCGGGCCCCTTGGTCGAAAAAGAACGGTTGAAGATCTGCACCTGCACTTCTCGCGGGATGAACCCCTCGTTGTGCACCCAGAAGGATACACGGCCATCGGTCGTCTTGCAGCCCGTCGTGACCGTCCCGCCTTCGGGCGTGGCCTCCAATGCATTCCTGACCATGTTTTCTAATATGCGGCTGATGATCACCTTGTCAGATCTAATATTAACGGTTTCAGAGGTCTCGTCGATCGTGATCTTCTTGTTTTGCGCGAACTCGGTCATCGTGTACCTGAGGACGATTTCACCGAGGATGGAATTCGAGGTGAACTCTTGGGACTGCACCTCCAGCGTTTTGCTCTCGGCAGCAGTGAGCATTTGCTGTGAATGTATCTCGTCGATCAATCGCTGCGTGGTCTCATCCGCCCTTTTTATCAAATCGTCCACGTCGACCTTGTTCTTGTATTGTCGCAGCAATGCAAGGGTTCCGGCGAGCCCGGATATCGTGTTCAAGATGTCGTGGTAAAAAACCCTCTCGAGCATCAACAAGCGCTTTTCTTGCTGGATATCTTGGATGGTAAGTGCCGTGAAGTGTTCGCCCTCGAGCTCCAAGGGCATCGCCCAGATGCGAAGATCGAACGCCTTGTGGTCGTCCCCGACGAGTAAACGTGCATCGCGAACCGCTGGTGCACCCTTCTGGCTCGTCAATATTGCATCCACGGCGCCGCAGAACGTGCACGCCTCTGCCGTCCCGCATCCATCTTCTTCCTCTTTCGCGTGGATGCAATCCAAAATTTCGCCTGGTCTCTTACCAAGGGCCCTCGAGACTGTTTCTAGGCCAGAGAAGTCCAGCGCGCCCTTGTTCATGTACACTATTTGCCTGTGTTTGTTTAGTATTATGAATATAGCAGGGATTTTGTCGAATATGACATCGAGCAGGCCATTCTCTTGGAAAAAAGCCCTCTGCCTTTCCAATTCGGAGGAAATAGCACGCCCAGCAGGGGCAAACTTCGTCCTCATCATCAATCACGAAACGTTAGGATAACGGGAGAACATCTCTGGGAAACCTTTTATGCCTTCGGGGAGAGTGATCAAAGCGAGATGGACGATAAGATCACCACTGAAGCCGCCCTGGCAAAGATTTGCCGACAAGCCATCGCTCTCGGTGCCACGGATGCCCGGCCGCTCAAGGCATCGAGCGTGGTGGTCAAGGACTGGGTCCGGCTCAAGTGCCAGTTCGGATGCGGGGGATACGGCGAGGGATTGACTTGCCCGCCGTATAGCCCGACGCCGGACACGACGAGAAAGGTGCTGTCGGGGTACGAATGGGCCGTGGTGCTCAAGTTCGAAAAATTTGGCGAAAATGGCTGGAAAAAAACTCACGACGTGATCGCGGACCTGGAACGGGAGGTATTTCTCGACGGGTTCCATACCGCGTACGGTTACAGCTGCGGCCCCTGCCCCTATTGTAAAACGTGCAATCTCAAGCACTGCATACATCCGAGTAAGGCGCGGCCCTCGATGGAAGGATCGGGCATTGACGTCTACGCGACCGCACGTGCCGCCGGATTCGAAATCCACGTGCTGAGGTCCCATGACGAAGAGCCGACCTATTTCTGCTTGCTGCTCGTGCAATGATCTCGCGGGAGCCGTGGAAATCTACATCACGCGACCTTTTTAGTCTCCAACACCACCCCGTTTTCCCGGAGCAGCGCGCGGAGTTCCTGGACATCGACGTCGCGCGGCTCGATGCCCTTCTTGATGCACAATGCCGCTGCGGTTCCAGCAGCCTGGCCCACGACGATCGTGACCGTGATTCCTCGGTGCGCGTTGAGCGCCGTCTTGTCAGCAGCCCCGATGGCCCGCGATGCGCACAACACCCCGCCCAGCCGCTCCGGGACGAGCACGCCATACGGTATGGAGTAGGGGCGATCGAGCTTGTTCCGGCCTGGGTCGTGGCCATCAGACAGCCCTATCGCGTCTTGCCGGTTATAATCTGGCTTGAACACGTCATCCGCTGTCTCCATCGTCATGGCACGCAATCGCCGGGTGTCCCGCAAGCCAAGGCGAATGGACGTGCGGGATATATATGCTTGTTCCCAACCAGGAACCAGCCGGAGCACCGACAGCAGGATCCAGTCCACCCGCTGCCGGTCGATATCGGTGAGGGAGAGGGCCCGCGCGTCCATCGCGTCCCTCGTGCCCTCGTCCACGACCGTGCACCACCTGTCCTGGATGGCGCCGCGGTTCCAAGACTTCACCTTGATGGAGAGGGGGAGGTTCATACGTTCGGGCCAAGTATCGAGCAGCCCGGCATCGCTTGCTTGATCCAGGTACTTGGCAAACCCCTGGTAGATGAGCAATCGCCCGGTCTCGAGGTGGCGGCGCACCTGGGCCGGATCCTTGACCGGCGGGTAGCCATCGCACACCTTGTTGGCCAGTATGTGCTCGATGAACCGCTTGGAATCGACGCCGCGGAACTCAGTGAACCAACCAGGCATCATGCGCTTGTCGACCGCCTCGACGATGACGCCGGATCCATTAGTTGCGAAATTGACCACGTCGAGGTAGGCACTCGCGTCGACCACGACCCGCGCCCGCAATGCCTGGCAACCAGAACGATTCTGCACGATCACGCCGCTCACGCGGGGGCATTCCGGGGAACCTGCCTTCATCACGCCGGTGACCAGGCTGTCGAAAAGCAGCTCGACCCCCGATTCGAGGCACATCTCGAGCAAGACGATCTTGATGGCCTCCGAGTCCAGCCACTCGTCGCCGTCCCAGTATCGATAGAGCGGTGGATCGTCCCATAGCTTGTCACTCGTCGATTTCTTGACGATGCGGTCCAGCATCTCCCGGGCGATGCCGCTCGTGACGAGGTACCCCTTGCTGTTCACGAACGCGCTCTTCTCCCATTGCAGCACCAGCGACGTGATCGACTGGCCGCCGAGGAAACAATTGCGTTCCACGAGCAGCACCTTGACCCCGAGCCTCGCCGCGCACACGGCGGCGGCGACCCCGCTCTGCGATCCCCCGACGACGATCACGTCCCACCCGCCTAGGATCGGCACGTCCCTGGCCGGCTCCGTGTGGGTGTCCCCAACCATGGTTATTCACGGGCTAGCATGGTGCGCATCAGTTTATATAGATTTAGCACGAGAGTTGGACTGATCTCATGCCCGCGAGCAAGAAGAACCGGATGGTCCAAGTCGTGCTGATCTTCGCGGTGTTCGCGACGAACGTGATCATCACGCTCAAGATACCAACCCCCCCGTCCTTTCCATGCAATCCGGGAGTGGCATACCCTGGCACGTTACCGATCGGTCCGGGACAATACCGCAACCCCGTGACGATGCCGGCAGGGCAGGATTTGGCCGACCCCGCGGTCATCCGGTTCGGCGGGCGGTATTACATGACAGGAACTGGCCCCGGCCATTACACCGGGGTGATCCGGCTATGGTCATCGCTTGACCTGGTGAACTGGACGGAAGAGGGGGTTGTATATGCCGCGCCGCGCAATCCCGGCGACTGGAACATGTTCATGTTCTGGGCCGCCGAGATCTTCGCGTACAACGGCTATTTCTACCTCTCGTATTCTGCCACCCCGGACGAGGTCATGTCGCACCACCGCATCGGCATCGCCCGGTCGGCAAGCATCACGGGGCCGTACGTGGACATGAAAGACGAACCGCTTTTCAATTTGAATCAAGAAACGATCGACCAGCACATTTTCGAGCATGGCGGTGTACCCTACATGTACTACACCAATCACGACGCCTCGGCACGAGGTATCTATGTCGTGCAGCTCGCGCCTGACTTGAACAGCACTGTCGGAACCCACGTGCGTGTCCTTGAAAAAACGCCGGATGAAAGCTTGATCGAGGCGCCGTGGCTCGTATTCCATAGAGGCGTTTACCATTTACTGTTTTCCGCAAATGGAGCCAACACGGCCGAGTATCGGGTCGGCCACGCGATCGGGAGTTCCCCGCTCGGCCCGTTCACGAGGAGGGGATACGTGCTCACGAAGAACTGGTGGAGTCCAGGGCCAGGGCACTGCTCCGCGGTGCCATCGCTTGATGACAAGGAACTCTTTATTGTATATCATGTCAAGAAGGGATGGGAAGTGAGCTGGGATCGGGAAGTCTGCATCGACAGGCTCTTCTTCACCACGAATGGTGACGTGTATGCCTTCGGGCCGACGCGGGATCCGCAACCATTGCCGTCCGGGATCGGCGGCAGCACGGGCGTGGTTCCCTTGACCAACCCCGGCTTCGAGATGGTGGATCTTTCCGGCTGGGACGTCGAGTTGACATGGGACGGCGCCATCTACGCCACGATGATCGCCGGGCCTGTCGCGTCATGGGCAGTCCCGATAGACCAATGCGTGTGTCAAGGCCAGCGGATGCTGTGGTTCTGGAGCTTGATCTCCTACTCGTGCACGGTTCGACAATTCGTGACGGGCCTGGAAGAAAACACGTCCTTCCGGCTGGTCGCGTGGGGATCGAGTTCGAACCGGTTTTCCCGTGTTAGCGTCGAGAGCGGGGGCATCACGCTCGCAACCGATATCATAAATGGCAACTCGATAAAGCGGATATCACTCGATTTTTTGCTTCCAGCAGGCGAAAAAGCCATCATGATAAAAATCGACTCGCCTGCCGGAACGGCAAATTCCTGGGCATGGATAGATGCGGTAGAGCTTTATCCCGTGCTACCGTGATCATCCACGCCAGAGCCGGCCTTGCCCGTCGACCGCGGGCATGGCGCGCTGGACCCACGCGCGCGCCATGTTCGGACACAGCCTCTTCTGCCCCCACAGGGACGCGATCCGAAGCATGATGCTGTCCGTCGCCGCTTCGAGATCCACGCCACCCGATGATTCCGGGATGTCGGAGGTGAATGCTGGGCCAAATTTGACGACGAGCTTCTGCCCTGGCCGGTGGATAAGCGCCGTCGCGGGCAATTTTCCCAGGCGCCGCTTTCGTGCAGCTATGAAATCGGCATCGTGCTTGTGCCGGCGCTTGAACGCGTGCTTGTGCCCGCGGAACAAGTAATGATGATGGTGATACGTGTGGGGATTGTACGCCTCGTGCATGCCGATCGTGCACGCGGGCACGAGGCGCAGCGGTTTTCCCGTGACCATGCGATATCCAAGCGCGATCCGCGTGACCCCGGTATAGCCGCGCCAGACGAGGCCGAAGTCAAAACTCCCCTCGGGAAAGTAGACGATCCGGTCGCCAGCCACGAGCCGCTTGATCACTCTATCGATGCTTTGCTTCCCCGTGCCCATGCGCGGTATATATTCAGCGAAGTACAAGGCTGCTGCGATGCTGGGTAACCGTTGATCGATGAAACCATCGCCATTGATGAACGTGAACGTGATGTTGTCGTGATGGGCCTGGATCGCCTGCTGGAGGGCGACATCGGCGTTGCCGGAATGGTTTGCAACGATCATGAAAGGGCCACCGGCGTCGATCACGTCTTGCACGTGGTCGAACCCGAGCACCGCCAAGCGGTTCCGTGCCTTGAAAAACCAGTACATGGCCTTGTGGAACAGCAGCGTGACGAAACGGTTATGACGCCTGGCGAATATATGGGTCACGGGGAGGCGCGCGAGCGCCTTGCGGGAGAGCGGGTTGGCCCGCTCCCGCCAGATGGCTAGAAGGTCGCGAAGCATGGGATACGTAGGGGGGGCGGGAGGGGATTTAAGGCTATATTCGCCCCCGGGAATATCGGGAAAGCTCTCTTGCATATATATGGGTTTTGAAAAAAACGTAGACAGGGACTTGAATAGAGCACGCAACGTGCGAACCGCACTAACCTCCCCGCGGCTACATGCCGAGGTAAAGGGCGCCCGTTATCGCCCGCTCGCTTGAATAACATCGACAAGCCTTAGTTTGGACAAACTTGGCCTTGATGTCCAAGTTTGACCAGGCTTGAAATAACGGTTTCCCCTTCCCTCCTACATGGTTATAGAACATGGATGCAAATGGACTTAATAGGTTGCATTGAGATAGGTCATACAAGACATTCATACACGCAAGTGGGACACGATCATGATTTCAAACGTGATGGGAGATGCTCCGTTCGTTCCTGATGCTAGCGAACAGGTTCTCGGGAAGTACATGACGTTCAAGATCATGGTCCGCCGCCATCCAACAGGCGACGCGGGCTCTTTGATCATCACCACGCAGCGCGTCGTGTTCTACAGGGCGGGCCCTACCGGTTTCGACCTGGCGTTCAATATGTATTTCGCCCAGAAAATTACCATCAGGAAAGGTAGCATCGCCGGTACCAAGTATGTCGAGTTCAACGGGTATCGCGTCTATCTCGGCCGGAAGGATGCGAAGCTGGCCTACAAGCTCGTTAAATACGGCCGGCGTGGCAAGACAAAGCAAATGCTGTCGCTCGTGCCTGCACGCATACGCCCGGCCACGCGCGCTGCTCCAAGCGCGGCATTGAGAGCGCCTGTCCTGCAGCAAACGCGCCCGGCCGCCCCGCAGCCAAACCTGGCAGCTGATCCCATCTATCGCAAGGGATTGGAGGCCGTGGCGGATGACATCGTCAACCAGATCATGCCGAAACCTGCTGCCAACGCGCCGGCGGCTACGCCTTCGCAATCCGTCACGACCATCTCCGCGTCCAGGTCGATGGTGATGAAGCCGGCCGTGAAGAACGCGGGCATTATCGACAGCGCGGAGGCCGCCGCCGCCAAGCGCGCGATGCTCGAGCGCGTGCTGGCGCCCCAGTCCAGCGATGCACAAGCCGTCGCCAGCGAGGTCATGGGTAGCATCGCGAGCACGAAGGCCGTGAAGGGCCAAAAGAAGGATGGCGCGGGGACGACTGGTGACAGTGTTGTGGCCCAGGCACCACTTGACACGACCGAACAAGAAGTCACCGCCTTCAAGGAGCAGAAGATCTGCGTGGTGCACAAGGGTCCGATTTCAGGCGCTATTTATCTGTGCCCAAAATGTGAAACATTTTATTGCTTGAAATGTGCCACCCACTTGAAGAAAAATGGCGAGAGATGCTGGTCCTGCAAGGCGGAAATGGACGTTCCCGATATGGACATGTGAATGCCAAGAAAAAACCCCTTTATCTTCCAATCAAGCCATCGAGGATCTTGGAGCTGCTTCCAGAGAAATGGGCGCACGTTTAAAGCCCGCTCGTGATATTTCTCGATCGTGCTTTTTAACATCGTCACCACGACCGATTGTAACCTGGGTTTTTGCCGTTACTGCAGAAACAACGAGTCAACCCCGCCATTCCCTCGCCGCATCGCGTATGATATTGACACGCTCAAGCGGTTCATCGCCAAGGATCCGGACGCGATGATCGGCTTCTACGGCGGTGAACCACTCGTGGGAATGGAATTCGTCGAGCGCATCATGGACGAGATCCCCGCGAAGAAGTTCGTGCTCCAGACCAACGGCATCTTGCTCGACCAGCTCAAGGACAAGTACTTACACGTGCTGGACTGCATCTTGCTGTCCATCGACGGCCCGGCTGCCACGACCGACTATTACCGGGGTACCGGGACCCACGACAAGGTAGTCGGGAACGCCCGGCTGCTGCGCCGCAAGGGGTTCACGAAGGAGATCACCGCGCGCATGTGCGTGTCAGAGCATTCCGACGTCTACCGGGACGTTACGTATTTGCTCGGGCTGGAAGACGACGTTGGAAAGCCCCTCTTCGACGGCGTGCACTGGCAAAACAATTTCATGTTCGACGACCGGGAGGAATGGAAAGATCTCGATGGCTGGCTGGCCGGCTCGTACTACCCCGGCGTCGACCATCTCCTCGCCGACTGGATCGAGCGCATCGAGCGGGACCATGCGGTTAGATTGATCTACCCGTTCAACGGGCTCGTGAAGACGATGCTCTCGGGCCTGCCAGCCAAGCTCCATTGCGGCTGCGGCCACCAGTACTTCAATATTTGCACGGACGGCAAGATAACTGCCTGCCCGGTCTCCTCGGACTTCTACCGCATCTTCCAGATGGGCACGATACAAGAAAACACGCCCGACGACCTCAAGAAGACCATGGACGTCGCCAGCCCGTGCCCGTCGTGTGATATCTTCTCGATATGCGGCGGTCGCTGCCTCTACGCCAACAGGCTCAAGCCGTGGGGCGAGGACGGCTATTTAAAGGTGTGCGAGAGCATCCGGTATCTCGTGACCGCTATACAGAAGGTGTTACCGAGGATCCAGGCCATGATCGCCGGCGGTACGCTGGCACCCTCACAGTTCGACTACTTCCAATACAACGGCGCGGAGATCATCCCATGAATCGTTCGATCGACCGGCTGCTCGAGGAAAAAATCGAGGGATTGGCAAGGTCGAAGGGGGTTTCGCGGCAGGACGTGTCTCCCCGTCAAGGGCTCACGATGTTACTGAGCGCGTGGAGTCACCATTGGGGCGAAGCCCTTGAAACGTGTATTATTAAAATCCTCGTCGATCGCGTATTTTAAGGCAAGATCATTGGGAGCTGGAGCAAAACATTGACCGGGTTCTTTCCCGCTGCCGAGTCATTGATACGATCATGCCAATCGTCTGAATCATCGTTCCCGGAGCTGGCCACGTTGCTTGAAAAGTTTTTGCAGCAAGAGATCGAGGCCCAGCTGGCGGCGCTTCGTGACTCGGCGACGTATGCGGGCCAGGACGAGTGGGACTCGCTGTTCGAATTCCCGTGCTGACCAATGCTTTTTTTTCTCCGAGCTGCATCCTTGCATACCATGAAGCAAAGCAAATTCTCGCACGAGGACCTCTTTGCTCTCGGACCCCAACGCATTTTCCGGGACAAGTATCTCGAACAGATATCCTTTCCTTTAGGGGGTATCGGTACCGGCTCGATCGGCTTGAGCGGCCGGGGCACGCTCCAGGATTTCGAGATCCAGAACCGCCCGAACATGGGCAGCAAGTTCCCGAGGACCTTCGCCATGGTCCGCTGCAAGCAAGAGAGCAAGGAGCCGGTCTGCCGGGTGCTCGAAGGTCCCGTCCCGCGCCCGTACACGCCCGTGGACGGTGGCATGTTCCACGCCAACGGAGAAGGCTTTCCGCATATGGACGACTGCCAGTTCCGCGGGGAGTACCCGTTCGCGTGGATCGATTTCAAGTCGGCCGCGATGCCGCTGGACGTCACGCTAGAGGCTTACAACCCGTTCATCCCGTCCGAGCCCGATGCATCCGGCTTTCCCGCGGCGATCCTGAAATACCACGTCACGAACAAGGGGTCATCCCCGGTCGACGTTTCGGTCGCCTGGACGTTGCTCAACATCGCCGGCGTGACGCCGGAAGAATCAATAAAGATGCGGTTTATCAACGGGTTCCAGCCGAGGGGCCAGTTCAACAACTACGTGCTCGACGAAGGGAAAGTCCGTGGCATCTTGTTCGGCTCCAATGCCTGGCCCGAGAACCACGCGCGCTTCGGGACCATCGCCTTGACGACGCCGGACGCTTGCGTATCGATGACTCCCTCGTGGAAGCGCATCGCGTGGTTCAACGCCCACTACGCGCTCTGGAATGCCTTCAAGGCCACGGGCAAGGTTCCCCAGGAACCGTCCTACGTGTCAACCACGCCGGACCCGGGCGTCCTGGCAATAGAGAAGCCCATCCAGCCAGGGAAAACGGAAACCTTCACGTTCTACATCACGTGGCACTTCCCGACCTTCGTCAAGTACTGGCAAGGCGGCGATCCCGAGAACCAGGACGGGAAGCCGAGATGGAAAAACCACTACGCGACCCGCTTCGACGACGCTTTCGATGTCGCCAAGAAGCTTTCCGCACAAGAAGCCGACCTCCATGAAGTCTCGATCAAGTTCCACGACGCTCTATTCGGCTCATCTCTGCCGCCATACGTGCTCGACGCCATCTCGGCCAACATGGCGATTTTAAAAACAGCCACTTGCGTGCGATACGAGGACGGCACGTTCTATGGCTGGGAGGGATGCAACTGCTCGACCGGCTGCTGCGAGGGCTCGTGCACGCACGTGTGGGGATACCAGCAGGCCTTGCCGTTCTTGTTCCCGTCGCTCGAGAGGGGCATGCACGACGCGAACTACAGGTTCAATTTCATCGTTCCCGAGGTCGGGGCCTTGAATTTCCGCATCCAGCTCCCGCTCGGCAGCGGGTACACGTGGATAAAGCCTTGCGCGGACGGGCAATTTGGAGGCATAATGCACGTCTACAGGGAATGGAAGATCTGCGGGGATGACAAGTGGCTGAAGGGAAATTGGCCCTTCGTGAAGCGGGCGCTTGACTTCGCCTTCGAGGACTGGGACGAGCAGAAAAAGGGTTATCTCGACAACTGGCAGCACAACACGTACGACGTCGATTTCCATGGCCCGAACCCCATGCTCACGTGCTACTACCTCGGCGCGTTGCTCGCGGGCGCGGAGATGGCAAGGGCCGCAGGGGATGACAAGTCTGCCGCCGAGTACATCGCCATCCACGATCGAGGCAGGAAATGGGTCGATGAAAACTTGTGGAACGGGGAATTCTACATCCAGCGTCTCGACGCTAGCGTTGCAAAAGAGTACCAGGTCGGCCCAGGGTGCCTCGTTGACCAGCTAGTTGGCCAGGAGATCGCTCGCATCGCGGGCCTTCCCACGTTTCTCGATGCCGATCATGTAAAGACCGCGCTCCAGTCCGTCTTCAAGTACAACTGGAAGCCGAGCATGAAAGAACACGAGAACGGTGCGCGCCTGTACGCGGTGAACGACGAGGCTGCCACGATCATTTGCACCTGGCCCAAGGGCGGCCGGCCCGATATCATGTTCCCGTACGCGGACGAGGTCATGAACGGCTTCGAGTACCAGTTCGCCGTCCACTGCATCATCGAGGGACTGCTCGAGGAGGGGCTCTGCGTCACCCGGAGCATCAGGGACAGATACGACGGCTGGGGACGGAATCCCTGGGATGAATTTGAATGTGGCCACCACTATGCCAGGTCGATGGCTTCATACGGATTGCTCATTGCCTTGTCCGGGTTCGAGTACGACAAGGGACGGGGCTTTCTAGGGTTCAATCCCCGGGTCCACGAGAACGATTTCCGCTGTTTCTGGTCGCTCGACGCAGTGTGGGGCACGTACCACCAGGACCTAACGACGGGGAAGGCCGAGATCTCGGTCTTGCACGGCCACATCACCTTGAATGAGCTGAAGCTCCCCGGGCTGGCGAGAGCCATGGGCACGAAGGTCTCCGGGCCAGGCGGCGTGCAAATCGTCGATATCAAGGCCGACGGCACGTGCACCTTGAAAGAGCCTATTCAACTCGGGAAGGATCAAGTGCTTGCCATCCAGAAATGAAATAAATGCACTTTTTCACGATTTTTTTTCTTGTAATGCCAATTGCTCGTAGGTGCGCTTCTTGATCTCGTTCAATTCGGCAAGCTCGCGGGCCGCGTCCTCGTGCGGGATCGGGAACTTGTTCTTGAGAGGCGAGTGATCGTGACCCCACTTGCTTATCTTGTATAGCTTGTCGACCAGGAACTTCGATGGCCCACTCAGCACGATGGTATCCCTGAATATACCAAGGCCGTGGTCATCCCACCCGCCGACCAGGGAGTAAATGAAAAACATGACGAACGGCGCCCCGAAGAGGATGAAGAGCAAGTAAAGCCCCGCGAGCACGTACCCGTAAATGTCATCGATGCTTCGAGCCCAATTGAACAAGATGACCAGCGCGCCGTTGACCACGATCATGGCAGCGACCACCAGGCCCATGGCCCCGAACATTTGCCACCACGGTATGCGCAGCTTCTGCCCGACCGGCCGCAGGATTTTCCGATCGGCGAGCGTGAAGCCGAAGAACATCTTCGCGATCATGCCGGGAAAATCGCAGAATGCGTACACGATGAAGAATATCGGGATGGGTCGCGCCGCGCCGCCGAGGAAGTTAAGTTCCACGTGCGACGGGAGGATGCTGGGGAGCATGGCCGGACTGAGCAAGACGAAGTGGGCCACGAGACGCGTGGTCTGTTCCACGATGCGAGTTACCACGAAATGGTTCGGTTTACTCGCGCCCACTTGCACCTGGTCGAGGAACCGGCACCAGATGGCATTCAGCCGAACGGGTAACAGCACGGGGATGAGGTAGGCAGCGATGGCGTAGTTTCCGCCGATGATCGCGTGGAGCACGACCGGCAGGAGCATGGCGATCTCGGTGAACAAGAAGCCGGGGATGAGCCCGATGTACTTGAACTGCATGCTGATGCCGTAGTTGTAAGCCGCGTACTTCTTGTGGTTGTACGCTTCGGACAGCACGGGCGTCATTGGCAACTGGATGAGCCCGATGTCGCAGATGCTCTTGGCGATCCCGTACACGCCAAGGATGGTACCATACTGCGGTATCCAGGCGATGATCATGATGTTCACGATGAACGCGACGAGTTCATAGAGCATGCCGGAACCCATGATCTTGGTGCCGAACACGAGGGAATTGCGGACGACCTCGCGCGACACCGACGGCTTCAAGGTGTCACGGATCGTGTATCCGATCTTTCTAAGCACTGGATTGAACATGTAGGCAGAAATGGCGAATGTTATGAAATCATCGAGGTAGTTGCCGATCACGTACCCGATCAATGCCCCCATCATCTCGCCGTACGCGGGAATTACGGCACCGACCTCCTTGAAGATCAACACGCACGCGATGAGGACACCGGGCTGGACGAGGGCGACCTGGAGGATCGAGAGCTTGTTGGTCTTGTCGAACCGGGAGAACCCGTTGAGGCACCCCTGGTAAACGGTAAGCATTCCTGGGTATTGGACTGTGGAATAGATAATGAATATCCATTTCAAGTATTCCAGGTTCAAAGGCATGCAATACAAAGCAAATATTGCTATGCTGGTGACTTGAAACAAGCCGGAGACCATCTGAAAATGGATAAAAAACCGTATGTATTCTAAACACTTGCGCGGGTTGTCCACCGAGTGTTCGCTGACATACCGGGTCACGACGTCCCCCGTACCCGCGTTCAAGACCGTAAAGAGCAAGTTAAACAGGCCCGTGACAACTCCATAAAAACCAAACACTTCCGGGAATGGTAACAAAAAGTTTGGTATGAGCACGGAAAAATACAAGAGAGCAACGACCGCCATGAATACCGTGAGCACGTAGTTCCACCAAAACTGGCCCAATGCTCTGTGGTATCCAATAGCGTTCCACGCAGCCTCGGCGGTGCCTCTCTGGGATTTCCTGTTGCCTAATAAAGACCTCATGTTATGGTACTTACTTTCCCGGCAGAGCATTAATCTCTGCGCTTTTGACGTGCGCGTTAATCGCCCCTCGGGCTTCAACACGTGCCGGCGAGATATAAACGCGCTTGCCATGTGAAAAAGGATTGATGGGAGGAATGATGAAAACGCGTCAATGGAAACGCCAGCATACTTGTACAAGAGCCATTGCCCCGTCGAGAAGCAGAGCCGGTCGATATGGGCGCGTTCTTCCCCCTCACCGCTTGGCTAGTGGTAGGTGATGAGCAGATCTCCGGTCCCGCCGCAATCACTTTGCTGGCGGCCTGCGTGACGAAGAGGATCACGGTGAAAAGGGATTATGTGAGCGTGCCATTGCCTATTTGTACTCGATTTTATCATCGGGCAGGTAGGGACACTTGACGAATATGAACTTCAAATCCTCCTTCCCGGTGTTGAGGATATCGTGTTTCTCTTGCTTTTCCACGAGGAAAGCATCGCCCGTGTTGGCTTCGTGCTCGTGATCATTCACGATCATCTTTCCCGAGCCAGCAACGAAGTAAAATGTCTCCTCGGTGTTGAGATGCCCGTGCACGCCCATTCTCTGTCCGGGTTTCAGAACGAACACGCCCCAGTCGATGGACGGGCCACGAATCATGTACTTTGGCCCAGAACCATCGGGATTGCGGAACGCCAGTTCCTTCTCGTTGACTTTTTTCATAATACTCACGATTCCCGCTGTCGATGTGATTCTTACCTTGACAGATAAAACGATTGTGTTTCGATCAAAGAGGATGTTGATCAAATCTGGTGGTGGGAGGCGTATCAAAGGCCGCGGGAGCGTTATCGTTCCTAAAGGCCGATCACAAGGACTCCTTCAAGACGTTCTCGAGCAGTTCCCTATTCGTCTCCCGTGGATTGTTCTGGAGCGAGCTTCCCTTGGTATCGTTAAGGATCGCGGGGAAATCCTCAACTTTCAATCCCAAACCGGCCAGGCGTGTTGGGATGTGTATGCTATCCAACAAGTCGATGATGCTCTTGATGGCCGCGTTGGCAAGCTCCGCATCGGTTAGCGATTCACGAGTGCTTTTCCCTATCATCTTGCGACCGATCCACCCGTACTTCCTCGTGACGTCGTGGATGTTCCCGGCCAGGTTGAACCGCATCACGTGGGGGAGGAGGACACCGCATATGAGCCCGTGAGGTATCGCGTGCAGTGCCCCGATGGGGTGCGCAAAGCCATGCACGGCACCGAGCTTGGCGTTCGAGAAAGCGAGGGCGCTGAGCAAGCTTCCGTAGAGCATTTGTTCCCGGGCATTTAGATCGTTCCCGTTCGTGAACGCCTTGTATAAAGAACCCCAGATGGCCTCGATCGCCCTTTCCGCAAGTAAATCGGACATCGGGTTGCAAGCTTTCGAAACATAGGCTTCGATCGCTTGGGTTAGAGCATCGAGCCCCGTGTACGCGGTGACTTGCGGCGTCATCGATCGGGAGAGCACGGGGTCGAGCACGGCGACGCGCGCGAGCATCTTGTCCCCGCGTATGCTCAGCTTGACGTGCTTTTGCTCGTTGATGAGGACTGCGTTGTTCGTGATGTCCGAACCCGTGCCCGCGGTAGTCGGCACGGCGATGAACGGGATGCCCTCGGAGGGGAGGTCTTTTCCTTCTTGGTACACGGCGGCCGAGCCATCGTTTCTGGCCAGACCAGCTGCAGCCTTTGCCAGGTCCAGGGAGCTGCCACCGCCGATGCCAAGGATCCAGTCAACTTTTTCTGTCCGGGCCGTGTTCGCCAGCGTGTCGACCTCGCGAACCGTTGGTTCTCTCCCCTCGCGGATGATCTCCCTCACAACGATTTTTTGCGCCTTGAACGCATCCATCAATGCCGGATACACGCCCGATTTCGACATGACCGTCGATCCAGTGACGATCATCCCGTGCTTGCCGTATTCCTCGCAGATCCTGGGCAAGTCCTTCCACGCGTTCCGTTTAAACACGATGCGTGGTGACCGGAAGGTGAAAGGCTTGAATTCGCCGTCCATGAGCGATGGATCACCCAACGCGGTAAAAAATCTTTTTGATCCCGATATAGAACGTGGAAAAAAGCCAGAACTCATTGTTTTCCGAGTTTTTCCCGGATGAGGTTCAATAGACCGCCCGCGAGCAAGATCTGGATGGAACGGGGCGAGAGATGGTGGTTAACGGGGACGTCCACCTTCTTCGACACGTTCCTCGCCAGGAATTGCCCCGTGCCCCCGCCCTCGAAGTACTTGCGGATGCCCCGGAACTCGATCAGGTCACCAGCCGCCATGGTGTCGGCTTGCTTCTCGTCCGCGAACTCGAAGGGGATGATGCCAGAGTTGATGAGGTTGGCCTCGTGGATGCGTGCAAACGACTTGACGAGCAAGACACGCACGCCGAGATACATGGGAGCTATGGCCGCGTGCTCGCGCGATGAACCTTGACCATAGTTAGCACCGCCGACGACAACAATCCCGTCTTTTTCTTTCATCGCGCGCTCGGCGAAGGTCCTGTCCACGCGCTCGAACACGTGCTTGGCGATTTCGGGAACGTTGCTGCGAAGCGGGAGGAGATCCGCGCCCGCGGGCATGATGTGATCGGTCGTGATGTTGTCCCCCACCTTGAGAATGACCTTGACCTTGAGATCGTCTGGCATCGGGGGAGCCATTGGCACCGGCTTGATGTTCGGCCCATAGATCACCTTGATGCCCGTCCCATCGGCGAGCGGGGGAATGATCATAGCATCATCTATGTCCAGCTTATCGGGGATCGGTAACATCTTGATGCCGACAAGTTTACGTGGATCTGCGATCTTCCCCGCGAGGGCCGATGCCGCCGCGACCTCGGGGCTGGCCAGGAAAACTTGCGCGTCGGCGGTGCCGGACCGGCCCTGAAAGTTGCGGTTGAAGGTGCGGAGGCTCCTCCCTCCTGATGGCGGGGCGAAACCCATGCCGATGCATGGCCCGCATGCGGACTCCAGGATGCGCGCGCCGCTCTGCATGAGAGCTTGCAACGCCCCGTTCTTCGAGATTTGCATGAGTACTTGGCGGGATCCCGGGCTGATGCCGAGGCTCACGTTCGGGTCGATGGTCTTTCCCTCTAGGATCGACGCGGCGACGGTTAGATCCTTGATCGACGAGTTCGTGCACGAGCCGATGGCCACCTGGTCGAGGGGCGTGCCCTCGACCTCGGTCACCGGCACCACGTTTCCCGGGCTGTGCGGCTTCGCGACCAGAGGAACGATGGTCGCGAGGTCGATGTCGATCACGCTGTCGAATTCCTTGTCGCTGGCCGCCGCTGGCAAGGAAACCCAGCACCCAAGCCGCTGCTGCTTCGCCAGGTAGGCCCTCGTCACCTCGTCCGACGGGAACATGGACGTCGTGGCGCCGGTTTCCGCGCCCATGTTGGTTATCGTGGCCCGCTCGGGAACGGACAGCGACTTGACGCCGTCGCCGAAGTATTCCAAAACCTTGTTAACGCCGCCCTTCACGTCGAGACGACGCAAGACCTCCAGGATCACGTCCTTCCCTGAGACAAACGGCGCGAGTTTTCCCACCAGCTTGACACCAATAATCTCGGGCATTTTCAGAGAGAATGGCTCCCCGGCCATGGCACACGCGACGTCGAGGCCACCCGCCCCGATAGCGAGCATGCCCATCCCGCCCGCCGTCGGCGTGTGGGAATCCGAGCCAAGCAGCGTCTTGCCGGGCACGGCGAACCGCTCCAGGAAAACCTGGTGGCAAATGCCATTGCCGGCCCGAGAGAAATGGATCCCGTACTTCGCGGCGACGGATTGGAGGAACCGATGGTCGTCCGCGTTCTTGAAATCGGTTTGGAGAGTGTTGTGATCCACGAACGAGACGGATTTCTCGGTCCGCACGCGAGGAATGCCGAGCGCCTCGAATTGCAAGTAGGCGAGCGTCCCGGTCGCGTCCTGGGTGAGCGTGTAGTCGATCTTGATGGAGATGTCCTTGCCTTTCTCGGCCGATCCCTCGACGAGGTGGCCCTCGATGATGGCTCGCGTGTTCGACATGCTTGTCACGGTTGCGTCCTTTATTGCCCATACAACCTAATGAAAGGGATTAGTTTAAGTGGACGGGAGACGATCTTGCAACCAGCAACCATGCCCGGAACCATCGTCGAGAAGATATTCGCCAGCCACGCCGTCAAGGGAACCCCCGTGATCGGCGAGATCGTCGAGTGCAAGGTCGACTTGTTGATGATGCACGAGATGCTCGGTGATCAGGTTGCACGAATCGCGCGAGAGGCGGGACTCGAAAACGTGTGGGATTCCTCGAAAATCGTGACGATCCTTGATCATTGGATCCCGGCCCCGTCGGAAAAGGTTGCGATGATCCATCAGGAATACCGGCGCTTCGTAAAGCGACATGGCATCAAGCATGACCTGGGGATGACCGCGGGGGTGTGTCACGTGGCTGTGCCCGATAGTGGCCTCGTCAAGCCAGGCATGTTCATCGTCGGTTCCGACAGCCACACGACGACCTACGGCGCGCTGAATTGCTTTTCCACCGGAATCGGTGCCACGGACTCCACAGTCGTGCTCGCGAAGGGAACGAACTGGTTCAAGGTACCGGAGACGATTCGGGTTGACCTTGTGGGCAGGCTACCCACGCTGAGCACGGGCAAGGACGTGGCGCTCCAGATGCTTGGCCAATTTGGCACAGAGGGCTTGAACTACAAGTCGCTGGAGATCGGCTTGAAGGAGCCCGCATCGCTGCCGATGTCGGGGCGGTTCACGATCGGAAACCTGGGCGTCGAGATGGGGGCAAAATGCGTGATTTTCGAGCCGGACAAGTTGCTCGATGCCTGGCTCATCGAGCACGTCACGAGCGATTACAAGACAGTTTACCCGGATCCAGGCGCTGCGTACGAGCGGAAACTGGCCATCGACCTCCCCCGCGTGGAACCCCTCGTGGCGGCACCGCCGTCTCCCTCGAACGTGAAGCCAGCATCCGAGCTCGCGGGCAAAGAAGTCGACCAGGTTTTCATCGGGTCGTGCACTAACGGGCGCCTTGATGACCTGCAATTAGCGGCAAAGGTCTTGAAAAACAAAAAGATACACGACCGGGTGCGGTGTATCATCATCCCCGCTTCACGTGCCGTGTACGAGGGCGCGCTGAAGGAAGGTCTCATCGAGCAATTCGTCAAGGCGGGTGCGATTGTCGAGTATCCGACGTGTGGTCCTTGTATGGGCGGCCACATGGGCTTGCTCGGGCCGGGCGAGGTGTGCGTGAGCACGTCGAACCGGAACTTCCCGGGGCGGATGGGAGCGTTCGACGCGGAGATATACCTGGCGTCGCCCGCGACCGCGATGGCCTCGGCCGTGCACGGGAAAATAATAGATCCCCGGGAGGCGTGAAACCATGGCGTACAAGACACGCGAATGGAAGGTCTCTTTCGACGGAGAAAACAAAGGCATCGCCTGGGTAATGAAAGATGACGTCTCGACCGACGACATCATCGCGGGCAAGTTCCTCGAGATCCGGGATCTGGAGGACTTGTCCACCCACGTGTTCGAGCGGTTCGAGAATGATTTCGCGAGAAAAGTGAAGCCGGGGGACGTGATCATTGCCGGAAACAACTTTGGATGCGGCAGCTCTCGTGAGCAAGCTCCATACTTGCTGAAACTTCTCGGGATTGGCGCAATCTTCGCTTGCTCGTTTGCCCGCATCTTCTATCGTAACGCGATCAACATTGGCCTGCCCGCCATCGTCATTGACCGGAAATACTACACGTCATTCAAGGCGTCGGATCCCGTGACCTATACGTTCGACCCGCCTGCCGTCACGATCGTACGGTCGAAAATGAAATACCCGCTGCAGCCGTTACCCGCCTTTTTTACGTCAATCTTGCGCGCGGGGGGTGCTATCCCGCTGCTCAAGGAGGAACTTGCCAAGAGATGATCACCGCAGCTGGCGGACGATGTTGTCACCCACGTTGACGCCTTGAAATGTGGCTACCGTCGCGCATTTTACCCTGACCACGAGGAACACGTGCTTTGCCTTGATGTCGTCGATGAAAATCGACACGGTTTCGAGATTTGCTTGCCCTTTCGCGATGATCACGTCCTTGGCATTCACCTGGTCGTTGACATCCTTCGAGTTTTCGCGTGGATCATAGCCGAGGGACGCGATGGTCGTTTCGATGATCTGGTCGCAGAGCACGTCGATGCCGGTGTCGACCAGGTCTTTCTTCGTGGCATCGTTGGCTATCGGCCGCCCTCGCACCATGCACGACACGCGCTTGCCGCGTGCTTTAAGGAAGCTGATGAGCAACTTGTCGAAAACGATCTCCCCGGCGTTATCGAGCATGAAGAGGACATCATGGGCCTCCGGATCGGCGAGAATCCGCTTCAATTGCCCTCGATGGTCGATCTTGTATCCGGCACGCTGGATTTCTTCAATGATCTTGAAAATCTCGTCTTCCTGGAGAATAAAGTCGTGTCCAGCAGTTCCCACGTCGATGACATTACCGGCAACGGCCGCGGCGATCGCGAAATCGAGCTGCGTGTCGATCGAGGGCATGGAATCCATGCGTGCCTTCAATTCGGGGTACATCGACATGCACAATCGGTTGCTGCGTGCCTTGATATCCTTGAAAATGTCCTCGTTTTTCAAGAAATCGACGATATCACGAGCGACCATGTTCCCGATTTCGAAAGTATAGCCGTTATTCGAAAACTTTTGCTGGATAATGCTCAACGCTCGCTCCATCCCCTTTATGACAACCTTGTCGGCATCCTTGCCGTCCACGCCGGCTTTCAAGAACTTCAAGGCGGTTTCAACAAGGCAGGGGGCACATGCGGAAGTTATAAATGATGGTTTCATCGTTTCTATTCCATGCTTTGAAACGCGTAGAAACTAATTAATTCAGATGGCCATTTCTAGATCGTGGAATTCCGATGGTGGAGAAAACTAGGTTCGATTTCGGGAACCGCATTCCTACCAACGACGAGATCCTCGACTTGATATCGAAATGGGGGTTACCAGATGGTATCAAGGAGCATTGCATAGTCGTCAAGGATATCGCCATGGAATTCGTGCGAAAGATCCACGAACGCGATCCGAATGTGAAGATAGACGCGCGAGTGGTCGAAGCGGGGGCATTGCTCCACGATATCGGTCGAATCAAGTCCCACGGCCTCGACCACGGGTATCGAGGATACCAGGCATTGATGGATGCGAAGGTGGAGGAACGGGTAGCCCGTTGCGCCCTCGTGCACGTGCTGGGCGGGTTCACCGTCGACGACATCAAGCGCGAGTTTCCCGGCAACGCGAAGGACATCAAGGTCTCCCTCATGCCCCAGAGCATCGAGGAGAAGATCGTGTGCTTTGCCGACAAGCACGCCGTCGGGACGATGCAAGTGACCGTGAAAAAACGGTTTTCCCGCTGGTTCAAGAAACATGGCAAAACGCCGTTCTTGCTGAAATCGCGATATAGGATAATGCAACTTGATAAAGACATCAAGTCCCTTTTATAGACTTTTCCTAGGAAAAGCCCATTTACGAGCACAGGCACCCGACATGCCAGCGACCATCGCCATCTCCAAGAACGACGACCAGCGAGCTGCAACGAGGGAAACAATCGACTTGATCCGAGACCACGTCTTGTCAGCACTCGATCGCTGGGAACGCGCGGGCGGACAGAAGCGGGTCCTGATAAAGCCCAACTTGCTTTCTACCGATATTAATCCCGCGTGCAACACGTCAGTCGATGCATGCCTTGGCGTCGCCGATTTTTTCAAGGAATCGACGAGTTACAAGATCCTCGTGGGCGATGGAACGACTTACGAGTCAAAGCACAAGCCATCGACTAAACTTGCCCTGGAAAACCATGGTTATTCTGCCCACAAGGAAGTATGGGACCTGGTCGACTTGCACGATGACGAGGCGAGCAAATGGTTCGGCATCGTCAACCACGAGGCGCAAAAACCGATCGAGTTAGGCATAGCCAAGCTCGCCGCCGAATCCTTCGTGGTGAGCGTGGCAAAGCTCAAGACCCACGACGTGCTCGGCCTCACCCTTTGCTTGAAAAACATGATGGGCGCGCTCAACGCTGCCCGGTACCGCGGTGAATCCACCATCATCCGCCGCGGCGACGTGAAGGGGTACATGCACGGGTTCGGTAACAGGAAACCGCACGAGCTATCCAGGGAACAGAACATCGGCCCCAGCAAGGTCGCCCTCGCGGCGAATCTCGTCCGGCTCGCGACGTGCCGCGCCCCGGACCTCGCCGTCATCGATGGCTCAACGGTCATGGAAGGCGCCGGGCCCAGGCGCGGGAATGCTTGCAAAGGGATCGGGGGGATGGCCATCGCCAGCACTGACCCGGTCGCGGTCGATGCAACATGCGCGGCTATAGCGGGCATCCCTCTCGATTTGTTCCAGTACGTGCTGCGGGCTGGGGAACGAGGGTTGGGGATCCACGACATCGGGAGCATCGATTGCAGAGGTATAAGCTGGAAATCCCTGCAATTCCCCCTGAAACGGCACCCGCGGTTTGCCGAGGCCTCGCCGTGGAAGCCGGCCGAGATCGCAGAGCTCCGGGGATACTTGTCTTGACCAGGGGTTATTTTTTCAAGAGAAAAGATTCCAGCCGTTGAATGTCAGCATCGAAGTCGCTTCCCCACGCGTTTCTGCCGGCGCGGATCTCGTTTCCTACCACGACCGCTCGTTGCCGAACCACCACGTCATGGCCATTCACGTCCTGGAACGTTACGGGGACGGGATCCTCGGTGATCCCCCACGCGATGATGAGGCCGGTTGGTTCGATCGCGCAGAACGTGTAATCGTCGACGAGCTTCATGGCAGCTTGAACCTGGTCCGCGGTGCACGAGATCGATGCACCCGGCACCACGCCACCCCCGATGGCAAGCAGGGCGCCCTCGTCGAGCTCGTCGACTTGCTCGGCACGGTCCATGAAACCGACCTCGATAAGGCTGCCGCGAAACCGCTTGTGCTTGGCCTTCATCATGAGCTGGACGGCGCCGGATTGCCAGCCCGGGTAGAGCTTGGCCTTCGTGTCCGGATCGACGAACGTGAGATCCGCGGGGTGCGTGTCGTTGACGTGCGGATTGCGCTCTTGCTGCTTGAACATGGCACTGCAAAATTGGAAGCTATAACCCCGGGCAGAGGCGATATCGATGGGCAGGCTGATGTCCTTCGCGATGCGCTCGCCGAGGGCGGCATGGTATTGGTCCTGGCGGATGGCAAACCGGCGCGAGATCTCGCCTTGATCGGGGCGCGCCGGGTCATCCTTGGGGAACCAGTACCTGGACGCGGCGACGGGGTTCCGCTCGGCTTTGTCGACGTGCTCGCGATACCAGGCGGCGAAGTCCAACTCGACGAGGGGGATGCCGTGGTCGCTAGCAACCACGCTCGCGTTGCACCCGGCTGCCTTTCCCTTGTTCGCCACGATGCCGGCGAGCACGACGGGGGGATTCTTTGCGTATTGCTTGACCGCCTTGAACTGGCCTGCTTGGAATGCCCCGGTCGAGAAGCCCCCAGATCCGAAGATCACGTCCGTGACTTGCCGGTCATCGCTGGCCGGCACGAGCGGAACTACCCGTGAACCGATATCTCTCGCGATGATATCCCACGCGGCCTTGCACTTGGCCTGGAGATCCCCGGGCAGGAGATTGCCGTCGTGCCAAAGCCGCTTGGCAAGGAGGTGGATGCGGGCAATTCGTGCTTCCCCTTCTGCCTTGGCCGCGGCCATGAACGCGTCGATCGTGGCTGCCATGCCGTCGTCGTGTCACGGATCGTGGCTGGCTCATAAATACTTTCGGAGGGGAACTGCATCGATACGTCCCCATAACGATTTAACTGCACATGAAGGGTCAGAAAAAAAGGAAAAACGACCTTATTTCAACAAATTATCGATAGCGGCCTTGTAGTCCCCTTTCTGCCGCAATCCGATGACCAGGCCACCTTGCATCTTGCCATCCTTGAAGATGCCGACGGCAGGCACCGCGGTGATGCCGAACATGTTGGAGAGATCGTTGTTCTCGTCCACGTCAACCTTGAATATCTGTACTTGCGCTGGCGGGTATTCCGTGGCTATTTGCTCCAGGATTGGCGCCAGGGCTCGGCAAGGCCCACACCACGTTGCGGTGAAATCGATTAGAACGACCTTGGCTGCTTTCGTCGCCGCATCGAACTCGGCTTTCCCCTTGATATTTTTCACCATTTTTAAATCATCCGATTCCGGTTCACGAAGCTTCTCGCATGGAGAATCTACCCTCGTGATGATTAAAAGTTTGACCTGGCCGGTTATAGTAGGTTGGATAGCGGACGTGGACGGCGAAATTCCGATCAAGAGTTCAGCCTCGCGTCCCTGCTTTAATTGAAGACAACCTCTGCAAGTTGCCAATGTTTTACCGGTGTTATCGTTAGAGGAAATTCGCGGGTGATCGCGACGAGTTTTCGGTGCCCGCCGGCGCGTGGGCACCGATTCCTCGTCTCGGGACTCTCCTTTCCCCGCTCGGCGACCCACAACAGATCCCATGCGACGTGCATCGATCTCCAGATGTAATCGCCGTCGCCAAGCACGGGCGGCTCGATCCGGGTCGACGACATCAAGAAATGTGGGGCAGCATATGACGCCTTGGTCTCGCGCTGGTTGATGTCCCCATGAAACACTACTCGATATCCTTCATCACGACACATTCCGACACGATCGCCAAGAAGATCGGCGAGTTTTTCGGCAAGAAGGCCAGCGACACGGACATGGTGTTCTACGACGGCATGGAAGGGGAAAACGTGTACATCACGGTCGCCCCGCAAGGATACCCGGACAAGCTCAAGACGCTGCTGCAGTGCTTGAACATCGGCGACTTCCAGGTGCTGCTCGTGACGCCGGACGACAAGCTCGACGCGCTGATGGGCGAGATGATCGTCGCCATGGAATGCCATCCCGAGACCATCCCGCTCGTCGTGATTGCCGGGATCACGAAAACCAACGAGTACGCCGTGAACGACTTGAAGGCGAAATTGCTCCAGATCATCAAGAACACGTCGCTCAAGGACAAGGTGACCGACGTGATCGTCATGCACGATATGGAGAAGGACTTGCCCGCGTTCAAGCAGAGGATCGTGGCCCTTTCCGAGAAAATCACGCCACCGAGAAGCAACAACGTGCGTGTGCTCATCGACGCCGCCTTCACGGTGAAGGGGGTCGGCACGGTCATCCTTGGCGTCGTTAAATCAGGCACGTTCAATGCTAACGACATGCTCGAGTTCACCGACGCTACCGAATTCAAGAACGTGATCATCAAGTCGATCCAGATGCAAGATATCGACCAGAAGTCCGCGGGGCGCGGCGATCGGGTCGGACTCGCCATCAAAGGACTTAAATCGGAGGAAATCTCCCGTGACAACATGTTCGTGACCAAGGGTAGCATGAAGGCATACCAGGAGTTCAAGATAAAGTTCCGCTTGTCCAAGTTCTCCAAGAAGATCATGGACGTGAAGGAGAGGCAGCTCTACCATGTTGCCATCGAGCACCAGGTGATCGGGGCAGTGCCGGTCAAGATCGAGGGCGGAAGCGAGGCTGGCTTGCTCAAGCCGAACGAGGAGGGCACCGTCACGTTCAAGGCCGAGAAGAAAATGGCTTTCGGGGATGACTGCAACTGGGCCATCGTCACGCTGCTTGAAAAGTTCGCGGGAAGGCTGCGTATCATCGGCTGGGGACATGCGTTCGCGTGAGGTCGATTTCACGTTTCACAGTATAGGTTAAAATAGCACAGCGAGCGAGCTTGTTACAATGGCGCGGTCGCGATGTGCAGCATCGCGGCGCCATGCAACGAGATGAAAAATATGAAGATTCTAATGCCAAAGGAGATGAAGATCCGGCTCGTCGCTAACGTGCTCGGCATCATCATCGCGTTTATGCTCGCTGGGTATGCCGTGTGGTTCGCGATTCCGGCTTTCCATTATGGCGACTCGATAATGGCCATCACGGCGATCTCGTGCCTTGCCGCTGCGGGGCTCTATTTCTTGATGGCCAAGATCATGTGGGCGCTCCAGAAAAAGACCAAGATGATCGGCTGGATCGTTGTTTGCGCGGTCGGCGCGCTGGGCATCGCCGGGACGATAATTTTTATTATGATGTTGGGCAACATGGAAAAGCCCGATAAATTCTGGGATCTTGCAGGATGGTCCATCGGTGTTGGCTTGCTATCAGCGGGTGGCGGGCTTCTCATCGTCGCGGGGAGATTGATCGGGGAAATG
Source organism: Candidatus Sigynarchaeum calidifontis (assembly GCA_030587475.1). Lineage (GTDB taxonomy): Archaea > Asgardarchaeota > Lokiarchaeia > Sigyniarchaeales > Sigyniarchaeaceae > Sigyniarchaeum > Sigyniarchaeum tengchongense. The sequence continues at coordinate 37,027 of JAUQYZ010000295.1, forward strand.
GTCGAAAAACTCAAGGTGCTTTTATATATCGGCTTCGCTTGCATTGGTGGCCTCGTCGTCTTGCTCGTGGTCTTTGGAGTGTCGGACGCTATTGGAAATGAAACAGTAATCCTCGCGGCCACGCTCGGCGTGTTCTGCACGACCATCGCAGGCGTCTTCATCACGATCCTCGGATACTGGGCGGAATCGGTGCTCATCAAGAAGAAGTTCCTCGTGTATAACTGAACCATCCAAGCTCTTTTCATTATTTTACATTTTTCAGCAACATTAACGCATCGGAATGAGAAGAAGATTTGTTAAGTTTGTTAATTTAACTGAATTAACAAGAAATTGCTCGGTTTCATATGTCGACAAAAAAAATCATTGCTGGGCGGTTGCACCTTGCAAGCCGTAGTATGCATAGTACAGCAGCGTGTCGACCATGTAATACACGGTCTCGTTCACGTTGATGCCGAGCTTCGATGACGTCGGGATGAAAGCGAGGCAGCCGGTCTCGGCGACAAGCTGGTTGGCAGCGTTCATGACATTCTGCTGTTCTTTTTCGTCGATGAGGTCAAGCTTGGTGCCGACGATGACGATGGGAGCATTCGGCGCACTCTGCCGGAACATGTCGATCCATTCACGCGTTGATTCGAGTGTCATGAACCGGCTCATGTCGAAGCACACGAAACAGCCCACGGCACCCTTCACGTATTCTGGTTGGATGAACCGGAAGCGCTCTTGCCCGCCAAGGTCCCAGAGGACGAGGGAGATCTTGCGATCTTGCCTTTCGAGGGCTTGCGTGTGGAACTGGACGCCGACCGTGAGCTTCGTGTCCTCGAGGAACTCGTTGTGGATGAACCGGTAGAGAATGGTCGTCTTTCCGACGCCACCTTGCCCACCGACGATTACTTTCCAAATATAATCATAGGCACTCGACATTCAATTTCACGCGTTCACGGATTTGATGATAAATTCCCGGCCTCCGAAAAATCGGCCGGATCGATCAATCGCTTCATCATTTCTCCCTCGAAATTCAAACAAGCGCCATTGTTTTAACTGCATCGACTAGTTAAACGAATTGCCTCCAAAAATAAATAACTATTTCTTTTAACAAAATCCGTCCCCCCAAGAACCGGATAAGGTACCGAATTGAAATTGAAACCAAGTTCGGAGCAGGAATGCAGCGTATTGAACATTCAATTAGTTCACCAGGGATGGCCTGGACGTCTTCCGTAGCCATTCTCATAGCTCCATTATAAATGAGGCGAGCACGACCTTCTCGTAGCCGGATTTGTCGCCGGTCTCGTACAAGCATGCCACCCGCTTGTCCGGCATCGTCCCGAGACAACTATACGCGAACTTCCCCGGCTCGATCACCTTCGCGACCGGCCAGGTTTTGCCCTCGTCAAAGCTCGCCCGCACCGCGCCATTCTCCCGCCGGGCTTCTGATGCCGGGTTCGCGAACAAGATAACGCTCTTCTCGCCATCCAAGGGGTCAAGATGGCGGATGATGCTGCCCTGGCATACCGGCTCGATTAGCGTGCCATCCACGGCCAGCGGGCTCCACGTCTCCCCGCCGTCGCTGCTCGTCGCTACCTTCCGCCGCTTCGCGCCTCGCTGGTTCCGGGCGTTGAGCAGCACGGTCCCGTCGACCCGCTCGACGACTTGCACCTCGTTGGCGTGCCCGGGACCGGGCTCGGGCGCGAACTGTCCCCTATGCCAGGTCTCGCCAGCATCGTCGCTGAACGCGCAGAACACGCGCCACTTGCCGTAGGGGCCGCAGTTGAAGGGCATGAGCAGGCGCCCCGCGTGCCTCCCGCGCCGGAGCTGGATGCCGATCCCCGGCCCGCTGGCGAGGGAGGTCGCCGGCGCCGGGGGCTTTACCTGGCGCGTGATGTCGCGTGGCGAGCTCCATGTGGCGCCGTCGTCGTCGCTGTGCATGCTCCACGAGTCCAGGGCGCGGAGCCCGAGCAGTCGCTTTAGCGGCGATGCCACGTACCCCGCCACGACGGTATTCTCGTTGGACGGGTAGGGATACCGCTGGAAAAACAAGATCACGCGCCCGGTCTCCCGCACGACCGCGGTTTGCGGGTTGTTGAGGCTATCCCGTCCCATCCTGGCGACGACTTTCAGGGGCTCCCATATCTTGCCCCCGTCTGTGCTCCGCTTGAGCACGATGGCGTTCTGCGACGCGTCGCTGATCGACTGCCGCCCCTCGCAGAAGGCAAGCATCGTCCCTTTCCTCGTCACCGCGAGCGAGGGGATGCGGTAGACGGGGAAACCCTCTTGCCCGCCGATGAACACGTCGTTCGTCTCGGTTTGCAATTGTCCACTCATTTTCTACCCCTCACGGGAAGAATTCATTGAAGAATTGCGCGGCAGTGCCGAAATACACGGCCGTCCGCAAGTTCATCCACGTCTGCTGGTCACCGTCGCAGTAGGTGAACACGACGGTGCCGTGCCACTCGACCATGTCGATGTCCGAGTTGTTGATGCCCTCGTGCGGGCAGCCCTTCGGCGACAAGACGGCGACCGACGCCGGCCACCGCGCGTTGCCCCCGAACCGCTCGAACGTGGCAAGGTCACGCGTGCGTGCAATGCACGTCACGTAGTGCTTGAAATGGCGCAAGTACAAGATGTAGTACCAGCCATCGTGGTACCGGACGGTCGGGCAAGCCGCGTACACGTCCGGCTCGAAAACCTCGCCAACTCGTTCCCAATGAACCAGATCACCCGATCGGGCGAAACGGATCGAGAAGTTCACCTTGTCGGGCTCTTCCACCTCGTAGGCCATGACATACCCGTCGGGGCAGGGCGCTACCGACGTGTTGAAGATCTTCTGTCCCTCGACCGCGTCCAGGACATCCACGGCCTCGCCTAACTTCCAGCCGGGGGACAGCACCGCCGTGGTGATGCGGTTACGCGCGGTCCAGCTGGAGGAACCGAACACGCGGACCTGCCCGTCGGCCACGATCGCGCAGCCGAGCCCGCGATCCCAAGGCACTCTCGCGACGAGCTCGCGCGTCGCCAGCCGGTGCACGAGGATTCCCGTGCCATGCGCCGCCACGCGGTCGAAGGTGACCGTGAGCAACTCGCCACCGAACACGATCGGCGTGCACTCGCACTTGTCAACGATGTACACGCCATGCCGCTTGTGCAGCTCGGGCAGGGTGTCGAACACCCGCCGCTTGTCCCTTTTTTCCCGGGGTATCATCATCACGACCGTTTCATTTACTGCCAGCCGGTTCCTTGTTGATGAGCTGGCATTTCCGCAAGATGTGGCAAGGGAGTGCCCTGCCGAGAGCATACGGTCACCTGGTGCTTGTCGGGTATTCTATCTCTTGCATCGAGGAGTAATGAATCCATCCAAATCATCCAACGGATAATTTGGATTTATAAATCACGACGGGTAGAACTAGCACGATGCGGCGATTCGCGCTTAAGTACCTCATCTTGAGAACCCTCAGCACCGTGGCCGGCGTTGCCATCATCATCGTGAACTTGACTAGGGGGATCGATTATGACAGGTCGTTTTTTTTCGGGATCCAGACCTTCTTGCTCGCTTACGTGTCTTTTTTCATCGCGGATAGCGTGTCCAGGTTCTGGTGGAACCGCTGGCGACCAGTGGATGCCAACGCTGTTGCCTCGAAAAATATGACGGTCACGATCACGTGCGGGCGCAACATCAGCGGGATCATGCACGAGCCCGCCTCCCCGAAGGATATCGGGAAAGCCCGCGGGATCATCATTGCCAGCTATGGCTTCAACGACAACCAGTTCCGCGCCACCCACATCGCGCAAGCACTTGCCGCGGCCGGCTTCTCGGTTTTTTCGTGGGATTACCGCGGTCGCGGGGAAAGCCGTGGCAAGATCACCGATTTGAACGGCCACGTCGCCGACTTGAGATCTCTCATCGACCATTTCTCGAAAGACCGATCTGGCAACGTCCGGGCGGTTTTTTTACTCGGCTGGAGCATGGGGGGCATGGTGTCCATTCACGCGGGCCTGCACAACGAGAAGGTATCGAAGATCTTCGCGTGGTCGACCTGGTCAGATCTGCGAAAGCGCGTGCTCTGGCGCCTCTACTTGAACCCGTTCGTGCTGCTCAGGTACCTTTTCAAGGGAGAATTACTGTACGTGTCGCGTGAGGCTAACAAGGCCGTTTCACCCGTCCATTACTTCGAGTCGCTGGCACGCGAGCTCGGTGGCAAGGAAAAGGTCGTCGCGCTCGCTCGGGAGAAGCTGTTTTTATGCCATGCCAGGAACGACACGATGATCGGGTTCGATAACTTCGTGGAAAACGCTCGCTGGCTCCAGTTGCCAACGGGCAACCAGATCAGCTTCAAGAAAGGATCCCACTTCATGCTCAGGAAGGAACCAGTCCTCATCGGCCTCGCGTGCCACCATTTCTCGGGAGGCGGGGCTGCTTGATACTGGAACTTCCACTGGAGGAACTCGATTTCGGGATCATCGGGATCCTGTGCCTCATATGGTTGTTGACGTTCATATGGCGCCATTTCTTCAGGTGGGACACTCGGTACGGGCTCAAGCAGTCTGGGAAGGATATGGGAGCGTACCGCGCCTTCGAGCCCCCGTTCCCGAGGAAAGACGGGGCAGCAATCGTCGTGCTCGAGCGGCCATCGCTGGACCCGAGGAAGAGAGGAACGTGGCTCGTCCAAGGGCTGCTGGCAGCTGGATACCGGGTGTTGTTATTGCATTCGGCCAAGAACGCTGCCAAGGCCTTGCAAGAAAATGATTGCACCGCGCTTGTCCACCACGGCTCCTTCACTTGCAAGGATGAGATCGCCACGACCATAACGGCTTGCATCGATGCCAATCTCGTTAGGGGAACACCCCGTGCCATCTTCGTGAACGAGGGAGGCTCCCCCGGCTTGAAAGCCGCAGTTGATGGCATCGTGATGGTAAAAAAAACCGGAAAACCGCTCACGATTGAATGTTCCTTGATCAGCTGCGATAACTCGCCGGGACCCGATGCTAGACTATCTTTTTTTCACGACACGTTCGTGGTGTGCCGGCCGAAAGCAACACTCCGCGATGCAGAGCTGCAAGCGATCGGCTGCTTGCTGAATTGGTTAGGAAACTGATATTTTGCCCCGCAATAAACCTTTATATCTCTAATTACTAAAGTTAAGTGTCATTAAGGAGCAGAATTCTTGCTCGCTGCTGTTGGAAAAAGAAACATATCAAGATTGGAGGATGGCGCAGAAATTCCCTCATTCTCGCCAAGAAGTCTCAGAAAATATAAGCGAAAGTGCTTCGATCTTTAATAGGGTTTGAAAAATGAAGGTTTTAATCGTCGACGATGATGGAGATATCCTCAAATTGCTCGAGGACATCTTGATCTTGAAGTTCCCTTCGATCAAGCTCGCGACGGCCAAAAACGGGGTCGAAGCTCTTGATCTCTTGAAAAGACAAGAGAAAGAATTGCCCCAGATCGTTTTAAGCGACATGAAGATGCCTGTTATGAATGGCACGGAATTATGCAAGATGATCAAGAACAGCTATCGCGGCATCAAAGTGGCGCTAATGACCGCCTTCAACGAAACAAGTGGTTGCTTCGACGAGATATTCTTCAAGCCCATAGACTTCGACACGCTGTTCAATTTCATCAAGAACAACTGGGCATGATCTTGTTTATTTCGGCAAGAATTCCCGCCATCCACGCAGAAAATTGATATATCTAGCTATGCCATGGGAAAGCGCGACAGACATGATGTTCCAGGACTCCTCTCCAGGTATCTTGATCGCGGCGATCCTGGCCGCGGTAGTATTTTTCATGATTATCTTGATTACCCGGTTGTGGGTGTATCCGAGAAAGAAAAAAATCGTGAAGAAACGGACCAGAGAATACTTGACGGAGAAATTCGACGACTTGATGGCTCTGCGTGCCATTCTCGTGGCACGAAAGGATTCCGGCATCTTGCTTTATTCCTATGTCGTGGAAAACGAGGACGACGTGGCAGTCAAGAGCCCGGACTTCCTGTCGGGGGTCGTCCACGCCATCCAGAACATTGGAAAGGAGATGGGGTTCAAGGAGCAATTTTCCCGCCTGGTATATGGTAACTATCACATCATCGCAATCCCGGGCCTATACTGTACCGTCATTCTCGTGTCCCGCACGGAGCCATCGTCCGTCATCGAGGACAACATGCTGCTGCTCGTACGCAGCTTCGAGAAAAAGTTCTCGGCCAAGATGAGGGAGAACGTCGGGTATGTAAACAGCGCCGATTATGATGGCACGATGGACATTATCAGGGGAAATTTTGATACGTTTTTTATCGAGAACATGAACTTGCTCTATGATCCCCTTGCCATGAAGGATGATGACGTGTCGAAGCTCGGGAAGATGATCCTCGATCATGCATTGGTGCACTTCAAGAAGCACAACTCAGTTTGCTTGAAAAACCTCTTCATCGACATGGTTGGTGGTAGCGATCCGGACTTCCAGAAAAAATATTCAAAGGACGAAATCGTGCAGGAGATGTATGACCTGTACAAGGCTAATTACTTCACGTTCTTCAGCGTCTGAACGCAAGTTCCCGCATTACTCGTCTTCGATGATGATGTGCTTCTCGATTTCTTTTCTCGTGATGCAATCCTTGCACCGAATCGTGTCTTGGCCATGGGCCTCCTTGAGCAGCCAGCAACGGTTCTCATCGCTCTGGTAGACCAAGCAATCTCGTGGCGACTTGCAAGTGCAACCTGGATATTGCCAACAAGTCATCTTCGAATTAAAAAACTTGTGGAATGCTTTCGGTAATTTCGGGTAGGTGGTGGCCACGTCACCCACAAGGTCGTTCAAGTTACGCGAGTTGTAGGTGTTCCACAATAGCACGATCTCTCCCCGGTCTTTCGGCACGGTTCGCAAGTAGTCCATCATCGCCGCGCAAGTTTTACCCGTGTAGGTCGTTTCCAGGTGGAATCCCTTGCCCCCTTCAAGCTGGTTCACGAGGTCGACCGCGGCCTGGCTAGACTTCGTGATGCAACCGTATTCTGAGCCAAGATAATTGTCGTAGAACGAGAAATCATTCGGAAATTTCAAGGTCACGCTTGGAACTCCGGGATCCGCTTTTTGCATGAACTTCAGCGTGTTGCGTACATTTCGCTCGATCGAGGCAGGGTTCGTGATAATATTGGCGGAGACCATCACCGCCGATATCTTGGACTTCAAACCGGCGAGCTTGCATCCAAGAATCAATCCGGTGGCTGAACCGGTTGACCCCGCCGCGATGAAGATATGAGCTGGTTCCGGCATTTCCCCGGCCTTCACCTGCTCGGCAAGTTCGAACCCGGCATTCACGAAGCCGAGGCATCCCGCGACTGTCCCCAGGCCAAACAAGGGTGAACCACCGGGAAGCATAAGATAATCCCGTGGGTTGAACAGCAACTCGCCAAGGGCCCTAAACGCGAGATCACCATAATTTGCAACGAGCTTGATGTTGGCACCTAGATTCACGTACATGAGCAGCTTGCGCTGCACGCCCCACGTGAGGGGCTGGTTGAACATGTACACTTTGGATTTCAATCCCAGGGCCTTTGAAAACATGACAGAGGCGAGGCCATGGTTCGTTCCTGTCCCGCCGGCGGTGACCATCGTGTCTTTTTTCTTCGCGATCGCGTTCGCGAAAATGAATTCGAATTTTCGGGGCTTGTTCCCGCCGTAGATGGAAGAGGTAAGGTCGTCTCGCTTGATATATATCTCATGACCGGGGAATTCCTTGGACAAGACGTCGAGCTTCTGCACGGGGGTGGGAACGCCGTCCATCAAGGGCATCCAGGGCACCCGCTTCGCGATGCCGGGATACGCCTCAAGCATTGGCCTGCGCGTGTTCTTTATATTCAAGGGGTTGTTTGAATCCATCTCATTCTTCCTCTGTTTCTGCCTCGCCGACGACGAGATCGACGGCCACGAGCTCGTCCTCGTCGCCCTTGAACCGCATGATGATATACCCGGCTGCCGCGCGCCCCAACACCTTGATGTCGCCAGCAGCGAGGCGGACCATGTTGCCCATCTTGCTCGCGAGCATGAGCTCGTCGCTTTCTGAAACGCACTTGATACACATCACCTCGTCGCCGCGTAGCTTTGTATCTATGTTTTTCACGCCGAGGCTGCCGCGTTTTGTAAATCGATAATCCTCGAATCTCGTGCGCTTGCCGTAACCTTTTTTCGTCACCGTGAGTAATGTCATGCTGGAACCCTCCTCCACGGTCACCATGCCGATGACCTGGTCGCCTTCGCGCAAGTTTATACCCCGGACACCCATGCTTCCCCTGCCGGTCGGTCTCACGTCGGACTCCGCGAATCGATTCGCCATCCCGTGCTTGGTGCCAAGGACAATCTCGTGATCCCCACTCGTTATCTTGGCGGCGACGATCTCGTCGCCCTCGCGCAGGTTAATGGCGATGATGCCGGGCTCGCGCACGTTCGAGAACTGGTCGAGGGGTGTCTTCTTGATGGTACCGTTTTTCGTTGCGATGATGAGGTAGAAGTCCTCGGAAAACTCCCGCGTTTGCACGATCGTGCTGAATTTCTCCTCTGGCTTGAGGGAAACGAATGCCTCGATCGGCTTTCCTTTCGATTCCCTGGATCCCTCCGGGATGTCATACACCTTGAGCCAGTATAGCCGGCCCATGTTCGTGAGCACGAGCAAGTAATCATGGGTAGAAACGATGAAAACGTCCTTGATGAAGTCCTCCGACTTGAGCGATGCTGCCCGCTTGCCCTTTCCACCCCGATTTTGCGTATCGTAGAGGGAGACGGGGATGCGCTTGATGTATCCACTTTTCGTGAGGATGACTGCAACGTTCTCCATTTTGACGAGGTCTTCAGGCGGGATGTCGATGACATCGTCTTCGGTCATTTTTATTTCTGTCTTTCGTGCGATGCTCTTTTTATACTTCTCCTTGATTTGCGCACACTCGTCCTTGATGACCTTCATTCGTTCGTCCTTCGATGCAAGAATCGCCTTGAACCTTTCGATGTCGGCGATGAGGGTCTTCTTTTCATCTTCCAACTTCTGGCGTTCGAGCCCCGTCAACCGCCGCAACCTCATATCGAGGATCTCATTCGCCTGGATCTCCGAAAACTTGAACGTGTCGACGAGCTGCTTGCGTGCATCGTCACTATTAAGGCTCTCCTTGATGATCTTGATAACGGCATCGATGTTGTCCAGTGCCTTCAAGAGGCCTTCGACGATGTGGATGCGCGCTTCTGCCTGCTTTTTCTCGAAAATCGTGCGCTTAAGAATAATGTCCTCCCGGTGTGCGATGAAATTCAAGAGCATGTCCTTCATGCCGAGGACTTTCGGGATGCCGTCAACAAGCACGAGGTTGATGATGTGGAAGCTCGTCTGCAGCCGGGAATGCTTGTAAAGGTTGTTGAGCACGGTTTTTGGATTTGCTTTCTTGGTAAGTCCAAATACGATGCGCATGCCCTCCCGGTCGGACTCGTCCCGGACATAAGAGACATCTTCGAGGGTTCCATCCTTTATCTTTGCATCGATGTCCTCGACAAGGTTTGCCTTGTTGACCATGTAAGGGATTTCCGTTACCACGATGGCTTGCCGATCATCTTGATCCTCGAAATCCGCTTTTGCCCTGATGATGATGCTGCCCTTCCCGACCCGGAAGGCGTCATTGATGCCTTTCTGCCCCATGATGATGGCACCCGTGGGGAAATCAGGCCCGCGGATGATGTTGATCAGCTCGGACAGCGAAAGGTCCTTATCTATCAGGGCAATGACCGCGTCGAGGACCTCGCCGAGATTGTACGTCGGGATCGACGTGCTCATGCCGACGGCGATCCCTTGCGCGCCGTTGATGAGCAAGTTGGGAATGCGCGCGGGGAGGTAACGGGGTTCCTGGAGCGTCTCATCGTAGTTCGGATCGAACGGCACGGTTTCCTTGTCAATGTCGGACAACAATTCCTGCGTGATCTCCGCCATGCGGGCCTCGGTATATCGGTAAGCCGCCGGGGGATCACCATCCACGGAACCACAGTTTCCTTGCCCGTCGATCAGTGGGTAGCGTAAAGAGAAATCTTGCGCCATGCGAACGAGCGCGTCGTAGACCGCGATGTCCCCGTGGGGGTGGTACTTGCCTATCACCTCTCCGACAATTCTAGCACACTTTTTATGACTTGTGTTTTTTTTTAGCCCCATTTCGTGCATTGCGAACAAGATGCGGCGGTGAACGGGCTTGAGACCGTCACGGATGTCAGGGAGGGCACGACCGATGATCACGCTCATCGAATAATTTAGATAAGCGGTTTCAATCTCCTCTTTGATACTCTTCAAGATTAGATTATCTGGGTTCTGGATGGTGAAGTCAGCATTATCAGAGGTCTTATTCGAGGTCATGGTAGGCTCGCTCTCTCCTCGCGTGATTATGCCAAAAGGAAGTTCTGCTGATTCTATCGACAGTCACCCTCTCAGAATGACAGCAAGAAAAAAAGACTGCTCAACGACAATAATCTCGTCCGAAAAGACCGCAGTCCCACTGGCACACACCCTCATTGACCTAAATCTACGGCAGATGAGCGTTCGGAAAAAAAAACGGATATAAAAAGGCTTAACTTGCCGGTCTGAGAAAACCGCCCCCAAGACCTTCATCAAAGCCAAATCCCCAAAGCCACCAAAATACATCATCAAGCGGTTGCTTGATGAGCCATGTACAGCCTTTCACGCATCACCGACAAGCCGGGCGTCAAGAGCACGTTCACGATGCATGGCACCCGCATCACCTTGCCCTTCCGCGCCCGCATCATCAGCGAATGGACGGCGCGAGCTGCCGAGGCCATCGAGCAGCTCAAGACCATGGGGCTGATCGAGCTCAAGCGGCCCCTGTCCTTCTGGAAAGAGGCGCTCGCCAAGCTCATGGCCATGCCCCTCGCGGTCGACATCCCGGATCCAGGGGAACCACGCCCCCGCCGGTCAAGCATGCCCGAGGAGTACGACCCCCTCGAAGAAGCCGCCGAGCGCGAGCTCGACCGCGATATCGAGATCGCCGCCGAACTCGAGCACCAGCGCCAGCACGAGCAGGCAGGTTCGGAGGCGACGCGGCCATGACCGAGAGCACCATCCCGCCCCACCATCGATTCCTCGGCTATTGCAATGGGAAGCCCCTCAAGAAGGACTGCGCCTACTTCTCGCGCAAGCAGCGCGAGCCGATAACCATCCCCGTCACGAGGAACGGCGCCGTCGCGACCGGCCGCCAGCCAGATGGCCGCAACCTCGTCGTGATCGACCTCGACATCGAGGCCGGCGACCCCCCGCTGCCCCTTGACGTGCTCGATCCGCTGTCGCGCACCACGTTCGTCGTCCGGTCGGGCAAGGGCGGCCTCCACGTGTATTTCTACGTCGATGTCGAGCTCCCCAACGCCAAGGGCGTCGAATCGATCCGCCCGCCCGTGCGCCAGGTCGACCGCCGGGGCACGAACGGCATCATCTTCGCGCCCGGCTGCGCCTTCGAGGAACACGGCTTCAAGCCCTACGCCATCGCCCTCGACCAGCCGATCCGCGCCGTCACGATCGGCCAGTTCTGGTTCGCGTGGGACTCGTACGCCAGGACCAGGTACGAGGCGCGGGCGAAGGATCCGGTCAAGCGCGCGCAGCAACGCCACGAGGCCACGATCCGCAAGGCCAGGGCAGCGGGCAGGCGCGACGTCCCCCCGGTGCCGCGAGCCCTCGACGCGCTGGACGCCAGGGCCTACCCCGACTTCCCGCCGTGCGTGGCGCTGCTCCTCATCTCGGCCATCCGCGGCGAGCACCTCTACCACGACGAGCGCCTCTTTCTCGCCAGCTACATGAACGCGGCCAACTTCGACCCCGCGGGCGCCATCGAGCCCCTCTTCGAGCACATGCCCGACTACGACCCCCGCAAGACCCACGAGCAGGTCGCGGGCATCGTGACCAAGGGATACAAGCCCGCGGGCTGCCGGCGGCTCAAGACGGCCAACATGTGCCCCGGCGACTGCGGCCGGAGGCACCCTTCTGATAAGAACACGCCAGCCGTCGCCGCAAGAGCCCCGCGGGCAGCGCGGGATCAAGCATAAAAGACCGGGTCGCCAACGGATGATCATCATGGGACTGCGATTGTACGTGCGAACGCCCGGAACCAGCCTCGAAGGCTTCGAGGTTTCGGCCGGCGTCGTCGACCAGGTCATGTTCCGCTATAGGGATGTGTACAAGGATCTTGGTTTCGTTAGTGATGGAGATAAGAATGCCTATATTAGCAATAGGGTCACTGCCATAATGTTTGCGAAGGTTATCGTGAATTTCAACAAATATTACCCGAGAGGGAAATATGATACAGATTTAAGCCGTTTTTACCAATTCTTGCTGGATTGTGAAAAATGGTGCAGGGAGCACCACACACGCCTTGATCTTGGTATAGGCTAATTTGTTATAACTTTTCATTTCGATATTCGATTGTCTACGGTTTCTATCTCGTCCTTTACGCATTTTTCGATGATGTTGGCGGGATTTTGCAATGAAACGTCGTTCTGTTGATCATCGTTTTCGGTCATGGCTAGCTCGTTCTCCCACCATGTAATGAATTAGATGTCTAGGAAACCGACATTTTTAGCATTCCGGATGATCCATTGCTTGCGGGGTAGTACTTCCTCGCCCATCAGTATAGAAAATGATTCCCCGGCGTCCCGGTCGATGGTGATCCCCACCCTCTTCAATTTCCGATTCGCAGGATCCATGGTCGTTTCCCACAGCTGCTCGGGGTTCATTTCCCCGAGACCCTTGTACCGCTGCACCTTGATCTTGTCGGCTTCAATGCCTTGCGCCTTGTAATCGCCGAGCACCTTCCGCAGTTCCGCTTCGGAAAAGAGGTAATGGTTGTCCTTCTTGTAAGTAACCTTGAAGAGCGGGGGCATCGCGATGTAGACATGACCTTGCGTGATAAGTTTCTTCGCGTATCGGAAGAAAAACGTCAATAACAACGTTTCGATGTGACTCCCATCGACGTCCGCATCGCACATTATGATGATGCGGTGGTACCGAAGCGATGAGATGTCAAGACTGCTCTCGCCTTCAAGATTGTTGCCCTCTTCGGTTGCGTCCGCGCTATAATGCTCGTAGCCGCAACCAAGAGCTTTGATGATGGAAAGTATTTCCTCGTTTGATAGTATCTTGTTAAGCCGCGCTTTCTCGACGTTGATGATCTTGCCCCGGAGAGGCAGGATAGCTTGGAATCGCCGGTCCCGGCCTTGTTTTGCAGACCCGCCGGCCGAATCACCCTCGACGATGAATAACTCCTTCTTTGCAGGATCCTTTTCGGAACAATCCGCGAGCTTGCCAGGCAACGTCGATGTTTCGCTCTTTTTCCGTGCTATGTCGCGTGCTTTCTTTGCAGCTTCCCGCGCCTTGGCAGCGGCGATGCTCTTGCCAAGGATGAGCTTGGCCAGGTCCTTGTTCTTGTCAAAAAATTCGGTGAGCTCTTCACCGAACCTTTGCGAAACGATCGTTCGTACTTCGGGATTCCCCAGCTTTGTTTTTGTTTGCCCTTCAAATTGAGGCTCGGGAATCTTCACCGAAATGACGGCCACCAGTCCTTCCCGCACGTCATCACCCGTGAGGTTCTCGTCCTTCTCCTTGAGCAAACCCAGGGTGTCTCTCGCGTACGAGTTTGACACGCGTGTAAGGGCGTTCTTGAACCCGTCCAGATGCGCGCCGCCCTCGGCCGTGTCGATGTTGTTGGCGAACGTGAGGATGGTCGATTGGTAACCGTAGTTGTGAAGCATGGCTATCTCGACGCTGATCCCGTTCTCGGTGAACTCGAAGTGCATCGGGGCGTCGTAGAGCCTTTTCTTGTTCTCGCTCAAGAACTCGACATACTCGAGCAAGCCTCCATTATACTGGAATTCGTCAGACGTTTCTTGCCCTTCCCGTTCGTCAACGAGGGCGATGTAAAGTCCCTTGTTCAAAAATGCAAGCTCGCGCAATCGATTCTCCAAGATGGAATATTGGTACGTCAAGTCCGAGAATATCTGCGGATCTGGCTTGAACGTCACGACCGTGCCGCGCTGATCCGTGGGGTCGCCTCTCGTCACGGGCGTCGTCGGCTTCCCGCGGGAATATTCCTGGTGCCACGTGAAGCCCTCTCGCTTGACGGTGACCTCAGCATGCTCGCTGAGTGCGCAGATGATTCGTAAACCCACGCCGTGCAAGCCGCCAGAGACCTTGTAGCTCTTGTTATCGAACTTCCCTCCCGCGTGGAGGGTCGTCATGACGATTTCCAGGGCGGATTTTCCCGGGTACTTCGGGTGTTCCCCGACTGGGATGCCACGGCCGTTGTCCTCGACGTAGATCGCATCGCCAGGCAAGATTTTCACGGTGATCTCGGAACAGTAACCAGCCAACGCCTCGTCGATGGAATTATCAACGACTTCCCAAACGAGATGATGCAACCCGCGCGTGTCAGTGGATCCGATGTACATGGCAGGACGCTTTCGAACGGCCTCGAGCCCCTCGAGCACCTTGATGCGGCTTTCGTCGTATTCTTCCTTGTCATTCTCGGCCGTGCCTTTTGTATTTTGATATCCCGCCGCGGGAGGTTCGCCATTCCCATTGTCCTTTTTTCTTGCCATAAGCATCGAAAAAAGCGATCGTTCCGAGTTAATCTATAATAGACATAGGTTCATGAACATTTGAGTCTTTCCAGCCGGGTCTAGCCAGAAAAATGGCTTGTAATTGCTTTTCTTTTTACCGTTTTTAATCAGAATAGGTTGATTCGCAATCGCCTCGATGATCGGACTATCAACTCACGCGAGATGGGCAAGGGGGCGATCTCCATCGATCGATGGTGAAGGGTTTTGCTAGGCGCGGTTTGCCTTCCGTAAGCCGATCCCTTGCGTCAAGTGCTTGATCCTCGTGAAAAAGACGAAAAGATGATAAAAAAATAGCCCTCGCGATATGGACGAGCAGGTGAATCGAATTCACCTGGAGAATAGAGACATGCTAGCGAAAGATGCTCGTCTCCGGGGGGACATGAAGATTCTCGGAAAAATTTTTACAAAAAAAGCTTGTTCGATTCCTTTCTTTTAAGTGCCTTTATCCGGTTCTCGCGCGGGTTCGGATGGAGCTGGAGCGGGTTTAGGCTTCAAGATCTCGACGGCTTTTATTTTTTTATTCTTGATCAAGAGCCGTATCTCGCGATTATCGATGAACATGAAGCCATCCTTCAAAGGAGCATTAAACTCTTCCCAACTCTCGATCTCGACGTCTTGATCAAAAACTTTGCCCATTTTTTTCACGTTGACATACAAGCTCTCGTTGAGGATGAGGTGTTCTCTACTCGCCCCGTTGGATTCCTCGGGTAACTTTTCCTTGAGCACAGCATCGAGGATTTCCTGCTTGTCTTTCTCTGACATGCCAGTTGGAGCTATTCCAACGCCAATGTTGGTAACGGGGCCAAATGAAGCCATGGCAGCGCCTGCTTTCTCCATGAACTTCGCCAGGTTCGACGATGCCTTGACTGTGTTGCTCAATGCGGGGGCCTGCTGTTCAC
Organism: Candidatus Sigynarchaeum calidifontis; assembly: GCA_030587475.1. GTDB lineage: Archaea > Asgardarchaeota > Lokiarchaeia > Sigyniarchaeales > Sigyniarchaeaceae > Sigyniarchaeum > Sigyniarchaeum tengchongense. The sequence goes on from JAUQYZ010000295.1 coordinate 52,549, forward strand.
GGACGATGTCCGGTTGTTTCATCAAGTCCTCGAACTTCTTGGCCTCATCCTCGGCAGCTTTCTTTTTCGCCTCCAAGCGCTGCGCCTCGGTCTTGATGTTTTTCAATTCCAAATTCACGATAAATTCATCCGGCTCGTCATCTTGATCGATGGCCACGATCTTGTGCTGCATCCCGGCGTTTTTCACGCGCTCGCGCTGGAGCTGGCTAGCCACGCGGCTGGAAATGAATTTTTTATTGACCGGAGCCTTGCGTCCTTGAAAGATATACAAGCGCCTCACTTCCGGGCACAATAGGATCAAGACTTCGTCTTCCTTTAGATATGATTCGACGTTCTCTATGGTAACGTCGTCCATCCGCGAGTATTCGCCGCTATCGTGCAGTTTGAAGACTTCTAGCTCGGGCGTTTCGAGATCACCAGCATCTAATCTATGAAAAATAACAACCTCGCACATATTAAAATCTCGATTCCATTCAAAATGGAAAAAGAATGGTCAGCGAAGGTTGCGCCGCGCTTTCTTGGCTCCAGCACGCGCCCGAGGCGCGCCCCGCCGCGTGATCTGGTATAAAATGTAAACAACGATGACACCGAGCACCGCGATGATGATGATGAGCAATTCGCTCATGCTAGCTATCAGAACGAACTCGACCACCATGTAATCGACGTGATACTCGAAATAATTCGTGGCTTCCGCGTCGATCTTCATGCTGAAGAGGCCGGCATCACTTACATACATCTCGCGGTTGATGATCATAGCACCAGACTTGTTGCTTTCGAAAGTGAATTCCTCGGCCGGGTATTCGATGTAGGCCGTGTAATTTGCATATTTATCATATGTCTTCGATGTCTGGTTGTACAACCAGATCATGCCCTTTCCATTGGTAAGGGGCGTGTAACGTGCCTTCAAGTAAAGCTTTGCAGAGGAGGATCGGGAGAAATGGTTCCCCAGGTTGAAGATGAAATACGCGGCGAAGCTCGCGTTCGCGACGTGATCGTTCAGGTTGTTATGGGACGTGATGTTGGTGTAAGGCACGTAATCCGTGTTGAACGTCATGGCGGTCACGTTGCTATTGTGGCTTGTCAAGTTGTAGCTCAAGCCCATGGCATCGATGTAAAAGACATGTGAATCGTGATGGCTCCCGGTAGTCTTGATGCCCGTCATCATGCTCACCGTGTTGAACATCCGGAGAGCGCTGTTCATGGTCCACGTCGTGGAGTTGTAGACCTCCGTGCCATTGATCCTAATGGCCCAAGAATGATTGAAGTTGAAGGCTAGCTTGACATGATACCACTTGTTGGGCAAGAACTTGGCGTCGGGATGGTCGATGCTCGTGATGGGCCCCGTCCAGCTGGTTTGCCAGAAGAACTTGGATTGGGAGCCGCCGATTGGCGTGATGCCGAAGCTGATGCCGTAATTGGCACCTACCATGTTATTGTATGATAGATACGACCTTGCATATTTCGAATCCCCGAACGTGACCATGAACGTGCCGTTCGTCGCCTCCGACAGGAAATAGAACTCGAACCAACCCGTGGACACATTAAAGGCACTACTATTATCTATGGGGTAACGTTGTAACAAGTATTGGTTATAGATATAGTCAGATTGGTTATCAGTATAAGAGTAGCGATCCTGGATGCGGATGACCTTCTTGTGCGAGTTATACGAGAGATCGGCCTTCTCGTCCTTGAATTCCGCGGGATACATGTACTGGTACGGAGTCACCGGGTTGAAATATTTCGTGATGTCGCCACTCGATTCGATCTTGAAGGCTTCAAAATAATTCTTGTCCCCGGAACTGTTCGAGGAAAACGTCATGTACTGGCTGTCATTGCCGGTCAGGTAGGCAAGGTCGGTCGGGCTCTGGGTGCCCGCCTTGACGACGATCTGGGTCGGTCCGACGAATTCGGAGACCGCGGAAACGCCTTGAACCATGATCGTCGCGATAAAGGAGAGCACGAAGAAGGAGGCAAGGACCAGTTGGATTTTATACCGTTTCATTGGTGCTGTGCACGCTCGTCCGGTGGAGAAGTGGCGGGATTTTCTTACAATACAATAGTGCTGTGAAAAATAACCTTTCCGAATGCAAGAGAAACACTCGTACCACGCGGTCACTTCCACACCGCGTCACACGCGGGGCAACGACCCCCTTCGATCTTCAAGACGACCTTTCCACAGCCCTCATGGAAGACTGCCTTGCAATAGGGGCACACGTACACCTTGCTATCCGAAGCGGATATATCACCATCGCCCAACCCGCACGGCTGCCCCACCATGGACATGGCATCGACAATGTCCACGCCACGAAAAGTGGACTCTTCTTGTTCCGGGAGAACGCCCATCTCGGGTTCCACGAATGTTTCTGGGGGAATGGCAAGAGCAAGGCTGGGTGGTGCGGTGCGTGTCGAGTACGGGTCGTGGTACCCTTTCACGCTCGAATAATTCAAATCGATCTCCTTCTCCCGTTCGACCGGGTTAATCAAGTTCAACCCGGCTTTGATTTCCTTCGTTATCTTCCCGTCCTTGTCGAATAAAAGCTTGTTATCCATGACATCATCGAGAGAATCGGCACGAACCCATTCGTCATCCTCATACGTTCCTTCTTCTGGTGTTTGCAAGTCCAGGCTTTCTGCCGGCGCGGCGGGTTCCTGGCCCTCGGCACCCACCTGAGCTGATTCCTGGGCCGCGTCTTGCTTGGCCATTGCAACGAGTTCCTCCTCCCCGGTCGCGACGTCCTCGATCGAGATGACCTTGATGTCGTCCGCGTCGTTGCCCGCCGGCTTGGCAGGAGGGCCCCTTTCAATCGTGGTTGGGGCAGGGTTCGCGGTCATCACGAAGCCGGTCACCTTTTCATCTGTTGCCTGGGCAGGGAGGGATCCCCGCTTGGCGAGCGCGATGGTGCTCTTGAGGTCGAGCGGGTGCTTCCCGCTCTTGACGGACTCCTCGATCTTTGTCTTGTTCAGCTCGAAGATCTCCGCGCCCCGCTTCACGTATGATGGCATGACCTTGCAAAGCATCGAAAGAATCTTCTCGGCGAGATCTCGTTTGCTTGATTCATCATTAGATTCGTGAATGGCAGCCAGGATCTTGAGGCCACTGAAAAATATCTTCGGATCCTTCGATGACAGCATCTCTACTGCGTATTTGAGGTCCGAGGAGACACTTTCGTCGATCGGCAAGCCGAGGAACCGGAGGATTTCGGGCAAGGCCTTCATCTCATTTAGTTAAACGCACGCATGTACGGATAATATGCAACTAGTGACATTTAAATTAGGAGCAGAACCCGGCCTCACAAGGCCTTGTCTCGTATTTTCTGCGCGATGACCGTGATGAGATAGGACGGGGGAAAAGGAGCTTTTTTAATGAATTTTTCCACGATATCGCGCGCCGCGTCCATGTCGGTGTAATACCGGTCAATACTGCCGATTACTTTCTTGATCTTTCCCTCGTTTTTCTTGATGATCTTCGGGAGTTCTTGCGTGATGTATTGGTGCTCGAGCTGGTTGAGCTGCTCCTCTTTGACCTGGTTGATGAGGGCGATGGACTCGTCCATGAATCCCCGCAGCGCTTTCTCTGTCGGGCGGTAGACGGTGAACTTGCCCTTCTCCACCTCGAGCATCTCGAGGAACTTCTCCAGATCCTTCGCTTTCTTCTTCATCAAGTCCGGCTTCCGCATCTTGAGCAGCTGGATAACGTTCTTCGACACGCTCTTGAGCACGCGGCCTTGGTCCTCGGACGGAAGGTCCTGGAACCGCCTTTCTTGTGGCTCACTCGGGGCGGCGGGCTCAATCCGCTGGATTTGTTGCGGCGAGACGACCATCTTGCTTGTCTTCTTGCCCGCATCCTTAGTTGTCGTATCGGGTTGTAGCGCCGAGGGCCCGGTTTTCGCTTCCGTGGCGGTTTTTTTCCGGGGCTTCCCGGAGCTTTCCGCCTTCTGGACTTGATCCGCCTTCACGACCTTCTTTTCCTTCTTTACCGGGGCTGGCGTCGCCACTGATTGGGACGGCGCCTCGCTGGTGGTGGACGTGGTCGATTCAGGAATTGCCGGGGCTGGCTTGGCGGGTGCTTGCCGACCAGCGGGCAAGCTCGAGGCGCGGTTCACGTTTGATGCGGGCCCTCCCACCCTCTGGATCTGGCTTGCTTGCACGACCAGCTTGTCTTTCTTCGCCGGGACGGGTGCCGGGCTGGTGGGGGCAGATTTTCCCGACAATTCACGTGCTGCCGAAAATGTCGATGCGAGGTTGGCCTGGGAATCGCCCGTCTCGGGCGAAACCATGTCCGTTATGCCCGGAGTTTGCTGCTTGGGCAAGCCCCGGCCCGTCGTGGCCTTCACGAGCTCGGCACCGGCCTCGGCGTCCACTGCCTTTTCCGGGATCACGCCGGAAGCCGCTGCTCGCCTCGCCACGAGCCCCTTGTTTTTTTCGATCCTGCTCTCGCTCTCGTCCCTGCTGAAGACAACCTTGGTTCTCGTGCGCTGGAGATATTGTTCAGTCGTGGGATCGGGAGCGGGAATGCTGCTAGACCGTACCAGGCTTTGCTCGAGGCTCGTGGCAAGTCCTTGCTTTTCCAGAATGGCTGCGATCAACGCCTCCTTAGCCAACTTGGAGTAACCCTTGACGTCGCAGTCCTTGCAAATTTGTTTCAATTCGGGGACGGTCTTGGACTCGAGTTCGGCTCGTGAATTCAACTCGCTTCAACCAATTCTCAGATCGTGCTATATAATGAACACAGCATTTAAATGCTGATTGGTATATCAATCTGGCAACGTGCGACGCGGACCAATACCAAAGCCCCGAGAGAAATGGCGATGCTCTCGTGAATTGCTCGGTGATGTTTTAGGCAAAACCCTTTAAGGTGGATGAGAATTTTAATCGAAATTTCTAGCGAGGTAAAACCCACATGTCATCCCCGCCAGATTTTTCCGCCTTGCAATCGACTCCTATTTTTTCAGCATTTTCACGCTTCGGAAAACGCGTCTTCCTACCACAAGGTATATTCTACTGGGCAGGGTTGGCGAAGAACGCCGCCATCAATGCGACCATTGGCAACGCCAAGGGTGCCGAGCTCAACCAGTACCTGGACGTCAAGTCGACAAAGTCGATCACGTTCTTCGTGAAGAACATCGCGGAACTGCTCGGCGCGGGCGTCGACGCGAGCACGATCTCGTCGTACGCGCCCATCGCCGGCCTTCCCGACTTGCGCGCCAAGTGGAAGGACTGGATCCTCGAGAAATGCGGCTTGAAATCGGTGCCGAACGTGCAGGCTCTCGTGTCGACACCCGTCGTCGTCGCGGGCGTGACCAACGCGATCTACTTCACGGTAAAGTTTTTCACCAACGAGGGCGAGACCGTGCTCGTTGCCGACAAGTACTGGGAGAACTACGACACGATCATCAACTTGAACCTCGGCGCGAACGTGGACGTGTTCAACACGTTCAAGGACGGCATGTTCGACGTCGCGGCGATGCGCAAGAAAGCCGAGGAAATCGGTAAGGAGCAAGGGAAGGTCATCCTCTTGCTCAACTTCCCGAACAACCCGACGGGATACTCGCCAAGCACCGTGGAGATGACGTCCATCGCGGACGCCATTGTCAAGACCGCTGACACGCTGCAAAAACCAGTCGTCGTCATGATAGACGACGCCTACGAGGGATACGTGTACGACAAGGCCGCGGAGAAGCGCAGCTTGTTCGCATTCCTTCTCGACAAGCACCCCATGGTTCTCCCCGTCAAGATGGACGGTGCATCGAAGGAATTGCTTTTCTACGGCGGTCGCGTCGGGTTCATGACCTACGGCTTCTCCAGCAAGTGGGGCGTCGACCTCAAGAAGCTCGACGATGACTTGAACAACAAGCTCTCGGGCGCGGTTCGGGGCACGAACTCGAACGGCTCGCACATCTCGCAATTGCTCGTGCTCAAGATGCTCGAGACCATGGCCAGGTCGATCGAGAACCGCCAGAAGGTCATCGGCGTGCTCGAGGAGCGGTACAACGCGTTCAAGAAGGCCGGGGAGAAACTCCAGCAACCTAAGAAAGGCATCTACTGGGATCCCTACAATGGCGGCTATTTCGCGTTTTTAAACCTTCCGAAGTCGTTACCCGCGGATCAAGTCGCCAAAAAATTGCTCGACGAGCAAAAGCTCGGCGTCATCCCCGTGCAAACCAAGACGGGAGTCAACGGCATCCGCATCGCCTACTGCTCCATGCCTATTGCGGATATCGCCCCGGCCCTTGACAAGATCGCAGCAATACTGAAATGATGGGCACGTTTTTTTCCTCTCCTAATTTCTCTTACGTATCTTTCATCATGAGAAAATGAGATAACATGGGACAATATATATCCGCGGCAGACATCGGCGGGACGAGCGTGCGCGTTGCCATCGCGCACGTCGACGACCTCAAGGCGTTCACGAAACTCAAGCAAGACACCGCGAAAACGGATGCCATGTCACTCAGCAGGCAAGTAATCTCGATGATCGACGATCTGTTAGAGAAACAAGGGGTTACAGAGAAGGATCTCAGCGCGATCAGCATCGCCACTGCTGGGCCGATCGACGCGGCGAAGGGCGAGGTGTTCAACAACGCCAACCTCGGCTTCAAGGTCATCCCGCTGAAGGCACCCATTTCCGATCGATTTCCCTCCGTCCCGGTCTACATCATCAACGATTGCCGCAGCGCCATATTGGGCGTGCATTGTTTCGAGGCAAAAGAAGATGAAAAGGACAACGTGGGCTACATAACGATCTCCACCGGCATCGGTGGTGGCTTCGTCGTCAACGGCCATCTCGTGCTCGGCAAGGAGGGCAACGCATCGGAGGTCGGCCACGGCATCGTGGCACCGAAATCGGGGGTACGTTGCAATTGCGGCGCCGAGGGGTGCTGGGAGGCCTTCTGTTCCGGGTGGTCGGTCGCGAAGCATGCCCGCGCCGCCCTGGATGCCCAGCCCGGGCAGGGCAAGATCTTGCTCGGTCTCGTGAAGGGCGACAAGGAGAAGATCACCGCGAAGGATGTTTACGAGGCAGCAAGGAAGGGTGATGAGGTTGCCAAGGGTGTCGTCGACCAGGCAACGTTCTACAACGCTGTTGGCATCGGTCTTATAAATAACTTCTACGACCCGAAGGTGATCTTCCTCGGCGGATCCATGCTCAAGGACGAGCAGCAGATCTTGCCGCCCTTGCAAGAGATCTTTGCCAATCGGGCGATCGAATTCACGATCAACCACCCGCCCCGCCTGGCCAAGACCACGCTGGGGGACGACGTGGGCCTGCTCGGCGCGCTCGCCCTCGGGAAGTACAAGCTCGAAAATAACCCGGTCATCTCGACCTTCAAGTAAACGAACATTTTTCGCACGTGAAATCGAGAGCCTTCGAAGATCTTCACTTTCTTAGAAGGTTCGATGGCTCAACAGATGATCCGTGCATCAATCCCAACAAGCATCAAGAACACGGTCATATCAACCTTCAAGTGAACGATCATGACAGTAACCGTCGAACTATTCGAAAACGTGAATTTAGAAGGGAAGTATATCGTCACGGGCTTCCACGGCATCGGCGTCGTGGGCTACATAGCATGCAAGTACATGATCGAGCAGACAGGCGCCCGCCGCATCGGCACGATCGTCTCCACGTTGATGCCGCCCTTGGTCACGCTCGATGAAAAGGGGGAAGTGCTTCTCCCCTTCGAGCTGTACCTCGACGAGCAGGATAACATCGTGTTCCTCGTCGTCAGGTTCCAGCCGGCTGGTGAGGAGATGCGTGATTTCACGAGGGAGCTCGTGAGTTTCATCATCAATAACAAGATGAAGGGCCTCGTTCTCCTTGGCGGCCTGGATTACAACTACAAGCCGCAAGACGACGAGAAAGGGTACCGGTGCGTGATCACGAACGGCTTCCCTATAAAAGACAAGCCACCGCTGATCGACGCGGGGCTTTTCATCAGCGGGGGCATCGCCATGCTCCTGATCGAGCTGAAGCTACGCAAGGTGCCAGCCCTCACGCTCTTCCCGTACGCGGACCGGGAGCACCCGGACATGAAAGCGGCGGCCAAGGCGATAGAGATCATCAATGAAACGCTCGGCACGTGCATAAAGACCGAAAAATTGCAAGAAGAGGCGAATGACCTCGAGAAGGAGGTCAACCAGATCCTCAAGCAGCAGGTCAAGGAAACCACGAGCCGTGACCTGTACATGTGATTCCTTACTTTCTATTGCAGGGGAAAAACCGGATTGAAAGCCATATCGGATTACCACGTCCACACGAGCGCATCGCACTGCTGTAAAGAACATTATGGGCCCATCGACGCGTGGAACGTGGCCCGCGAGCGTGGCATCGAGTACCTGGGCATAACTGACCACGACGTGCCCTTCAAGAACGGGTACTTGCAATCCCACGAGCGTGCCGTGAAGGGCAAAACTGGCCTGTTGCTCGGGCTCGAGGTGTCGATCCGCGACGAGCAAGGACGCATCCAGGTGGCCAAGCGGGACCTGGAGCGGCTGGATTACGTGCTGCTCGCCGAGCACGTGCACATCATGCCGACTTGGATGTTCTTACGGAAGGGACGGAAGGCGTTCGCTGCGTGGTGGCGCGACCCCGCGAAGCAGCACCTCGTGGAAAAATATTACGAGCGCCACTCCCGCATGACATGTTTAGCCCTGGAGCGTAACCGCGTGGACGTGCTAGCACACCCGTGGCGATTCCCCTGGCACCAGGGGATCCTCGACAAGGCCTCGCTCCAGGCCACCGAGCGGGTCGTTCGCGTGGCGCTCAAGAAGGGCGTGAAGATCGAGGTGTCCAGGGCAGTCTTGAACCTCGTCAGGCACGATGTCGAACATGTGGACGAGCGGCTGGCCGTTTTATCCGCGTTTCCACCGTGGAAAGGTTGCCTGGATCACGAGATCTTGCCGCCGGCTGCATTTTTCCGCGCTTATTTCGAAATGTGCCAGCAGCTCGGCGCGACGTTCACGCTCGGATCGGATGCCCACAAGCTCGCGGACATCGGGCAGTTCGGGAACATCGACGCGGTCCTGCTAGCCACGGGGCTGCGCGAGAAGAGCATCGTTCAAACCTTGAAGGAATAAGGGGATACTTCTTCGATACAAGAATTTTAATGAATTTAATGCTTTTTTTTAATGAGCAATGACTAAAACGTGCATGCACCAGATCCGACGGTACAGTTTGATCCTCTTGGGTTTTATTGAATATGCCTCAAAACTCGTATAAAATGTCCAGATATTAGCGGGGTCGTCGTCCAGCATGGATCGGGCACTGGCTTCCGGAGCCAGTCTACGTGGGTTCAAATCCCACCGACCCCGCCATTTCTTTTCAAGGAATCGCCGCCTTCTTGCATTTATGAAGGAATCGTGCCATCGATACTTAGCGAAAGCCTAACAATGATGGATACTGCTTCCACATCTGACGAAACCATGGTTAAATCGACATGTCGATGAAACGCGTTATCCTTGCTTGAAGACGTTAGGATCGAATCGAATTTCTGATTACATGTCCGGTGCAAATGTACCAGAGGTGGAAGATTTATTATCCAGCCCTTGCCTTGGAATCATGGCAGGACGAATGATACGGAGCAGTTCTGGATCCCGATCCACGTCGTTACTCCCTCTCTCAAAACACCACAGCTTCGTTTTGTTTTTTTCGTGCGATCGGAATCCGCTCTTGCCATTATCACATGCACGCTAGCGATCTGATCCATAAAGAAGAGGGCCATGAAATTTGCGGTTTCTCGTGATAATCAAAAGAGCGCGAGAGGGTAAAGCAGCGAAAAAACCAAGCCGTAACTTGCTACCGCCAGAATCGTACCACCGACGAGCTGTCCGGGGGTGTGTTTCTTCAAGTACCAGCGCGACCAGATCACGGCGGCCACGGTCGGTGCCGTGACGAGTAACGTCCACCAGCCGAACACGATCGCGATGCCGGTCGAGGGCCCTGCGGCGCCCGCCGCGTGCGCCGAGATCTTCCACTTGAGGTTGATCACGAGGCACAGCCCGTTGAGCAGGACAGACACCAGCGAGATGTTGAAGATCACCCACGACGGCAGCGCGAACGGCGCGAACACGAGCATGCCGCCCGCGTAACAGCACTCTATCAGGAAATAATACGGGGTTCGCACCTTCTGTTCGGTCACGTCGAAGTCGATCTTCCCGGTCTTCATGCCGTACACGAGGATCGCGCCGGGGCCGAACACCATGATCAAGAACGTGACCACGAACACGAGCCATAGATTGATGGCCTGGGGGATGAAAAACGAGAGCAAGATGGCGAGCACGATGCTATACGTAATGGCGTTACCGATGTCGCTGATCCGCCGCGCGGCCTTGAACGCGCCGCCAGAAGGTTGCGTCATATGACGTATATCGGCCGGCCGGCATAAAAACCATGTACTTCAACTTGCGAGCCCGAGCAATCTACGCGCGTTCCCGCCGAGGATGAGCGCCCTCGCGTCTACCGGCACGTCGAGCAACATGAGTTTCCGGTACTCGATATCAAAGGGCGTGGCGGACGGCGTGTCGGTGCCGAAAAGTACGCGCCGCGGGCCGAAGATCTTCGCGAACGTGATGATCCCGTAAGGGATGGACTGTGATGTTTCAGCATACACGTTTGGGAACCGCGCCAGGTGGAGCACGGCTTCGATACAAAATTCCATCGTGTATGCAGCATGGCCGACGATGATGTCGAGGGTCGGAAACACCTTGGCAAGCCTGGCGATGTCCTCCGCCTCGGTCTTGCGTGATGCGAACAGGCCAGCGTTGGGATGGATGTAGATCGCGCAATGTCGCTCGGCGAGCAATGACGCGACCGGATACAGCTGTTCCACGGTGCACGCCGTCATGGCAGGCTGTATCTTCACGCCCTTGAACCCGCTATCCAACGCCCTCGTGACAGCAGCGAGGCCCTTCTGCTGGTTCACGTCGCCAGGATCGGAGGGATTATACCAGAAAAACGGGAATACTCGATCGGGATATTTTTTCGCAAGACCCGTGACGACTTCATGATCCGGCTGCCCGGAGAGACGAAAATCCTTGAAGATCTCGAAGGCCGGATCCCGCGCTTGCTTGGTCAACTCCACCGGATCCTTCCGCATCACGTCGCCAAGGTTGGCCTTCACGTTTAGCGTGTTCACGATGGCTGCATCGACGCTGTTGTCGTCCATGTAATCGACGATTGTCTTTCCCTTGGGCAAGAAGATGCCCGCGTAGTGCACGTGCGCGTCGACGATGTCGAAGCCATCCCGCATGGTGTTTCACCGGGCCAATCTAGCAATGGTAATAATGATGGAAGGACAACACTCGGGAAAGAGGGATTGGAAAAAAAGCTTAACAAAGGCACCTGACGGCGACAAAAAGGGCGAAACATTCAAATTTCCTCGTGCGGATATGGGTACATGTCTCGCGCGGTGCAGAAATTCCAAAGACGGTTTCATGGAAAGCGGATCGAGCTCGATTTTAATCCCACGCCGACGTGCGAGTTGTGCGGGCGAAAAATGAAGGTGCAAGCCAGGTCGAAACCGCACCACGTCGTTGGGAAGGGGGAAAATTACATCGTCGTGACGGTTTATAGGCGCTGCGG
>JAUQYZ010000320.1 GCA_030587475.1 Candidatus Sigynarchaeum calidifontis
CGCCACTTGGACACGTTTGCTTGCAGCAGCTTCAAGGCATTGTCGAGGGCGAGCGGGTTGGCTGCCTTGTTGAGCAAGACGCGGTTGGAGTGGTCCTTGCCCGTCAAGGCTTGCGAGATTTGCGCGAATCGCGATGCGGAGAAGCCGCCGCCCGCGTCGATCCACGCGACCGGGCGCCCGCGGGCCGCGATGCTGGCCGCGCAGCACGCGGCGATGGTCGTCTTGCCCGCCGCGGCCTGCCCGAACAGGTGGTAGGTGCCTGGCTCCAGGTTCACGTGCACGAGGTGGTAGAGCAGCACCATCTCACGCGTCGCCCTCCGCGGTCATGGCCCACCACTTCACGAGCTCGGCGAACGTGGCGGACGTGCGGTCGATCTGGAGCGAGCGGGATGACTCGGAGCAGCGCACGGCGCCGTTCTTGTCCACGTAGACCGTGAGGCAGTGGATCGGGCTGCCGTGGAGGATGAGATGCGCGAAGGGGTAATGGGATGCCTCGGCGAGCTCGGCGGCCGACACCTGCACGGTGAAGGTCTGCTTGCAGATGTCGCACGTGGATCGGGCGCGCAGGGCCTGGACGGGCGCCGCCGGGCGGGCCGGCATGGCGATCCTGGTCGATTCGATCATGATTGATGTGAGCCGAATACCGATTGCCTATAAGCAAAAAATCGTGTTAAGATCTGAATCTTTTATAGAGGAATCGAATAGGTTAATGTATCGAATAACGCGCCAAGGGATCGGCATGGGAGAGACCCATACCTTCGAATATCATCTTCGTGAAAGCGACATAATAAAGACCGAGTTTCTCGAGAAGACCATCCAAGCGAGGGCTATCAGGACCGAAAACTTGAACATTCCCCAGAAACCAGAGACGGCCATCATCGAGATATTCGATTCAGTTCTCGATCTGGAAGGCATCCCGACCGAGAACCGATACCACGAGGTTAAACTCGAAGGAAAGGACAGCAGCATGACGAGCGAGTTCTCCGCAGAACTGCGTCGATATCCCGATATGCGTATCATCCATCAGAATCCCGAGTATAAGGATATCCTCATCGAATTCGAGCCCACGAGCGCGAAGTTGACGAATGGAGTGGACGGCATCGCGCAAGCGCGTAATTGGATAGGGAATTTGCGGAATAAAACCAAGTATATCGCCATCGCCACGAGTGGATTCGATTCTTACATAATAAAATGGGATCCCGTCAAAAATACAATTGCAAAGGAGGAACACTTGACCTTTGCGGAAGTGATCGACTTCATCAAGCGGACGGCGCTTGATGTCTTCATCCCTGCATCATCGCGGGAACCGAAGAAGGAGATCACGAAACGTTTCTACTCGCATTACAAGGCACTGATGCTCGGCGGGAAGTTCGCGAACCCGAAGGGCAAGAGAGCGCAGATTGCCCCGGAGGATTGCCTGGCACGAAACATCTTGAACGTTGATCCGACTACAGGCGGCGTCGAGTTCTTCGCGCACGTCTTCTTCATGCGCTTGATCTTTTTGCGGATCATCAGCTCCTGGCACTTGATACCCGATGTCCTCGACTTCATCAACTCTGCATCCGACGAGGACTTGAATGGCCGGATCCGCCAGCTCTTCTTCAGCATCCTCGACACGGAACCATCGAAGCGAGTAGGCATCCCGCGGGCGCTGGAATTGCTGCCATACTTGAACGGAGGGCTGTTCCGCCGCTTGCCCATCGAGCAAGACAACCCGGACATGCATATCAGCCCGAAGATCGTCCGAATGATTATCGAATTCTTGAATGCTTACCAGTTCTCCGCAGAGACCGCAGAGGTACAAAACAACATCGATCCCGAGATCCTGGGCTATATATTTGAGCAATCCATGTACACGCGCTCGCAAGAAGGCGCGTTCTACACGCCCAAGGAGGTCACGCGGTACATGGCCCAGAACGCGATCCAGAAGGTCGTGGTGAAGAAGGTCAACAAGTTCCTCGGACCATACGCGCTGACCCACATCGACCAGGTCTTCTCCTTGCCGGACAGCCTCGTCGAGAAGATCCTGGCCGAGATCGTCATGCCGATCAAGATCCTCGACCCCGCGGTCGGCTCCGGAGCTTTCTTGCTTGCTTGTGGTGATGAATTGCTCGCCATCCAGCAGCGCTTCAACGCGCGGTTAGGGAGAACGGAAAAAGATGAGGACATCAAGCGAAGGATCATCGCTACGAACTTGCACGGCAACGATAAGGATCCGACGGCCATCGAGATCTGCCAGCTACGACTTTGGTTGTGGGTGATGAGTTCGTTGGGTGAAGGCACGCCGATCCCGCCACTTCCGAATCTCGATTTCAAGATGATGGCGGGTAACTCCTTGATCGGGATCACCAAGGTCGATTCTTTGCTCGAAGTAATGGCGAAATTGGAGCAGACAAGCCTTGATCAATTCCTCACGGCCAAACCGAGAGAGGCTGGTGCAAAAAAACCATCGATCAAGCTCATTCGCGCCGAGATTGACTCCCTCTCGAAATTGATGCGGGAGTTCGTGCTCACCGAGCATAAGGTAGACCAGAGCAGGCTCAAGGCCCAGATCGACGAGCGCATGAAGAAGATACGTGTCATTCTCCACCAGCGTGCCCATGCAGATTTCAACGAGAAAGGCGAGTCTCCGATCGAAAAACTCGAGGATTTCATCAAGGAAACTAGGCCCTTCCACCCCGTGCTGGAGTTCTGCGAGGTATTCTCGGAGAACAAGGGTTTCGATATCGTCATCGCGAACCCGCCCTACCTCGACTGGGACTCGACCAAGGTGAACCCCGACAAGCGGTTCCGCCATTATTTCGATATATGTACCGGGATCACGGACGGGGAAAAGCCCGCCGTCATGGTCGATCTCTTCGATTACTTCATAGTGAAGGCGCTCTCCCTCGTCAACCCGACGGGCATCGTGGAGATGATCGTGAGAAACAACGTCATGGAGCATCCCGTCTTCCCGGTAATGCTTCCCATCTTGAAATCATTCGACAACGTCGGCGTGGGAATCTTCGAAGGGGGATACAACAAGGAAGCCAGCATCTTCATGCTCGATCCGGAGAACCGCCTCAAGACGCCTCGGTTCGAGTTCCGCTCATACCTCGGCACGCCAGTGGACGATCGCCTCTCGCTGCTCGGCAAGGTACCTATCGAATACAAGTCCAACTTGACAAACCTTGCCGATCCCATCACTGTATGGATCGACGAGCACTTGTCGACGTGGGGGGCAAGCGAACTCGAAGTGCACCGGGGCGAGGAACTCGGCAAGACCAAGTTGCAGAAGGTTGCAGGCCCCGGCCTGGTCCGAATCTACCACGTCACGCACCTCTTACCGTTCTCGGTCAGCGAGACGACCGACCCACGATATGTGGACCCCGAATTGATCGTGAAGGAAATGTACCCCCGAGGCTGTGTCGGCCTCGGTTACAACATCGGTAACAGGATCAAGTGTTCCAATCTTGGTACAAGACCTGTCATCAAGTCGGTCTTGTGTGTGTATGGCTTTCCGGCGACTGAAACTGCTATCCCGTCGTTCCTGGCACTATATAATAGCAAGCTGATCGATTACTACGAGCGCAAGATTTACGACCCATTCACCGAAAAGCGGGCTTTCGTTATCGGCAAACTACCCGGGTTTCCATATTCTGACTTCCAAGACAAGACCGTCAAGGTGCTCGTTCGCTTGCTCGAACAGCGATATTCGCCCGCATTGCACGATGTCCTCGATGCTCTGTTGTTTGAAATAGTGTTTAAAGCGTCGAGAAAGGCACGAGCAGGGCCGGATGGAGGCGTGTTGCGCTCGCAACTCGAAACGGAAATCGATCGCGTATTGAGGGAATTCGGAACCGATGTCACGGCCGAGCAGATCGCCACTGCCGAAACCGTCCGCGCTCAACTGGCCATCATCGATCAATGGCCATGGGTGAAGCAGATCAACAAGCTCGTCCCGAGTGCGTCCACCAGCACAGCCGATATCATGGCTGATATCGAAGAAGAGGAAGAACAAGGAAGCGGTGCTAATGATTGATTGAGGCAGAGATAATTGACGACCGACCATAACCTACTGAAGCGCATGAAATCGCTCATCGCCGTCATCAAGCCCGTCCACGTCAAAGACGTCGTCGTCACGCGATCTCCCCCTCAATCGCGCTCTTGTTGCCGGGATCCTTGACGCTGGACTTCGCCCTCTTGACGTGCTCGTGGAAGTCTTGCACGACCCGCGCCAGCACCGCGGCGTTCGACGTGGCGATGACCTTGATCCCCGACAGGTCGGCGAACCGCTCGAGCCAGTCGACCACCATATCCCTCGTGATCTCGTCGTCGCCGAGGCCCTGGCCGTCGTCCCACGCCACGAGGAACGCCTTGTCGTACCGCGCCTTCAGCCCCTCGAGGATCCCGAAGATGCGCCCGTCCAGCGACGCCCTCGCCACGTCCGCCAGCGAGAGCACCTTCACGGCCAGCCCCCGCCCGATCGTGATGTCGGGCAGCCCCGAGGGCGGCACGACCGACACGGGCACCCTCGCCCGCTTGAGCAGGCCGGGTATCGTGCCCGCGACGATCGAGTCGCTGGCGATCACGACGGGCACCGCGTCTTGCCACCGCTTGAGGTCCGAGATCGACACGTGTGGCTCCCGCGCGGCGTGCTCGTGGGTTTCGGGCGGCGAGCCCGCGAACGCGTCGATCCGCTGCTGCAGCCTGGGCCGGGGCCTCGGTGCCGGCTCCCCGAGCAGCGGCGCGCCGGGCTGCACGGTCGCGTTCACGATGTTGTAGTACACGCCGCGGATCTTGGCCAGCTTCCCGTCCAGCGCCTTCATGCGGAACTCGTCCATCGTGCCCCGCGTGAAGAGCACGGCCACGTTCCCCGCCCGCATCCGTCCGGTGCGCCCCCGCCGCTGGATGAACTTGATCAGCGACGCGACGGTCTCGTAGAACACGACGAGGTCACACTCGGCGATGTCGAGCCCCTCCTCGGCCACGCTCGTCGCCACGAGCACGTTGTACGTCCCCGCCTTGAATTGCTGCAGTATCTTCGACTGCGCGTCCCGCTTCATGCCCGCGTCGGCCTTTTTGCGCGTTCCTTGCCCGACGAACTTGTGGATGCGGATCACGGGGTCGCCGGGGCCGACGTGCGAGATGATGGCGTCGATCGACGCCCGGTAGTTCACGAACACGAGGATCCGCGACGACGGGCTACGGGCCAAGAACTCGGTAAGTCCCATCTGCCTGA
>JAUQYZ010000365.1 GCA_030587475.1 Candidatus Sigynarchaeum calidifontis
CAGCAGCGAGCAAGCGGCACGTCGTGCCGGGTACCGGGGCATGGACACCATGCTTTCGCCGCGCGCGGCACCGCCGCGCGTGAACGCGATGGGCGGTACCCCGCCGAACGACGACGCGCCGCGACATCCCCGAGGCCACACGCCGAAGGGGCGGGTCCCCGTTTCGACCCACGAGCGCCCCGATAATGTCCCGGGGCGGTTAGTTTGGGCATCCTGGGCAGATGTCCAAGATTGTCCAAGCTTGAAGAAACGGTGTTGCCAATAGTAAAACTCGAGACACGAACGTACTTTCTGATCGCAATTCAATGCGCGTTATTCGGCACGGTATTTGTTTTTTCAAAGCAAGTAATTCCGCCACTGAATACAGTTACGTATTTCTTCTTGCGGAGTGTAATTGGAACAATTTTTCTCAGCACAGTTCTATTCGGGCTCAAATCCTTCGGTGCATTTATTTCCACTTTCAAACAGAATTGGAAATATTTGCTTTTCAACAGCCTTGTATTATACACGGGGTCCATTTTACTGGTGTTTGCCGGCACGCCCTACACCACAGCGTCGCACCAAGTAATTATTAACAATTTCTACATCGTAATCGTGATTCTCATATCCACGGGGATTTATCATCAAAAACCATCGAAATACATGACCTTGGGGAGCGTGATCAATTTTATAGGCATAATGTTGCTGATTTTGCCATTAGATCTTGCGACAAACCCGACATTGATGGGGGATTTGATAACAATCGGGGGTGTAATCCTGGCCGCGGTTTTTAATTTTTCCTTTAAAAAAATGTCCCAGAAGATGCATCCTCTCCACGTGTCATTAATTCTATGCCTTTTCCCTGGAATATTCTTGCTAGCTCTGATGCTTGTATTGGGCCCCTTTACATATGGGCTTCTAAGTTTCCAATTATCACCTTTACAATGGTTTTATATTTGCTGGTTAGGAATCGGGCTCACGGGCTTAGGCAATACAGTCATGTCGATCGTGTATAAGGACAAGGCAATGACTCCGGAACGAATGGGATTTATCTCGACATTATATCCCATTATTGGGGTTGCAATAAGCGTGGCATTCTTTGGGGAATCACTAACGGTTTTCGCAATAATTGGAATGATTTTGGTGCTGAGTTCTCTTTTTATTGCAAATATAACAAAAAAAGAGGAAGAAAAGAACAAGAATCATGCTTCATAGATGATATTAATGGGTTGGTCGCAGCGCTCATCACGCTCTGCATAACGACCATGTTGATCGTGAACTATATCGGGACACACGGCTGGATTGAATCGTTTGCTTGATCGAGCTGGCCCGTTCCGTCTATATTTTTTCGCAATTGAGCCAATTGTGAGGGTTGTCCTCACAAATCAATAACTTGTTATCAACAGCCACGGGGGTATGGCTTGAAAGAAGGAAGCCGTATCCCGTACACGAATAACTCCGTTAATAGTTTTTGAATGATTATTTGTACACACAAAATTCTGTGTCGGCGCCACGAACCTTTTATTCTAGGTCGTACAATGTGTCATTGGGTGTAACGCATTAGGAACACAAGCCGGGGAAAGTAATAACGATGATGAGGACACAAGGGAGCGGCGCACAAGCAACACCGGCGCACATCGATTTTGCTTGGAAGATTATAATCGGAGGCGATGGAGGCGTTGGCAAATCCACGCTCATTCATCGCTATGTGTATAAAGAGTTCAAGGACAACACCGCGATGACGATTGGCTGCTCGCATCACAGCCAGTACATTGATCGAGGTAATAAAACGATCAATCTCATCCTCTGGGACCTGGGTGGCCAGAAGCGATTCGATATGCTTCACCCCGCCTATGCAACGGGGGCGGCTGCTGGCTACGTCTGTTTCGATATGGCGGCGGTCGAGACACTGAAAGATATCGACAAGTGGGCGCAGCTCATCCGGAAGTTCAACAAGCCCGGCACGCCCGTCCTCCTGGTCGGCACGAAATACGACTTGATGCAGACGCAAGAGCAACTAGACGAGATCTGCGCGCTCGCGAACCAGAAGGTGGTCGCCCTCGGCCTCGACGCGTTCATGGTCACGTTGTCCAAGATGAACGTGAACGTCGAAGAGACCATCATCTACATGGTTGATTACCTGCTTTGGAAGAACGGTGGCAAGTGAGGGGAATCAAGGCCGTCTCTTGATCCCCACTTGCACACGCAAGTGTTGACGTGAATTATTTCTTCTCTTGCTTGGCCAGGATGGCGTTGCAGAGTTCGTCGCAGCCGACTTTCAGTGCCTTCACGATGCGGGCGTCCGTGCTGTCGAAATGCACGTCGAGGAACAAGAAAACGGGAGATTTCAGTTTCTTGCCGAGAAGTTCCGATGTCGTCTTCGCGATGACCTCGTATTTGAAGTTCGTGAGCGGCAGCGCGGACGAGACCACCGGCACCTCGGCCAGGCGGGTCGGCGCCGTGATGGCTATGTTCCCAAGGCCGGGCACCCCGCTCGCGTCATCGGTCACGAGCACGACGTAGGCGTTCCGCAGCCGGATCGCGTGGTAGAAGAAGGTGATGGGACCGATCGAGGCCTGGTGCTCGTGGATTTCCCCTAGCGGCATGGCATCATCAATCCAGGCTGATTTTGCTCCCGGAAAACAATTCACGAATGACCTCGTCGGTCGTATATTTTTCGTGGACGAGCTTGCACAGTGCTTTGGTGAGGAGGGTCGGGTCCTTCGACTGGAAGATGTTACGCCCGAACGCGACTCCCCTCGCGCCCGCCTTCATGGCGTCCTCGACCGTCATGAACAGCTTCTTGATGCCGTCGACCTTAGGCCCGCCCGCGATGATGACCGGGGCGGGGCAGCCCTTGACGACCTCCTTGAAGCTGTCGATGTCGCCCGTGTAGTTGGTCTTTATGATGTCGGCGCCCAGCTCGGCGCCGAGGCGCGCCGCGAGCTTGACGGCTTCCGGGTCGTGCTCGCTCTTGACCTTGGCGCCCCGCGGGTACATCATGGCGAGGAGCGGATAGCCCCAGTGGCGGCATTGCTTGGACACGAGACCCAGGTCTCGCAGCACCTCGGGCTCGTTCTCCGCGCCCACGTTAACATGCACGCTCACCGCGTCGGCACCGACCTTGATGGCCTCCTCGACCTCGGTGACGAGCGTCTTCTGGTTCGGGTCGGGGGCGAGCATCGTCGAGGCTGACAGGTGGATGATCAAGCCGATGTCGCGGCCTGCCATGCCCACGGAACCCCGGTGGCCGTATAGCGGCACGAGCAAGTGGCCTAAAACGGCGTCCGCACCTCCTTCAGCAACCATGTTGACCATCTTGGGCAGATCCTCGATCCCCTGGATAGGCCCCACTGTAACGCCATGATCCATGGGAATTATGACTGACTTGCCCGTTTTCCTGTTCATGATGCGCTCCAGGCGCACCTTTTTCCCGATCATGCTCATGACATTCACTCGATTAATATCGGTAAGATATCGACACCGCCTTCACCACGCATCGCGTGGATCTACTATCTTTGAGGATAGAAAAGGAGCCGGGAAAAAGCGATCGCGATCAGCTCGCCCTGATGATCTCGATGTCCACGGCCTTGAACTGGGGGATTTTCTGGAACCGATCTTTGATGGCGCTCACGAGGTTTCCACCCCGCATCTCCACGTAGGCCTCGTAACAGCACTCCTTCTCATGAAAGCAGATCCCGCTGGTGTGGACAGTCGAGATCCGCAATTCGTAGATGATGTCGGCGATGTTCTTCACGGTCTGGGGAGAGAACTCGGTCAAGTGCACGACGATCTTCAGCACCTCCTTGGTCTTGCAGGGGATGATGGAGATCTTCATGTTGTCTGGCCTAGGGTTGAAGATCACGAGGTAACTGCCGGCCTCAGCGGTGAACTGGCGGAGTGCCTCGGGTGGCATCACCAGCGTGTTGAGATTCTCTCGCGAAAGCATGATGCCTGTTGATATGCGTTGGCTCATCTCTAGTTCGTCCCTTCATTCAGTCCTTTTTATGCGATCCTTGTCGACGCCGTCCCGGTCTTTTTTCAGTCCATCAGCGTCAACTTTCGAGCTCGTGATAAATTTACTCGTGATTTTATCGACGATCACGTCGAACGGGGAGTCCTCGAGCAGCCCAGGCCCTGCACTTGTAACCGGTGCGACGGGCGTCTTTTGCTCTATGGCCGGCGGCGCGATAGCTGATTGCAATTCGACCACGAAGTTCTCGGCAGGGAACAAGTCCTTCAGGTCATCGCGGACCTCCGCGGCCACTTGCGGAGGGATGAATGGTCGGGGGATCCGGGCCATTTTCTCCTTGTCTGGCAGGGCGTTCTGTATGTACTCGGGAAATTGATCGACGATATCGATGTCCGTCTTGAGCATCACGTAGACCATTCCCTGATATTCGAACTCATCGATGATATCATCGTTCTTGAGATCCTCGAGCACGTTGATCTTCGTGGCGACGACCAGCCCCTGGCGCAAGATGGCACCGATCTTGGACTTCGCGATCGGCTTCTTCCGCAGCTCGGAGATGAGGTTGTAATGCTTCGGCATCGCCATGGCCGAGAACAGCTTGAGCTTGTCCGCGTCGTCCTTGTCGGACTTATAGTTGTTGAAATATGCGCTCACGAGGCCGATGTAGTGCTCGATGACCGGCCGCGGCAAGTCGGCCTGGTCGGGCATCTCGAGGAGTTCCATCGCGCACGCCGGCGGCACCCGGTACACGTCGATGTCCTTCACGAGGATGGCGTAGGTCTCGGGCCCGATCTTGTTGATGACGATGAATTTTTGCTCCTCGAGCATGGAGATGATCTTGTCGAAGTCCCGGTTGAAGTGCTGCTCATCGAACCACGCACGTAAGTTGTTATAACGAACGGGATGCTTGGAGAGCTTCCGGATCGTGTTGTAGATGGCCGGGTTGACCATCAAGTTCGCGATGATCTCCTCGTCGCTTTTCTGCCGTATCTCTTCCTTCGTGGAATAATAGAGCTCCTTGAGCCATTTTATGACGATGGCATAGCTCTGGTTCAGCTCCGCATCGCTCTCGCTCGGGAGGATGGCTTCCGATCCGGGCGCGATTTTCGGGGAGGGGTAGAACGCTTTGAAAAGGTCTGCCCGTCCATGCATCTTGGTCACGAAATCGGTGACCCAAGACAAAACTTCAAATTCCTTATCCGCATTGAGCTTATCTTTGAAAAGAATAGAAACCATCAACATTTCCTTTAATCCACGCGCCCAATCACTCTTAATTTCAAAGTAATAATTCAATGACGTACTAAAATTTACATTATTTATAGAATGCCAGAACCAGCCCTCATTCGTTGTCTGATCAAATATCTGGTTAAGTACCATCTTGCTTTCCTCGTCTATCTTCTCAGGATATTCCATATAGACTGTAGGTCCAATTTTTCGATCAAAATAACTCAAACTAACGACGAGGTCTACCATCTTCTGAATCTCTTCTTAAGTTTCGACCGTGATTCTTTTTAGATGAACAAATTAATCAAAGTCCTTAACGATCGTCTATTATTACGCTTTAGCCTCATTGGGATTATAAACCTACTGAGAGGTTATGGAAGGGTACCTTCGGCCGTAATCGCCGGGGCACATGTTCGACGTCTTGCCTCTGTTCTTATTTCTGTTTCTCGAGAGGGTGTTCGAACGCGGTGTCGCCCGCCTTTAGAGAGCCTGGGGTATGCATACTGCGCTCGCTTGGAGCGAGCGCCCGATGGCGGTTGTTCTCGGGCTCTCGCTTGCTGTTCGGACGGCTTCCCGGACGCGCTGATGAGGTCGCTGGCCTTGGTGATGGTCGCCATCTTCACAATCCCCCCTCGTCCCCAGGCTTGAAGGCCGACGCGAGCACGTCCCACAACGTGAAATGTTCAACCGTCGTCACGAGCCGCTTCGTACCCGTGACCTCGTCCATCATCCATCTGGAGGTCGCGTGCTTGCCGCGAAATGCCAGCACGTCGCAGCCGTGCGCCTTGTCGAACTGGAAACCCGCCACCATGCGATGGAACACGCGCGAGGGGATCATCCACGAGGTCTGGAGCATGATCTTGGGGATCCATTCGACCGAATCGAGCCACTTGCCCGTCTTGGGCGACTGCCGCGGGACGGGGACGTGGGTCTGCATCATGCGGCTGGACGACTCGGCGCGGGCATTGTCGCGGGTGTGCTCGCGGATGGCCCTTGCTATCTCCTTGGCCTTGCGCCCGGCCTCGACCTCGCGGAGGATGTCGGCGGGGTCGCGGGCCGTCTTGCCGAGGCAGCACGGGCAAGTGTGGAGCGTGACGGGGGCCGCCCCGAACTCGAGCAACGATCGCTGCCGGCGCTCGGGCCCGGTCGCCATGTCAACCCTCGACCTCCTGCGATCGGTCGCGGGGCGCCCACGCGTCGAGGGTAGGATGATCGGGTCTCCCTGCAAGGACCGCGCGGATCCCGGCAAGGGTGCGGCGCTCGATGACGTGGAATCCGGCCTCGCCAAGCATCCGCACCCACTTGGCATGGGTCAAGGGGCGATGATTCCAATACACCCACGTGATCTCCTTGAGAGAGAATGACAATGACTAAGAAAATAGCGACAAAGAGCGACAATGACTAAGAAAATAGCACGATATATAGTTAAGCGCGCGTCCCCGCCTCGAATCTCGATCCGACCGTCCATCGACCTTCTGTTTTATGGTGTCAGTGAATCGTCAGGTTTGCGTGTAGTCGCCGCGTGGGCATCCAACAGTCGCCTGGGTAAAGCTTGAAATTATCCGATAGACTTGGTTGAAAGGGGGGGTAAAAAGAAGGGATGATAGAAGAATCTCCTAAGGGCGAGCAACTTTATTCTTCAATTTGGCTTTCTTTAGCATTACATCGAAGAATCGCGCGGCAAGTTATATTGGCTTTCCGTGATAAGATGATAGTGAAGTATCATAATCATACGTGATATTGTACGTGGGCGCAAGTCCGTGGCTGGCGTGAAAATCCTATTTGCCGGGCTCGATACAGCCGGAAAAACCTCCTTCTTGAATGCGTTGGAGGAAAAATACAGCACGCTGCCCAACATAAGGCCTACATTCGGCCCGGACCGGCGCGAGTTCTCGATCTTCGGCTTCACGATTTCAAACTGGGACCTCGGTGGCCAGGAAACGTATCGGAAGGCATACATACAAGAGAAAAACCGTTACTTCACTAGCTTGAACGCTATTTTCTACGTTGTGGATATCCAAGAAATGCACCGTGATGACGAGGCATTCAACTACCTCAAGTCTATCATCGACGTGCTCGACGAGTTCAAGGAAAACCCGGCCATGGTCGTGTGCTGGCACAAGTGTGACAAGGACATCGAGGCCAAGCCCGAGACCACCGAACGCATCGCGAAGCTGGAGGCCCGGCTGGCCCAGGTCATCGGCACGCGCAAGGCCAGGACGTTCAAGACCAGCATTTTCGACAAGTGGACGCTGCTCAAGGCGTTCTCGCAAGGCCTCCTCGCGGTCTCGCCAAAAACAATGATCATCGAGTCCCAGCTCAAGGAATTCGCTCGAAAGACCTTCTCCAGCGCCGTGATGGTGCTCGATTCCAACCACCTGCTCCTGGGCTCCCACACGACGTCGCCCGCCCTGCAAGAGGTCTGCGAGGCCATCGTCCCGCATTTTGCGGTCGCATCGGAGCGCGTCGGGCAGTACGACATCAACTTGCTGAACCTCGTGCTGAGCCTCAAGCCGGGCAAGTATTACGCCGATCTCATTCAAGGCAAGGACATGGTCATCCTGTTCATCCCGCTCAAGGTGGGCACGTTGACCTTCTCGGTGCTCTCGCTCACGAAGAACCCGAAGACCCTCAAGCTGCTGCTCAAGCATAGCGAGTCTCTCGCCAGCAATATGGAAGATATCATCAAGTCATTCTATTTCTAGGATTCTTGCGAGCAGTTTCAAGGTATTCGAGGGCGATCGGGATTCCGCTCGCGGGTCAGGATGGCGCGGGCCGCCGCGCGCTTCAACCCCTTGAGGTCTGGCGTGAGGATCCCGTTCAGTGCGGCGAACACCGAGTTGGCCAGGGTCTCGAGCCGCGCCGCTCTCGGCATGTCCCCGAGCCGCGGCAGCACGCGGGCGATCTCCTCCTCGACGCGGGCGTGCACGGGGTGCCGAGGTGCGCCACCACCCTTCCCGGCATCGCTGAAGAACCATCCTTGCTTTGCCGTCCATGCATAACCCGGATCCGCGTGCAAGAAGCGGTCGAGGGGGCAGCTCATGTCCGGCGGCATATACCCCATCTCGACGAGCTGGAGATCGAGCAAGGAGAGCAATGAATTGAACGGGACGGGTTCCCCGCGCCGGGAGAAGATCGAGTCTATCGCTTGTTTCAAGACCGCCCCCTCGTCGACTATCCTTCGCAAGCCCTGGCCGGTCGCCTGCTCCTGCTTCACGAAGGTGATGACGTAGTCCCCGGTCGGGCTGCCCGTCTCGTGCAGCAAGGACTTCTCCGACGGCCGCGGCGGGGGCTGGTACACGGACTGCTGGAACGAGAAGCCGGCGCCGAGCATGGCCTCGTAGAGCAGGCCGCGCACGCTCGCGTCGGTGTCGTGGAACGTTACGGTCATGTATCGCCCTGGCTTCAAGACCCGGAAGCATTCACGAAAGGCGGCCCCGAGCATGAACTTGTACGTGCCAAAGTCCTTGCCTTGCCCCGTGTTCATCGTGATCTCGTGTTCGAACGCGTCGCGCAGTACACGCGCCATGTCCCGCGGGTTCTGCCACGCGAGGAAAAACGCGGCGAGCTCCGCGTACTGGATAGAATCGCCATACGGGGGATCCGTGAAGATGTAATCTATCGACGAGTCCGGGATCCCCGGCAGGTGCTGTGCGCGCCGTGTCTCCACGAGCGCCGTTTTCCCCTTGTTGCGGAAGAAATCGGCCTCGATCGAAGCTGTTTCCAGGACGGCGGGCTCGATCTCGTCGAGGACCCTCCAGCCCGGGGCGACCGCAGTCTTGCGCGACAGCCACCACGATGCCGGGTCGTCGATGCACACCTTGCACCATCGCTGGGTGCCATCATACCAGCCCGCCTTCGAGCGCAGCCCGTTCATGACCTTGGCGACCCGCTCCCGGTACCCGCGGGCCACGTTCACCTCGAAGTATTCCGTGGGGTTCCAGAAAAAGTGGTGCGTCCAAGACCCGACCTCGTACTTGGCGAGAGCCCGCCGCTCGCGCTGCTTGATGACCCAGACCATCTTGCTCGCCTGGGGAAGCATGCTCGAGAACGCGAACCGGAGCATGTCCTTGACCGCCTTCTGCCGTTCATCATCGGCCGGAATCGCCTCGATTGCCTTCCAGAACGCGTGTAATGCTATCAAGTTGCGTGGCGTGAACAAGTTGCGGAGCCGCGGGTCCTGTCGCATGTCGTGCCGCAGTTGCACGAACGAAAGGCCGTTGGGATAGACAAGGGGCATGTCGAGGGATGGCAAGTCGTCGATCACCCGTTTGTATACCGCGCCTTTCGCCAGCCCCGTTTGGGACGATCTTTCATCTTGCGGCGGGATCCCGGTCGTAGGCCCACATGAATCGCATTGGCAGTACAACTTGTACGGGTGGCTGACCCGTTGGGCGATCGATGGCCCGGTCTCCCCGCAAGCGTCGCACTTGAATGCCGCGTTCTTGTCTCGAGGGTTGGCAGGCAAGTCGAGGATCCTTCCGCAGTGGCATTCCATCACGTCTCGCCAGAGCACGTGCGTGATCGTTGCCGGTTTTCCACACACTGGGCAAGGTATGGAATAAAGGCCTTCGATGAACGGGGAGACTTGGTCGTAGATAGCTTTCGCCTGCATCTCAAACTCGGCTGGCCCGACGTGGGCGATGGTGTTTCGAGAAATGAACGTCGCGAGCGGGTTCGCATCGAAAGACACGGCATGTCTTCCCAGCCGCAACGCCTCGTTTAACGTGACCCCCGAGCCGCCGAACGGGTCCAGCACGACCTCGCCTGGCTTGGAATAATTCGCGATGTACGCAGCGACGATGTTGTGTGGCTTTCGCGACCAGAACTTGTGCATTAAATACTCGGGCGTGTGGTTGTGCGGGAATATTGGCCGTGTGATGTGGTCCTGGCGCATCTGGGTCATCGTTTCTTCTCGTTCTGGTACGTGCCGCTGTATCCCACGGCGAGCTTCTTGGCCGTCTTGAGCAGGATGATCTGGCCGACGCGTGCCTTGTTGTAAAGCCGGATCCCGTGGGGATTGGCTACCAGGAAGAGGCCGCGACCATAACCGGAATAGCCCGAGTCCCACAGCGCCGACGCGAGGTACACGCCGCCCGCCATCAGCGTGGATCGCGGGAGGATGACACCGACGCAGTCAAGGGGAACGGTCACCTTCTGGCCATAGGCGACCATGTACGAGCCCTGGTCGAGATCCCAGTAGGAGTCGAACGGCTCCTTCTCGTCTACATGGGTGAAGGGCACCTCGGTTAAATCGGGGTTTTTCCGCTGCGAGTTGTCGAAGTCGATGACCAGCTTGGACGCGAAGCGGAAGACTTTATTGACCGTGATGTCGACGCCGTTCACGGCTTTTTGCTTCGCCGCGTCGACCAGGTCCTCGACGCAATGGAGCACATCATCTGAATTCTGGACTGTCATACGAGCATACCTTAGACGCACACCTTTTTGAACGGGGCTATTAACGTGCTATTTACTCCATTCAGGTTTGAAATACACACACAAGGGTTATCTATATGTGAAACACCTAAAATGATAACCCATATGCCCACACGCCTCTGCGATCGACGCGACCCCCGCGAGCCCGAAGCTTGAATTCGAACCCGGCAAGGACGTTTTCACCAGAAGCCAGCAAAAAGGGCCAACCCGATGGATCTTGTACCATTTGTTCCATGGCCAAGAAAGGAACCTATGCGGCGCTGTATGACACGTATTTCAAGCATCAATCTTACGAGTTCTTGGAATCATTAGGAAAAGGATGAACGAACATCCCGAAAATCGTGCCCGCGATTAGATTTCAGCAAGCGTCCCAGGGCAAGAAAGCCAGAGTAAGAGTCCCAGGGCAAGAAAGCGGTCGCTTTCATACCCGGTCCCGGCAAGGTTATAATCCCCCGTGTACCTTTTGATTTTATGCCCGCTGGCCACGAAGAACGTGTCGACCGCGTGATAGAGCTGAACGACGACCTCCTCGCCAACAACGAGTCATTGGCCAGGAAAAACAGCGACATGTTAAAGAAACTCGGCATCAAGTCTGTCGACATCGTCGGTGCAATTGGCGCCGGAAAGACGCTAATCCTGGAGAAACTCGTGGAGAAGCTCAGCAAGAAGCACAAGATTCTCGTGATCAACGGCGACGTCACCCTGCGGATCGATGCTGACCGGATCCAGAAGCACGGGGCCAAGTGCATCCAGATCAACACGGGGCATGAATGCGCGCTGAATGCCTATCACGTCTACACTGTGCTCACGAAGCTGCCCGATTTGTCGAAGTACGACTTGCTTTTCATCGAGAACGTGGGCAATTTGATATGTCCCAGCGATTTCATCCTCGGTTCAGACATGCGCATCGTGATCGTCTCCGTTACTGAAGGGGAACACGTCATTCGAAAGCACCCGTTGCTTGTCAAGGTGAGCCAAGTATGCGTGATCAACAAGATTGACTTGCTGCCGCATCTAGAAGACGTCAGCGTGGATCGCATGAAGGCAGATGCCCTCCTGATAAATCACGGCTTGAAAGTCATCGCAGCGTCGGCGAAAACTGGCCAAGGCCTCGACGATCTCGTCGCTGCCATGCACTTGTGATGTCGCTCGCGTGCCCCCTTTTTGAACAAAGTTGATATTTAAGGAAACGGGAGTATGGTATAGGTACACATCGCCGGCAGCCGTCAACCGAGAGGTTGCTGGCGCGGACGACGAGCTTTTTTTTTTCGTCCGATCTCGTTCAAAGGTGAATGCCACAAATGGAATCGAGAGACGCAGTTGGTTATAACAAGGAAATGAACACGATGCTGGAGGCCAAGGTGAAGGTCCAGCTCAAGCACAAGGAAAACTTTTTCGTGACCGGGACGCTGAAGGGTTTTTCCCGCTCGGATAGCATATTCCTCATCAACGCTGAGGACACGCTCGGAAACAAGTACTCGAAGTTCGTCATCCACGGGTCGAATTGGCTCAGTATTTCCTTGGAAGGGACGCCTTTTCCGATGGAAGGGCTGTCCCTCCGCCTCAAGAACGTCTTTCCACCCGGTCAAGTTAAATACTTGCCTGAAATCCAGTCGATCTCCGTCATGGGAAAGATAAACATAAACGAAAAAGGCGTGACCGGCGAAGGCCCGCTTTACGAGCGCGTGAAGGCCATTTACGACCAGTACATCGCTGAAATCAACAAGTAGGCCTTTTACACCTGTTTTTATTTCATCTTTCTGTCGAAAAATTCCCTCGTCGTCCCGCGAGCATCGCCCCGTCGAGTATGTCTTTTACTGGTTGGAGCTGGCGAGCATCGCGCCCGGCAACGAGGTCGACGTTCCCGTGCTCCCTCGTCCGCATCGAGAGTACATAAAACTCGACGGTGGACGGGATACCCCTGGTCACGTTTCTTTCCGCCCGGACATCGATGGTGAACGCCTCGATGTCGGACAGGTCAAATCGTCGCGCTTTCGATATCGGATGGCTTCTCAATGCGGTGATCATGAGCAGCTTTCCCTCCTTACGCTGGTAGACCAGGTGCCGGCGGATGTTAAACGCGATGATAATGAACGCTGCAGCGAACGAGCCAAGCAAGATAGCGGTCCAGATCAAGTTCGCGAGCGAATTGCTGCCGACAAGGACAGCGAACAAGACGCAGAGCGCAGCGCAAAGTGCCGACACCGGCAATACCATCAGCGGATTGGATCCGATGGAAAGATAGAATTCCTTCTCGTCGTCCCGCTCCACCTTGCATCTGAAGGTTATCCACGCTCTCAAGTTGCATCCGCCTCTGTCCCGGGCACGTGCGAGATGGCCTGGCTCACGTGACCGGCGACTTGACGTGCCGGGAAAAGTCCGTGCTCCTCGAAACCATCGCATTTATTACTTTTAAACTTTTATTGGTGGGCTTCAAACATTCTTTCTTGCGCCGGGTCGCCAGCTTGCTCACCAGGGATAAAACGGCACCAGGACGAGGGAAAGTACCGTGCAAAGCACGATCCCGCCCCCTATAGCGATGACGAGGGGGATAATTTTCACCCCCCGCGCCGCTAGCGGCAGGGGGCACCGCTTCTCCAGCCTCCACCAGGATAGCAGCAGCACGACCATCAAGGCAATCTCTATCCAGATCGCCCATGGCTCGTGTCTAAAGTCCGGCAGCGGGGCGAACAGCACGTCCAGCGGCCAGGTTGCCGTGTGGAGGATCGCCGCGGGGAAGATGCCTGGAAATGCGCGTAAAATGCCCCAGTCCCACAAGTCAACCAAGATCCCGCCGAATAACGCCCACAAGTACCGCCGGTCCCTCCGGATCATCCAGAACAACAGCAATGGCGTGAGGATGGCGATGTTGAGGATCGCCCATTGCAAGCTGCCGTCGTCCCAGCTGGAGGTCGGCGGGTGGTAGGTGAACCTCGCCATGATATCAAGGAAGTGGTGACCGAGGTAAGCGAGGACGAAGCAAAGCGCGGACCGGATAACCTGGAGCACCGGCACACGCGATTTCCCCGCGCCGATCTCCTTCGCCAGCCAGGCGCGCCCGTCGATCAACCGGTCTGGAAGTGCCCGGTACACACAGAGCGCGATCAGTGCCGAGAATGCCAGGTGCGTCACGCCGTTCAAGATGATCGCCCGTCCAAGGTTTATCGAAAGTAATATTCACGGGAAGATGCCGCGCAAGATGATCGCCTTCGCGAGGCGTTCGACTGCGAGGATGTATGCCGCGATCCGCAACGGCACGTTCTTTTCTTGCGCGATGCGGAGCACGTCGTTGAACGCGGCCACCATCACCCGGCGCAGTTCCTTGTTGATCCGTTCGAGGTCCCAGAAATATGCATCCCTGTCTTGTATCCACTCGAAATAACTGACCGTGACACCGCCAGCGTTCGCGAGGATGTCTGGAATGACGGTCACGCCCTTTTTCGCAAGGACCTCGTCGGCATCGGGCGTCGTCGGCCCGTTGGCGCCTTCCGCGACTATCTTCGCCTTTACCAGCTTGGCGATGTCAGCCGTGATTTGCTTCTCCACGGCGGCGGGAACGAGGATGTCGCAGTCGCACGCGAGCAGCTCCTTGTTGGTGAGTTGTTTTTTCGATCCCGGGAAGCCAAGAACCGATCCAGTCTTGTCGACAAAGGCATCCAGGGCATTGATGTCTAAACCATCTTCATTACAAATGCCACCCTTGATGTCGCTCACCGCGACGATTTTGCACTTATGATGCCCGGCAAGCTGGAGCGCGCAGTTCGACCCGACGTTACCGAAA
Organism: Candidatus Sigynarchaeum calidifontis; assembly: GCA_030587475.1. GTDB lineage: Archaea > Asgardarchaeota > Lokiarchaeia > Sigyniarchaeales > Sigyniarchaeaceae > Sigyniarchaeum > Sigyniarchaeum tengchongense. Next base: position 14,394 of record JAUQYZ010000365.1, read on the forward strand.
CCCTGGATGGCGATACGCTGTTTATCAAGGTCAATTCCCTTCTGCTGGCAAAAAGCCTCGATGATGTACATGAGCCCGGTTCCCGTCGCTGCTTCCCTGCCGAGGGAACCGCCAACCTCCACGGGCTTCCCCGTCACGACGCCGTGAGCAGGCTCGCCCGTGTTCCGGGCAATCATGGCGAATGTGTCCATCATCCATGCCATTATCTGTGCGTTCGTGCCTACATCAGGGGCTGGCACGTCCTTCAAGGCGCCGATTATGTCGCTGATGGCGTACGTGTATCGCCTCGTGAGCCGCTGGAGCTCGTTTTTCGACAGTTTCGAGGGATCCACGGCGATGCCGCCCTTCGCGCCTCCATACGGGAGATTCACGACCGCGCACTTGATAGTCATCCACATAGCGAGCGCTTTCACCTCGTCAAGGTCGACTTGAGGCGCATATCTGACACCACCCTTCATAGGGCCGCGGATGTCGCAATGCTGAACCCTGTAACCGTCGAACACCCGCATCGTCCCGTCGTCCATGAGGATCGGCAGCGACACGCTCAGCATGCGCTGGCAATGCTTCAAGTATTCGATCGCGTTGAGCCATTCCTTGTCCTTGGGCAAATATTTTGCCGCGTTGTCGAGCTGGATCATCGCCATATCCCACGCGCTGTGCTTCTCGTCGTTCATGTGTTTTCACCGTCATCCTGGAAGGCATCGGGTGCCTCGCGATCCAGGGCATCCTTTCCTTATGAGTAGTTTTCTGTGGTTTTTATTATCAGATATGCCTTCTTCCCATCGATGACATGACGGATTCCAAGGATCGCGTGGATATCCCCCGCTTGAGGACTTGCATCATCGGCGCTGGCTCCATCGGGAAGTTATTCTTCGGGTATCTCGCTGCAGCCGGAAATGATGTTCACCTGGTTGCACGGGGTGAAAAAAGGCATGATATCGCATCACGGGGCATTGAAATTCACTTGTCATCCTCGATCGAGATTATAAAGGTGCATGATGTCTCCGTCATCGATGTCGTGGACAAGATCGTGACTCTTGGCGCGCTTGATGCCATCATCATCGCGGTCAAGGCTCCCGACGTGCGCGGGGTGATCGAGGCCCTCCGGGCAGCTCCTGGCATTGACCTTTCCAGGGCGACCCTCGTGTTGCTCCAGAACGGCATCGGGGTGGAGGAATCTGCCCGTGCCTTGTTCCCCACCATCCCGATCGTGCGCATCACGACCGACAACGGCGCGTACTCGGGTACTGGCGGGTTGGTTTTCCACACGGGGAAGGGCGAGATACATCTAGGTTTCTGGGATGGCGTCCGGCGGGCTGGTTCGGAAGCAATCGACGTTCGATTGCGTGACATGTTCACGAGCTCGGGCCTGCCTGCCACGTGCTCGAAGAATATCCGGGAAAAGGTCTGGCAAAAGGTGATCGTGAACGCCGGGATAAACCCGGTCGGTGCGTTGTTCCAGGTGCGCAATGGCGCCATCCTCGAGACTCCCGAACTTCGAAAGATCTCGGAACGTCTCACGAGCGAGGCGCTGGCCGTCGCGCGCGCGGGAAAATTCGTCACGGATTTCGACGGCCAGGCAGCCGTTCGATCCGTGCTTGAAAGAACGGCTGGCAACAGGAATTCCATGTTGCAAGACAGGGAACGCGGCCGCCGCACAGAGATCGAGTTCATCAACGGAGCCATCGTCCGGCACGGGCGCGAGCTGGGGATCGAAACCCCGTGGAACGAGATGATCGTCGAGATCATGCGCGGATTCGAGTCGCTTCCGCGTGATACGAATAATCCCTTAAGGTTCCCCGACTAGCTTTCCTTAGCAACGGGAGGACCCCCTCGACCATGAAGCTGCCCGAGCGCGGTATGGCGCAAGCGAAGATCCTGGCCGATATCAAGAAGGCCACCGCTCAAGACGAGCAATACCAGACGGGGCATATCCTGGGGTCGATGTGCACCATTCCCCATCCGTTTGCAATAAAGATCGCGTCGATGTACCCCGAGAAGAATCTCGGCGACCCCGGATTGTTCCCCGGCACGTCGAAGATCGAGGCAGAGACCATCCAGATGCTTGGTGACTTGCTCGGCGACGAACACGTGGTCGGAAACGTCGTCGGCGGCGGGAGCGAGGCCAACATCATCGCGATGCGCGTGGCCAAGAAATACAAGGAAAGCCTCGAGATGCCCGAGGTCGTCGCGCCCGAGACCTTGCATGCGTCGTTTTACAAGGCAGCAGATTTCATGGGTTTCAAGATCCGGACCATCAAGCTTGATGCTAATTTCGACCTAGACCTGGGAGAGTTCGAAAACGCCATTAACGACAACACCATCGCTGTCGTCGGGATTGCCGGAACGACTTCCCTGGGCCTCGTCGACCCGATCGACAAGATGGGCGAGATCATCGCGCGGAAAAACCCGAGTGTTTATTTTCACGTCGATGCAGCGTTCGGAGGCTTCGTTTTGCCTTTCTTGAAAGATCTGGGTCATAAATTTCCTGGTTACGACTTTTCGGTGCCCCAGGTCGCAAGCGCTACCTGTGACCCGCACAAGATGGGCATGAACCTCATACCGAGCGGAAGCTTCATCCTGCGGGAGCATTTCTACAAGGACGTGCTCGGATTCGATATCCCATATCTCGCTGGCGGCGCGTTCAAGCATTTCAACGTCATGGGGACGCGGCCGGGTAACGTCGTGCTGGCGTGCTGGGGTCTCATGCGACATCTTGGCAGGGAGGGGTTCCGGAAATCGGTTTCGGAATGCTGGGAAAACACGCTGTACCTCCGTAAGAGGCTGCGGGAACTCGAAAGCTTCATCGAGGTCGCGCGCGAGCCCGTGATCAACGTCCTGGGCATCAAGTCCGTCTCTAACGTGCCCATGAGCGAGATCGACAAGGAGCTCCGGAAGGCGGGCTGGTACCTTGGCTTTTTCAAGAACATGAGTCCCCCAATAGAACGCGTCGTCATCATGCCGCACGTGAAGCCCCCCACCATCGACTCTTTCATCGAGACCCTCGGGACGATCGTAAAAAAATTGAAATGACACGCTTCTTTCTTGATACCGATGCCAATTCCAATTCCGGTTTCTAAGCGCGTTGCCGTGGGCGTCCCCCACCGGATCAGCGGTTTTTTTGAGATTGTTGATCACAAGCTCCCCGCATCGTTTAATCTCGACGATCTTCTATCCATCGGCTCGCGCGGTGGCGGCCCCTGCTTGTCCGAGAAAGGCCTCACGACCGTGGAGATCGATGACAAGAAAAAGCCCGGCATCACGATCCTCGTCAACGGGGAAGATTACTCTTCCAAGGCAAAAACGACGCTGTCCGTGCTGAAGTGGATGGGCGTCGAAGTCGCGAAGGAGCACGCGATCACCATCCGTCACGACATGCCCCTCCTCATGGGCGCGGGCTATGGCAGTTCGGGGTCCGGTGCCCTGGGCACCGCCATCGCCGTGAACGTCATGTTCGGCCTCGGCCTGTCGCTCGACGAGTGCGGGAAATACGCCCATGGTGCCGAGGTCGAGAACAAGACCGGCCTCGGAACCGTCGGGGGTCAGGTGCGGGGTGGATGCACGATCAGCATGGCGCCCGGTTACCCGTTCACCATGGCATCGATAATTATCCCTCCCGGGATCAAGATCGCTTGCGCCACTCGCGGTGGCTTGTCAACCGCCAAGATGCTCGGCGATCCCCCGATCCGCAAGAACATCATCGAGAGCGGCAGGGTTGCCATGGCCTCGATATCGCAACGATTCACGATCGAGCATTTCTTGCGGACAGCCATCACGTTCGTGAACGGGACGTGGATGCGATTCATCGAGCAGCTCGATCTGGGCGCGGTCAAGAACCTCATGGTATCGATCAACGATGACAAGGCCAGGAGGCCGGCCGCGGTGCTCGGCGCGTCGATGAACCAGATGGGGAAGTCGGTGTACGTGATCTACAAGAGTTCGGTCGAGGCCGAGGATTACATAGAAAAAGCCTACATCGATTGCGGGTTCGATGACGTGCGGTTCATGGACATCGAATGCAGCAGCCCGAGCGTCCACCGCGTCGAACCGATTCAAAAATAATGTATATCTCACTTGACGGGGTTCCGCAGCGTTCCGATGGGCTCGATCGTGGCCTCGACGACATCGCCGGCCTGGATCGGCCCGACTCCATCCGGCGTCCCCGTGGCGATGATGTCTCCCTCTTCCAGCGTCATGTATCTCGATATGAAGGAAATCAGTTTCGGCACGGGGAAGATCATTTCCCGGGTGCTCGATTTCTGCTTGACGACGCCGTTGACCTTCAGCTCGAGCGGCACGTCCCGCGGGTCGAGTTCCGCTGCGAGCACGACGCACGGGCCGATGGGACCGAACGTGTCGATGTTCTTGGAACGGAACCAGGGCCACAGATTAGCAATATCGCGCTTTTGCAAATCGCGGGCCGTGATGTCGTTGAAGATCGTGTAACCGAACACGTGCTCCATTGCATGTGCTTCGTCGACATCTTTGCAGTCAGATCCGATGATGACCGCGAGCTCGACCTCGTGATCGACTCGCTTGATGCCTAGCTCTTTTTTCGGCATGATGATAGGTGCCCCGTCGGCGATCAAGCACGTCGGGGTCTTGCAAAAGAACATCGGCTCGGTGGGGATCTTGGTGTCGAATTCTTTGGCGTGCGCCGCGTAATTCTTGCCGAGGCAG
>JAUQYZ010000008.1 GCA_030587475.1 Candidatus Sigynarchaeum calidifontis
AACTTTTTTATTTCTTCGCTTCATGTTTCATCATCCATTCCTATCACGAGCATATATGCCGTGTCCCTATTCCCGTAGCCTGTCGCAAGCGACGTGCTTTCCAAACGGGACACGAACGACGAGCGTGCCGGCGCCGGACTCTTAGTTTCCTATGCGGGTGGGCCCAGTGGGACAAGTCATTTGGCTCCAGCCTCCCATTTTCATTTGCGGGTACCGCACGTGGCGGACCATGTAAATTCCGGGAGTGTGCTCGGATGAGGGAATCGCGGCAACAAAAAAAAGCTTGTTAAGGGACGGCTGGCTTCAGCCAGCTGGAGTTTTCATTTCTTATCGATCTTGGACTTGACCTTGTCCTTGGTGCCTTCCTTCAATTCATCCGCCTTGGTGTTCACTTTTTCGGCAGCGGCTTCCTTAATCTCGTCCGCCTTTTCAGCCGCTTTCTCCTTGGCGGCATCCTTGACCTTGACCTTGGCCTTATCAGCGAGTTTTTTAAAAATCGTTGATTACTATTATACAAAATCATCTTGGAGTATTAAAATCGAATTTCCTGGGGGTGCGCAGTGTCCCCCCGAGCTAAAATCGAAGGTCGGATTTCTCGATCACTTGGATTTTCTTTTCTGATTTCTCAATTAATGAATGGATTCACACTTTCGCCAATCCAGCGCAATTAAACAAGAAGCTCGGGGATAAATAAAAGAAAAAACATCACTTTTTGGTTTCTTGCTTCTTGAACTGCCAGCCGCGCGGCACGCCCGCGTTGTAGACGATAGACTCGGCACGTCGCAGGTTGTCGAAGGCGAGCTCGATCTGGAGCATAGAGAAGCCAAGTTCCTTCATTTCGTTATACACGTCGGTTTTGGACGGGATGAAGTAGTTGTGCTTAGCGAAGAGTTCCGAGAGACGGGCCTCCACGATCTTGATGTCGAGCTTTTCATCGACATGGGCGACCTTGGTGTCAGATACCTTTGCAGATTTCACGGCTGCCTTCTCCTGGCTTGATTTTGCCTCTTTCTTCTTGGTTTCCGCTACCGTTCGTTTCGCCTCCGGCCTTGCTTCCGGAATGGGCGTGAAATCTAGCCCTTCCTTCGGCGCGGGCTTCGCTTCTGGTATGGGCGCAAAGTCGAGGCCCGCCTTCGACGCGGGTTTCGCCTCTTTGATGGGCAGAAAATCAAGCTCAGCCTTCGGCGCGGTCTTGGCCTCCGGCTTCCGCGCGATCCCGGCATCTGGCTTCGCCTTTACTTCTAGTTTTTCCTTTGCTTCCGTCTTCGCCTTCTCTTCCGGCTGCACCCGTGCGACCGTCTTGGTCTCCGGGGACGGGGTTTCTTTCGATGCGAGTGTGCTTGCAAGGTCGTAGACAGGTGCCACCTTACCCTTGCCCTTCGTGCCGGGTGCTTCCTTGCTTGCCTTCACCTTCACCGCCTTTTTTCTAATGGCCCTAACGACACCAATGATGATGGCCACGCCGGCGAGGAAGGCGATGATGAGGATTATCAAGTCCCATATGCCGGGCCCTTTCCTTTCGAGCACCACGGCTTGTTCCACGCGGATAGAATTCCCTGCCTGGTCGGTTACATCGATAATAATCGTGTAGGTACCCGCTATCAGCCCCGCCGTGTTCCACGAGTACTCGTAGGTACCATTTCCAAGGCTTGTCATCGGTACCGTTTGCGATGCCCGGATCCCGCTCGGCGCAAGCAGCGGACCCGGGAAAGAGATCGTCGCGTAATAGCCCGCCGAGTCGCACGTGATGCGGATGATCACGACATCCCCGACCTTGAAGACGAGAGCGGGGATGGAGATGCCCCCGATGATGTGCGGGGCATCGGCATCCAGCACCACGATCTCGCTCCGCACTGCCTCCACGTTGGAACAATTGTCTTGCGCGTAGAAAGAGATGTTCCACGACCCGCTCGTGAAGCCTGTCAAGTTGAACGGGGCTGTGTACATGGTCCAAACGCTACCGTTGATACTGTAGAACACCCCCGTGATATTTTGATACGCGCTAGCGAGCACCGTCGGCAACAGCGTGAACAGCGTGTCGTTCCTGACGAAACCCCCGGCCGATGTGTACGAGATGGTCGTCGTTATCGGATCGGCCGAGCCGAGGTAGACGTCGATATACTTGGCTGTCTCGACGTTGTTGACATTGTCGACGGAGCGGAACCGGATGCGGATCAGCCCGTCGGAAAGCCCTGACAGGGTGAACGCGCCGGTGTAGAGCTGCCAGGTGCCGTTGATGTTATATTGCCGATAGGCGATGCCGCTGCCGCCAGAGTTGTCCAATCCGGCGAGCGTGAACGTCGTCGACGCGTTCACGAAGAAGATACCACTCGAGGGGACGAACGAGACCGACGTAGTTGGCGCGATCGTGTCGACGCGGAATATACGCGTGCCGAAGGGTTCGACGTTGTTGACATTGTCAACACTGCGGTAATCGACCACGTGCGTGCCGTTGGCCGCGATCGTGAACGAGTTACCGATCATCCATAAACCCCCGTCGATACGATACTGGCGATATTGGACCCCCGAGCCGCCAGCGTTGTCCGAGCCGCCGAGCGTGAACACGCGCGTCCCGTTCGTGAAATTGGGTGCATACGTCAAGACGCTGATCGTGGTGTTCGGCGCGATCGAGTCCACGCGGAAGATCCTGGTGCCGAAGGGTTCGACGTTGTTGACGTTGTCAACGCTGCGGTAATCGACCACGTGCGTGCCGTTGGCCGCGATCGTGAACGAGTTACCGATCATCCATAAACCCCCGTCGATACGATACTGGCGATATTGAACCCCCGAGCCGCCAGCGTTGTCCGAACCGCCGAGTATGAAGGTTCGGGTGCCGTTGACGAAGTTCGTGCCATAGGTCGTGACCGTGATCGTCGTGTTCGGGGCAATCGTGTCGACCCGGTACGTCATTGTGCCGTAGGCCTCAAGGTTGTTCATATTATCGATGCTGCGATAATATACCGTGTGCGTGCCGTTCGTGGGGATCGTGAACATCGTACCGATCGTCCAGCCACCCGCGTCGATGCGGTACTCGGTGCGCAAGATGCCCGAACCACCGGGATTGTCCGTTCCCGTGAGCGTGAACGTGCGCGTGCCGTTCGTGAAGTTAGGTGCGAACGTGAGTACGGATATCGTCGTGTTCGGGGAAATCGTGTCGATGCGGAACTGTCGGGAGACCTTTGCTTCCTTGCTCGATAAGCGCTTGGCAAATACATCGATGATATAGCTCCCGTTGCTCAAGATTAATGAAGAATTCACCCAGTATGTCCCGTTGTACACGAGGGACGAGTTCCCAGACCATGCGACACCGTTATAGATACGGAACCATGCCGTGTCCACGAACGTGTCATTCTGGAGCTGCACCAGGATGGTCGTCGTCGCGTAGTACTGGTTGACCGGCTTGATGAGCGTGATCTGCGGAGCCGATATATCGATCGTGAAGTACACGTCCGCTGCTTGTTTTATGTTCCCATACGTGTCATTTCCCCAGGCCCTGATGCGGAATGAATCGTTGCTGAGCGTTTCGATGATCGGCCCAGTCCACGTCTTGTTCACGAGGACGTCGAGACCGCTCGACATGTTCGTGATCGTGTACCACGATGCGTTATAATCGGGGGCAGTAGTGCTCAAGATAACGATCACCTGGGTCGTGCCATAGGTCTGGTTTTCTGGGCTCGCGATCACCATGGCCGGCCCCTCGATGTCGAGCCTGACTGTGAATGTCTTCGTGAATTCGGTATTTCCCACGTTATCAACTGCCCTATGGCTGATTATGTATGTCCCGTTTGTTTTACCCGCCAGGGTGAACGGGGTCACGTATTGTGTCCACGGATCTGACCCGATTCGATATTCGATATAGGCCGTGCCCGATCCGCCTGGATTATCTGCTGACATGAGATTGAATGTCGTGGTCAAGTTGACGAAATTCGGGTTGTAATGGCGCGTGTACGTGCAAGTGGAGTTCGGTGCGATCGTGTCTAGGCGCACGACCAGGAGTCCGAAGGACTCTCGATTACCCACGCGATCGGTGCTCCGGTAGTAAATTGTGACGGTTCCGTTCGTCGTCAACAGCGTGAATGGTACGAGGTACACGCTCCAATTTGCTCCGTTAAACGAGTATTGGATACCTCCAAGCCCGATCCCGCTGCCCCCTGCGTTATCTGCAGCGCTTAACGAGAAGATAGTCGTTAAATTGACGAAGTTTGGCGGATATGGCGTGTACGAGATGGTCGTGTTAGGTGCGATCTTGTCGAGCCGGAACGTCGCCGACTTGGCCGTCTCCGCGTTCCCCACACGGTCGACGCTGTAATACGAGATCGTGTACGTGCCGTTCGGCTGCGAGCCGAGCGTGAAGGGGCCAGCGTAGGGCATCCAGCCGCCCGCGTTGAGGCGGTAGTACGTGCTGGCGATGCCCGTCTCGCCGGCGCCGGCGTCCGCGGCAGTGATGACGAACGTCGCGTTCTCGTCGACCCAGTTCGGCGCGTACTCGGTCGGGTCGTTCAGACTGCTGACGGGGGCGTTCTTGTCGAGCCGGAACGTCGCCGACTTGACCGTCTCCGCGTTCCCCACCCGGTCGATGCTGTAGTAAGAGATCGTGTAGGTCCCGTTGGTATAGCTCCCAAGCGTGAAGGCGCCCGAATAACCCGTCCAAGTGCCAGAATTGATCCGGAAGTATGTATTGGCCACGCCCGCCTCGCCGGCGCCGGCGTCCGCGGCAGTGATGACGAACGTCGCGTTCTCGTCTACCCAGTTCGGCGCGTACTCGGTCTGGTCGTTGAGCGAACTCGTGGGGGCGTTCTTGTCGAGCCGGAACGTCGCAGACTTGACCGTCTCCGCGTTCCCCACCCGGTCGATGCTGTAGTAAGAGATCGTGTACGTGCCGTTCGGCTGCGAGCCGAGCATGAAGGGGCCAGCGTAGGGCGTCCAGCCGCCCGCGTTGAGGCGGTAATACGTGCTGGCCACGCCACTCTCAAGGGTGCCGAGATCGTTGCAAGTGATGATGAACGTAGCATTTTCATCAACCCAATTAGGTGCATATTCTATGGGATTGTTGATAAAGCTAATAGGTGCATTTTTATCTAGCCGGAACGTTGCCGACTTGACCGTCTCCGCGTTCCCGACCCTGTCGACGCTGTAATACGAGATCGTGTACGTACCATTAGTTAATGAACCTAGCGTGAATGGAATGAGGTATGTCAACCAAGAACCCATATTTATGCAATAATACGTATTAGATACGCCCGTCTCGCCGGCGCCGGCGTCCGCGGCAGTGATGACGAACGTCGCGTTCTCGTCGACCCAGTTCGGCGCGTACTCGGTCGGGTCGTTGAGCGAACTCGTGGGGGCGTTCTTGTCGAGCCGGAACGTCGCCGACTTGACCGTCTCGTTGTTCCCCACACGGTCGATGCTGTAATACGAGATCGTGTACGTGCCGTTCGGCTGCGAGCCGAGCGTGAAGGGGCCAGCGTAGGGCGTCCAGCCGCCCGCGTTGAGTCGGTAGTACGTGCTGGCCACGCCCGTCTCGCCGGCGCCGGCGTCCGCGGCAGTGATGACGAACGTCGCGTTCTCGTCTACCCAGTTCGGCGCGTACTCGGTCGGGTCGTTGAGCGAACTCGTGGGGGCGTTCTTGTCGAGCCGGAACGTCGCCGACTTGGCCGTCTCGTTGTTCCCCACACGGTCGATGCTGTAATAGGAGATCGTGTACGTGCCGTTCGGCTGCGAGCCGAGCGTGAAGGGGCCAGCGTAGGGCGTCCAGCCGCCCGCGTTGAGGCGGTAATACGTGCTGGCCACGCCCGCCTCGCCGGCGCCGGCGTCCACGGCAGTGATGACGAACGTCGCGTTCTCGTCGACCCAGTTCGGCGCGTACTCGGTCGGGTCGTTGAGCGAACTCGTGGGGGCGTTCTTGTCGAGCCGGAACGTCGCCGACTTGACCGTCTCGTTGTTCCCCACACGGTCGATGCTGTAATACGAGATCGTGTACGTGCCGTTCGGCTGCGATCCGAGCGTGAAGGGGCCAGCGTAGGGCGTCCAGCCGCCCGCGTTGAGTCGGTAGTACGTGCTGGCCACGCCCGCCTCGCCGGCGCCGGCGTCCGCGGCAGTGATGACGAACGTCGCGTTCTCGTCGACCCAATTCGGCGCGTACTCGGTCGGGTCGTTGAGCGAACTCGTGGGGGCGTTCTTGTCGAGCCGGAACGTTGCAGACTTGACCATCTCCGCGTTCCCGACCCGGTCGATGCTGTAATACGAGATCGTGTACGTGCCGTTCGGCTGCGAGCCGAGCGTGAAGGGGCCAGCGTAGGGCGTCCAGCCGCCCGCGTTGAGGCGGTAGTACGTGCTGGCGATGCCCGTCTCGCCGGCGCCGGCGTCCGCGGCAGTGATGACGAACGTCGCGTTCTCGTCGACCCAGTTCGGCGCGTACTCGGTCGGGTCGTTCAGACTGCTGACGGGGGCGTTCTTGTCGAGCCGTACGGTAAAACTTTTTACGTTCTCGGTATTGTTAGCCCGATCAATGCTGAAATATTCAATCAATATGGTTCCATTCGATTCACCCATGAGGTTGAATGGTGTCGAATATACCGACCATACAACCGAAGCACCGATTCGATAATACGTCCGCTGTATACCCGCTTCACCGGTGCCATCGGATGGTACCAGGGTGAAGATCGTGGTTTCGTTCACGTAATCGGGTACATGTGCTTCAACATAGTCGTACAGCGTGGTTGGGGGGTTGATATCGAGGTAAACAGTGACGCTTTTCGTCACCTCCACGTGATTCACGATATCCGTGCTGTTATAATAAATCGTATGGAGCCCATTAGCGAGCCCGTACATGCCGAGGGAGAATGGTCCTGAATATAACTGTTTTGTAGGCGAAGAGTCGAACCAGAACCGGGTCTCGAGGACTGCCGAAATATCCAGAACCGAGAACGAAATGGTTGATGATGCGTTCACGTAATCCATTCCGAGGATATTAATCTCCTCGTCCACATCAATCGTGGTGACCGGGGCGTTCGTGTCTATCGTGAACCACTCGTTCCCGACGAATAGCATGCCGGACATGTATCGTGCGAAGACTTGAACCTGATAATGCCCATCTGCGAGGGTTTCCGAATCGTTTACCCAATGGGTACCATTGTATTGCAGCGTGATGTTGCCAATCCACCCCGAGCCGTCGTTATACCTGAAGGCCGCATAATCGCACAGCGAATCGTTGCGGATGACGACAGACAAGACCTGGCTGGTGTAGGTCGTGTTCACCGGCGAGAGCATCACGATGATGGGAATGGACGTGTCGACCGTGAAGATCACGTCGATTGCAGATTGCTTCACATTGCCATAGGTGTCGTTACCCCACGCACGTATGCGGAAACTCCCATCTTCCAAGGTTTCTTCCAGCCCCGTTGTCCAGGTGCGATTCGAGACCACAAGTGTGCCGTTGTTCGTGTACCAAATGCTATACCAGGACTTGTTAAAATCAGGGGAGGTTGACACGAGCGTGATGCTGATGGTGCTCGTTCCGTATGTCTGGTTCTTGGGATTGCTAATCGTGACCACTGGACCTTCGATATCAAGGCGGATGATTATCGATTTTGGCGCCTCCGTGTTCCCAACGTTGTCGACACTATAATATTGTATGGTATAAGTTCCGTTGGCATAGGTGCCCAGATTGAACGGTGCAGCGTACAGCACATAAGAGCTGGAGCCGATTTTGTAATATCTACTTGACACGCCGGATCCTCCATCGTTATCTGAGGACGAAATGCTAAACTGTGTTGTTTTATTTATCACATCGAGCCCATAATGCGGCACAAATGATATGGTTGAGTTCGGCCGGATTGTATCGACGCGGAACACCCGCGTACCATATACCTCGACGTTGCCCACGTTGTCGACGCTGCGGTAGTCGATCGTGTATGTACCGTTGATAGGGATGGTGAAGCTGGTACCGATTATCCATCCACTACTGTTGATTCGATACTCGGTGCGGAGCCAACCGCTATCGAAGTCACTGTGATCGAGTGTAAAGATGCGCGTACCGTTTGTGAAATTGGGTGGGTGCGTCAGGACGCTGATAGTCGTATTTGGTGCAATTTTATCTAGCCGGAACGTCGCCGACTTGGCCGTCTCCGCGTTCCCGACCCGGTCGACGCTGTAGTAAGAGATCGTGTACGTGCCGTTCGGCTGCGAGCCGAGCGTGAAGGGGCCAGCGTAGGGCGTCCAGCCGCCCGCGTTGAGGCGGTAGTACGTGCTGGCGATGCCCGTCTCGCCCGTGCCCGCGTCCGCGGCAGTGATGACGAACGTCGCGTTCTCGTCGACCCAGTTCGGCGCGTACTCGGTCGGGTCGTTCAGACTGCTGACGGGGGCGTTCTTGTCGAGCCGGAACGTCGCCGACTTGACCGTCTCCGCGTTCCCCACCCGGTCGATGCTGTAGTAAGAGATCGTGTACGTGCCGTTCGGCTGCGAGCCGAGCGTGAAGGGGCCAGCGTAGGGCATCCAGCCGCCCGCGTTGAGTCGGTAGTACGTGCTGGCCACGCCCGCCTCGCCGGCGCCGGCGTCCGCGGCAGTGATGACGAACGTCGCGTTCTCGTCTACCCAGTTCGGCGCGTACTCGGTCGGGTCGTTCAGGCTGCTGACGGGGGCGTTCTTGTCAAGCCGGAACGTCGCCGACTTGACCGTCTCCGCGTTCCCCACCCGGTCGATGCTGTAATAGGATATCGTGTACGTGCCGTTCGGCTGCGAGCCGAGCGTGAAGGGGCCAGCGTAGAGCGACCAATCCCCCGCGTTGAGGCGGTAATATGTATTTGCTATACCGGTTTCGCCCGTGCCCGCGTCCACGGCAGTGATGACGAACGTCGCGTTCTCGTCGACCCAGTTCGGCGCGTACTCGGTCGGGTCGTTGAGCGAACTCGTGGGGGCGTTCTTGTCGAGCCGGAACGTCGCCGACTTGACCGTCTCCGCGTTCCCCACACGGTCGACGCTGTAATAGGAGATCGTGTACGTGCCGTTCGGCTGCGAGCCGAGCGTGAAGGGGCCAGCGTAGGGCGTCCAGCCGCCCGCGTTGAGTCGGTAGTACGTGCTGGCGATGCCCGTCTCGCCCGTGCCCGCATCCGCTGAAGTGATTATAAACGTGGCATTTTCATCGACCCAATTGCTCGGATATTCCGTTGGATCATTTAAATTTGAGATTGGGCCGTTTTTATCGAGCCGGAACGTCGCAGACTTGACCGTCTCCGCGTTCCCCACCCGGTCGATGCTGTAGTAAGAGATCGTGTACGTGCCGTTCGGCTGCGATCCTAGCGTGAAGGGGCCAGCGTAGGGCGTCCAGCCGCCCGCGTTGAGTCGGTAGTACGTGCTGGCCACGCCCGTCTCGCCGGCGCCGGCGTCCACGGCAGTGATGACGAACGTCGCGTTCTCGTCGACCCAGTTCGGCGCGTACTCGGTCGGGTCGTTCAGGCTGCTGACGGGGGCGTTCTTGTCGAGCCGGAACGTCGCCGACTTGGCCGTCTCCGCGTTCCCCACACGGTCGATGCTGTAGTAGGATATCGTGTACGTGCCGTTCGGCTGCGAGCCGAGCGTGAAGGGGCCAGCGTAGGGCGTCCAGCCGCCCGCGTTGAGGCGGTAGTACGTGCTGGCGATGCCCGTCTCGCCCGTGCCCGCGTCCGCGGCAGTGATGACGAACGTCGCGTTCTCGTCGACCCAGTTCGGCGCGTACTCGGTCGGGTCGTTGAGCGAACTCGTGGGGGCGTTCTTGTCGAGCCGGAACGTCGCCGACTTGACCGTCTCCGCGTTCCCCACCCGGTCGATGCTGTAGTAAGAGATCGTGTACGTGCCGTTCGGCTGCGAGCCGAGCGTGAAGGGGCCAGCGTAGGGCATCCAGCCGCCCGCGTTGAGGCGGTAATACGTGCTGGCGACCCCCGATTCTCCTAGTCCTCCATCGTTGGCCGTGATCACGAAGGTCGCGTTTTCATCCACCCAGTTCGGCGCGTACTCGGCCGGGTTGTTGATCGAGCTCGTTGGTTTGTTGAGGTCGAGCTTGACGGTTGTAGAGTTAGGAGCTTGGACGTTATTCGCATTATCTATGCTATAATACTCGATCAAGATCGATCCATTGCTCCATCCCAGCAGATTAAAGGCACCACTATATAACGTGTACCCACCACTGCCTCCAATGCGATAGTACATGTTTTTCACGCCACTCGGCCTGGAAGTTGGATCACTCGCAGAGAGGGTGAATGCGGTCGAGTTCGTCACGAAGTTAGGTGCACATGCCGGCGTGTAGATGATATTCGTCATGGGCGTTGTGTTGTCGACCACCAGTTGAAAAAGTGCTTGGCTCGTCAAGTAATTCGTATTGTTAGCGCTCGCTTGAAAGTTGAGAACAACGCCGGTAGCAAGGCTGGCCGGGTTCACATTCACGTCGAAAGTACCCGTCGACGAGCTCGACGTGAAGTGGTGCGTTCCCTCGTAAACATCCGCATTGGACAGGCTCGTTATTAAAGCATCGGTCCGCGAGTTTCGATACTCGTAAGTGACCGTGAACGTCGACGTGTTGGTAAAATATATGCCGGAGCCGTTCTGGTACAACGACACCCCGCTCCTGCGGATGTATTGTAATATCACGGTCGTCGGGCACTTGTCGATTTCGATGTTGACCGTCGCCGTGTAGTTGTGATAGTACGTTCGCTGGAACGTAACGACCACGCTGTAATTATTCACGGCGCGTGTCGCGAACGGCAAAGGCTGCGCCAAGGTGGAGAGTGAAGTAGTGTTAGACGCATCGGGGGTGCCGTTGGTCGTGAAGGTGTAAGCTAGGTTCGATATGGCTGACCCGTTGTTTGCATCTGTCATGTCGTAGTTCATCTCGATGTTGTCACCATATTGACCCTGATATCGACCGCCGAGTTGCGAGAGCGGGGAGCCGTACTGTACGACCGAGCTCAATCCGATGTTCATGCGCCCGAGCACGAGGAACGTCGTGGATATGAAACCTGCTTCCGTGGTAGTGTTCCACCTGGCTTGCACCCTGAAATTCCCGACAACATTCTGCCCAATGGTCCAGTCCGCTGGGAAAGTCACGGTCATCACGCTTCCTCCAAAACTTGCGTTTGAAGTGCCGAACGCGCGGATCGTGTTAATATATGATGGATTATAAACCCCGAGAGTCATGTTTCCATTTGTTTGTGCGGAGGCGAAATTCACTCGGAAATTTATGACGTTCGTCTTGTTTGCACTCACTACAGGCGTGTTACCTATATAAAAAGCGATACTCGAAGCACGATTTGGGCTAGTTGCCCTTAATTGCCAATAGGAATTCGTCCCGATGTTGGAAATCTTGATGACGTCATTGATCACGGAATAATTAGTGTAATTGGCTGCAGAAGGCAATCCCCCTAGAGTGGCCGCATTATAGACTCCTATTACCGTCCAACTCGCGGCTTTCGTAATATTGATGGATACAAGCGTTTTTGTCCCAGATGGAAATGAAGCTAAGGCGTTCGAGGTTATATTCCAGGGTATCGAGGCGCCCCCTATTGTACTGAATCCTTGAGTTGCAGCCAGGTTTTTCCTGTAATATAGCTTTATCGTCATCTGGGCGTTGACGCTTGTAACATTTCCTACGAATCTCAACATGGTTATGTTCGTTCCGGTGATGGACGTGCGACCGTTGATGTCAAACACGGTTCCATTCATCGTTAATGAAGTTCTTGGACTGAATCGCCTCGGGTTACTGTTTGAATCGTTGAGATACAATCGCGAATATTTCAAACAAAGGTTGAATTGGCTTGAAGCCCAATCTGTGATTGTACTCCATTCTTTCTTGTAGCAATTAAAAGGTGTGCTCGGATCTGCGTACCAATATATTGCCTCCGAACCTAGACGAACTTTTGGGGTTCCCCAATTGGTTCCATCGATCACAACAAACCACGTCTTATTTATGGCGGCTGAAGCGTTAATCACGTAATTTGCGGTAGAATTTATCCATTCATCTAGCGCAGACCTTGGCAAGTTACCGCCCCATTGTCGTGCACCTGGTTTCGTGGTTCCGCCTGTAGCATTGTTCCACAAGGTGATCTCAGGGAATGGAATCGTATTATTTCTCGTGTAGATGTTTACAAAAGTAGAAATGGTATCGATGCGGTATCGCATTGAATCATCAATCCTTTGACCGATTCGGCGCATGTATAACGTGGATGTGTTTGGCTGTATCACCTGATTCGTGTCCGATCCGATCGTGCTAACGTGAACCCAGTCCGTGATGGCCGTGACATAATTATTCGTGATATTCACATCCGCCTTGTAAATATTATAACCGGGTATTGCATAAGGCTTTAAATCCACGTTTGCTTGCCGGGTGCTTGAAAAAAAACTGTTTTGGCAGTCTACATTATGCGTGATTCCCGTGACATTCGCAAAGCTCATCACCATATTGCTTGTTGACGTATTGCCTGTAAATCTAGCGGAATATAACGCGGGTAAATCACTTGCATGAATACGGTTCTGCGGCTCATTTAATATTCCACTTATTATTTTATCGCTGGGCTGCAATCGATTTATAATGTTTACTTGAATTACCAACCCGAGCAGGAACGTTAAGAATATAATCAAGGTTAATACGGATTTTTTACACTTTGCTTTTTGATTATTCATGATGTTCACGACGGGACAAAATTGAATAAATCTATCCTATGCAATACGAGCATATCATGTCCTCCGCGACACGAGGGATCGTAGGTTATGATACTATGTCCTATGCTTTGTATATAAGATATGTCGGGTAACAAAACCTTCTCTAAAAGCTTGGTCTTACCACTAGTGTATTAATCGAAGAAAAAGGGAAGGAAAAGTGCATTCAAACTGAGCCTTTCTTTAATTGTTCGGCTCTCTTGATGAATTCGCGCATTCTCTTGTCTTCTGTCGATATACCGAGCTTGAACAAGGCCGAGGAATAGTTCGCAGCCTCTTGGTACTTCCGGATTGCTGTTGGAACGTCTCCCGATTTTTCCGCATTCTTGGCTTCTGCAAGAACAACGGCCTGGCGATACTGGTAATCCTTGATCGTCGCATCGATCTTGTTATGAGTAATCTCGGCGAGTTCCTCCTTCATGTCCCATTGCGAGGCGATGATCTCGGCTTGCTCGTAGAGCTTTATCGCCTCCTCGTACTGGTAATTCTTCAAGCAGACCTTCGCGTTCTTGTCCAGGTTCTTGATCTGGGTTTGGGCCGCCTTCTTCGTCTGGATGCTCGCGCTCGCCACGGACACCTTGGAGGTCACTGTTGTTCCACTCGGAACCAGGGGTGCACCCCCGCCATGGATCGATTGCGACGTGGCGCTCTGGAGCTGGGCCATTATCATCATGCTGCTCAGCGACGCCTCGCGCTCGTTCGGGGTCATGCGCATCAAGTCTTGCAAGAGCTTGGCCTTCTCGTCGGGGTTGAGGAAAGTGATCTGCGAAACGCGCTGCTGGAGGGCAACTATTTCTTGCTGCGACAATTCCTTTCTCTTCTCGAGCGCCTCGATGTCGATGGGGACGAGGATCTCGTCCTCCCGCAGCTCCTGGATGGCCGCGATGATTTCCCCGTACGAGCGCCTCGTCTTCGTGATGCTCTCCGAGAGCAAGGTCGCGATGAAGAAATAATCCCTTTCCCTCGTGAGCTGGCTTGCCACTTCGAATATCTGCCTGGCAAGCGAGGTGCGAGGTTTGATGGGCAGATCGCTGCGCTTGTGGGGCAAGATGATGGACGTGTCAAAGACATCGTCGATGATGGTCACGGAATCCCGGAACGACGTGAGGTCGCCGCGCCAGTTGCGTAGCTTGTCCTGGTAGGTATACTCGTATTTCGCCACGAACTGCGGGACGAGGGACTTGAGAATCGCCGATGCCTTGCTCGCCAGCACGAGGGCAACCCGGATGAGTTCCCCTTCACCGAGCACGAGCTGGTAATCCTGCCACGTGAGCTCCTCGAGCGCCTTGTTCCCGCTCATCTCGGCGCCGAAGGACTGGATGGCCGTGAGGAAGCCAGTGATCAAGTCGGGATCGACCCCGGTCTTGCCATAGGATTTGAAGAACAAGCACGCGCCGGATCCCTTGTGGATGATGAGCACGTTCTGGATGTTGGCAGCGTCCTCGAAGGCGCTCGAGATCTTGGCAAGGAAGTTGTGGCGCTCCAGGCGGCGGGGTATCACGACTTTCTTCAAGACCGCCGTGTAGATAATCGCGAGGGCCGCGAACATGCTTGCGATGATGATCAGCTGCACCCAGTCGATGCTTTGGATATAGGGCTTAAACCTGACCGTGATCGACAC
The DNA here is from genome assembly GCA_030587475.1 of Candidatus Sigynarchaeum calidifontis. GTDB lineage: Archaea > Asgardarchaeota > Lokiarchaeia > Sigyniarchaeales > Sigyniarchaeaceae > Sigyniarchaeum > Sigyniarchaeum tengchongense. The sequence continues at coordinate 14,306 of JAUQYZ010000008.1, forward strand.
CGTCGTGGAAGAATTCACGTAGTTACCAGACGCGTCGCCCCAGCTATAATAGATCTTCTCGTCTGAATCGACGAGAGCGCTGCTGGGAATGATGACCGTGTACCGGCCATCCAAGGAGCCATCGGCGGCGTCCGGGACAATGGTGGAGAAAAAGACCGCCCCTCCATCCCGCTTGTAGGTAAGGTTCAGCAAACCGTTCATGACCGGCTCGTTGTTTAAAACCTTCAGCACGCTGATCACGACCGTAACGTTCTTCAGCAAACTGCCCTCGTAGACCGAGGAGGCCGGTATGAATTGCAAGGGTATTGCCCCTTGCTTTATACTCTCCACAGCCAAGGCAACGCTGATAGGATTGACTGTCAAGGAATAGGACATCCGGTTCAGGTTGTAATTGGTCTCGTTTGCGGTGATAATTATCGTGTGCATGGAACCTACATTGAGCGCTGCAGTGGTCAAAGGGACGTCGAAAAGGCCACTACCCACGTTCGTCCAGCTCGTGAAGGATTGGCCGTTCACGGAAACGTTGAGCAAGTCCGGGCTATTTATGGGTGCATTTAGGTCATCGAAAAATCGAATTCGAGCAGTCGTGTTTTTGCCGTAATGAATGGCGAAGGGTGCAGAACTATCGACATAACTATAATCGCTCTGCGTGAGCGAGAGGAGCGTGACCGACGTGATCCGGGTGAGGTTCACGATCATCCAATTATTAGAGCCGACCACCTCAACGTTTCCGTAGTTATCCTCGGAATACCACGAGACGTTATAGAGCCCCGCGGAATAAACGTGTCGGTTCTGGAACGTGAACGTGGTATTTCCCGGCAAGTAATTCCAGGATCTAGTGAACGTAGCATTCTTGATCGTAATATTAGTGCGAGCTACCCCCGTGCCAATATCGTTCGCCGAGATGGTGAATACAGTATTCATTGTGATGTTATTATAATTTGTGCCATTGTGCACGACAGATGTAATTGGGGCAATTGGATCTTGAATGAGGAAAGTTTCTTCGATGAAACCCGCAGCAATAGATATATTCCAACGGGCTTGAATCCGGTAGAGTCCAAGTGGTTTACCTGCAGTATTCCATATCGAAGGGAGGTTTACTACCGTCACGCCCCCACCAAATGAAGCGTTAGAGGTAGTAAAAGCACGTGTCTCGTTGATGGCGAAAGGATAGTATACCCCAACCGTCATATTTCCCAAGGTTTGACTCGTGCTAAAGTTGACGGCAAACGCAACCGGATCGGATAGATTAGCTAACAAAACAGGGGCGCCGTTCACCCGCATCACTATGTCTGATAGAAGGTTCACTGATTGGGTGCGTATTTCCCATGTGGAGTTCGATTTTATCCCTGTTATCATTATGATTCCTGAAACTACTGTATATGATGTATAATTAGGAGCAACGAGCAACCCCGCAACTGTAGAAGCGTTGTAAACCCCTACCATCGTATGATCTGAGGCAAGAGATGCGTTAATACGCGATTCAGCAAATGTACCTACGGGGAACGTCACATTCACAGAGGAGGTTGCTTTCCAGTTCACCGGGCTTGCGGGCGCTGGGATAGAGAATGTCCTCGTACTGGAAACGACTTTCTTGTAATGTAACTTGCATGTGACGTTAAAATTAGCACTCGTTGTGTTCGAAGTAAATTCGATATACTTAATATTTGTTCCAAGAAGCGAGATTCGTCCTTGTGCATCTAAGATGGTGTTATTTGCTCTGAGGTAGATATTTGAAGGGGAAAACGTGCGGTTGACATTTGTCGAGTCGTTGAGGTATAGTAACTTGTACTTGGTACAAAAATTCCGTTGGATCAAGTTCCAGTCCGCAGTGAGGCTCCAGCTGTACATTCCGCCGTTGAAAGTCGAAGCTACATCAGCATACCAGTATATGCCTTCCGTACCAAGGCGTGGTTTAGGGATGCCCCATCTTGTACCATTTATTACTATGTACCATGTTCTATCTGCGGGGTTTGATGCATTGATGATGAAATTTGCAGTTGTATTAATCCACTCATCATTTGCTATCCGGGGTAAATTTCCACTCCAGTATTCTTGACCGGGCTTCGTGGCTATGCTGCTTTTATTCCATAGTTGGATGTTAGGAAAAGGAATCGTAGCATTTCTGGTATTAATATTGACAAAAGTGGATATCTCTTTCAGGTTATATCTCCACAGATGCTCTATTTTCTGCGACAACATTCGGAGATATGTCGTACTCGTGTTTGGTCGTATTAATATGGTGTTGTCCGCGTCTATGGTGTTTACAATGATCCAATCATCGATAGCATTTACAAGGTTGTTAGAGACATTAACGTCTACCTTGTATAGATTCCATCCGGGAATATTAAAGCTCGACAAGTTTAGACGACCAATGCGAGAAGAGTCCGCGAAGGAATTTTGCATGGTGATGGCATGAGTCATCCCTGTCGCATTCGTGAAGGAAATGTTTAGGTCTGTCTGACCACCAATCCCAGAAAATACTGTATTACGGGTCATTGGCATGTCGCTGGAAGCCATTTCATCAGATAATAGGCTTGGATTGCTGATCTCCGCTAAACCAGACAAAATGGTAACCAAGGATCCATATATTGAAAAAAAGATGAGCGCTACTTTGAGTTTTTCCTTTGTCCTCGACGCTTTACGATGCATTATGTACACGCTCCAGAATCTATTTAAATACACTACCACTGAATGAGATTGACCTGCCCCGGTAATCAACCGGGATCGAGTTCTTTCGAAGTTAAATAATATGATATCTATGTGATCAACGTTGATATTTATCTCTTTATTTACTTCTTTTCCATCACAAATAAACATTCAAGGATTCATCCGCGAATACGTACGGGCTTAAATATACAAAGAAGAGGGTTTTTAACTTGAATTTCACGATGATGTCTAAGGTTGGTGTTCCTATCTTATGCAGATATCAAGCGATATTTATATGGTCGATGGCCAAGGCGTCGATAGCAACATGTACTTGGTATTGAATGCAACGAAGGAGATCTTGCTAATCGATACGGGGCACGATGGCCATCGCCGGTATCTCATAGATTACATCAAGGAGATCGGTTGTGAGCCCGAGCAAATCAAGAATGTCGTCCTCACCCACGTCCATGTCGATCATAGTGGCGGGCTCTCCTGGCTCGTGAAGAAATACAAGCCATTGGTCAACGTGTGCGAGATAGAAGCTTATGCCATCGAGGAGGGTGATCTGGAACTCACGCTCGCCGGGATGTTCAAGGGATTCATGGACGAGACGCACGTCGATCGCCAATTGAAGCACGGGGAAACGTTCTCTTGGGGCGAGCACGACTTCGAGGTCATCGTCACGCCCGGGCATACGAAGGGGGGTATCTGCCTTTATGATAAGGAGAACAAGGTACTGATCTCGGGCGACACGGTATTCGCCGATGGTTCTTTCGGTCGCGTGGACTTCCCGACCGGCGACGCCGTGGAATTGCAGAGGTCGCTCGACTTCCTCGCGACCCTCGACGTCGAGATCTTGCTTCCCGGCCACATGAACGCCGTGGTCGGCGGCGCCAGCAATCACATCAAGACGTCTGCGAAGTTCGCGCGAATGATGATATGAAACCGGCCAAACCCATCAAGCGCGCGTGAATTCCCGCCGGTATATGCTGTACATGGTGTACGAGTGCGTACGGCCTTGTGGCTTCCTGAAGACGAACCCCATTTCCTTCATCTTGCGCAGGATGTTCCCCGCGGTGCCTTGCGTGATGCCGCAGCCCTCCGCGACGTCTTGGGGGGTGACGTCCTCGCGTGTCGCCATGAACCGCAAGACTTGCAGCTCGGTCGTGTTCAAGGCGCTCGCGTCGTAGGAGAGCTGGTCCTTGATCGCCTTCATCTCGCGCTCGAGATCTTTTTTCCCCTCGCGGATGGCGGATTCCATGGACGGGCTCATGATCACTTCCCTGGTCTTGCCCGTGAGCCGGAGGATGCGGTCGCCGTCGATCGATTCACGGTTGTTGGCGAGCATATCAATAACGGCATCTTGGCACAATCGTAATATTGGTCTCGGGTACCCGCCGGTCACGACGTTGATCACCTCTATCGCGTCGTCGGAAAACGGGCTCAAGGGCTTTTGGGACGGGAGCGTGAAGTACTTGATCCGTTCCATGACCAGTTCCTTGGTCGTCTTCACGTCCATCGGTTCGAGGGTGAACTTGAGCGTGACGCGATCCTCGAGCGGCCGGAACATCTCGTTGAGCCTCTTGCCGAAATTGATCAGCCCCGTGAGAAAAATCTTGCAACCTCGCGAATCGGCGAGCGCGCGGATCCATTGAAGCGTCGTGCTTTTTTCTGCAATGATGTCCTGCGTGTCCTTCTCTTGCACGGCGAGCTCCTGAGCTTCGTCGATCAACAATATGATGTACTTCCTTCCTCCGAGAAAACCATCGAGTTCCTCCAGGAGATCCCCGATGCGCTCGATTTGCCTCTTGAAACCGAACCGGCTGAACGCGGAGAGCAAGACTTCCTGGGTGAGCGGTTCCGGGATGTACACGGGGATATAACGGCTCGCGTAGGCGGGATCCTTGGTCAGCTTGTAGTTCATGTGCTTCAAGATCTGGGACTTTCCCGAACCATAGCCACCTTCGATGTAGACGACGCTTCCGAACGCGAGCTGCTGCATGATAGGATTGAGGATCCTTTCCTTGCCCGCGAAGATTTCGGGTATCAGATCGAGCGAGAACGGGAAGGCCTCCCACCCGTATTTTTTCTGGATTCTCTCCAGATAATCGATCTCTGCCATGAAATCCTCGAATATTGTTATGAAAACCAAGAATTAAATAGTTTTAGGCGTTCAAGGGCATTCAATGGCGTTCAATGGAGGTCATCTCGTGAGGACATCATCGGAAATTTGCATCGCCCGCGTCGCCTCCAAATGATTAAGGGCATGGATCCCCGGGCTAGAAATTGTATCATCAACGAAGCAAACCGTGAGACAGTAATGAAGGCTGCCATCATCAAGAAGAAACGGGTCTTGAGCGTCGAGGACATCGAAAAGCCCGGGATCGCTGGCAACGAGGTGCTCGTGAAAATAAAAGCGTCTGGCGTGTGCGGGACAGACGTGCACGTCTACGAGGACGAGGTTCCCATCGCCAATCTGCCCGTCATTCCCGGTCATGAATTCTGCGGGGAGGTCGAAGCCATCGGGAAAGACATCAAGGATGTCAAGATCGGGGATCGCATCGCGGTCGAGCCGAACTTGTTCTGCGGCCAGTGCCACTTCTGCCGCACGGCTAAGAAGCATTTCTGCGAGAATTGGGCAGCGGTCGGCCTCACCCGGAGCGGTGGGTTCGCAGAATATTGCGCGGTGCCACGCCAGGCCGTGTACAAGATCGAGGACAAGCTTGGCTTCAACGAGGCCGCGTTCTTCGAGCCGGTCGCGTGCGTCTTGCACGGCATCGAGCGCTCCCAGCTCAAGGCGGGGGATTCAACCGTGGTCATGGGCGCGGGATCCATCGGGCTCATTTACGTGCAAGCGCTCAAGGCGCTCGGCGTGAAGAACGTCATCTCGTGCGACATCGACGACAAGAAGCTCAGTATCGCGAAAAGCCTGGGTGCGGCCAAGGTTCTCAACACGAATAAAGATGATGTCGTCTCGATCGTCAAGGAAATGACGAACGGGCTCGGTGTCGAATCCGTGATTGACGCGGCCGGGGCAAAATCGACCTTGTCCTTGGCTTTCAACCTGGTCCAGAATTGCGGCACCATCGTCGTGTTCGGCGTGCCGACGGAACCCATGGAGATAAACATGTACGACATTTACCGCCGGGAGATCAGCGTCGTCGGTAGCTTTACCAATCCCTACACGAACGAGCAAGCCTTGAAGCTGCTCGCCGCTGGCAAGATCAAGTTCGACCAGATCGTGACCCACCCCGTTACCATCGACGGCGTGGAAGCGGCGATCCTCAAGATGCGCGACAAGACAGAGACCGTGATCAAAGCGCAGATTCGGTTCTAGTGCACTAATCCTTAAGTCCCTACCTAGTTAACGTTGGCCCATCATCCCACAGTCGTGTTTTTTGTCTATAGATCGTCTTGTTCACCCGTTGTTGACGAGATCCCGTGATCTCACGCCGTGGCGAGCGGCCAGCCGCTGTACGTCCATTTGAACGGCTCCGCCATGGTCTCGTTGTAATAGGCAATGAAAGCGAGGATCTTCTGCCTCAAGTCCTCAACTGACGTGAAGGTCTCGCGCTTCAATAGTTTGCGGGCGAGGATGCTGAACCAGCATTCCACCTGGTTTAGCCACGAGCAATGTTTCGGCGTGTACACGAACCGAATGCGGTAGGACGCATCCTCGAGGAACGCACGTCGCGTTTTCATTTCCTTCAGAACACCCTTCTTCCCCTTTACCCCGAGATTATCCGTCACGCCGCACGCGTTAGCGATAAAGCGCACCAACAGTTCCGAAACGTGGATGTTCAAATTGTCTACGACGAAGACCCACGTGGCTGCCGGGTCCGTGGCAATGGTGGCAGCGACGTGCGCCGCGAAATCCACCTCGGTTCGCGTCGGGCCGATGGTCGGCGAGACAACCTTGCCGGCAATGATGTCGAAATTCGCGATCACGCAACAGGTTCCGTGGCGCTCGTAGTCCGCCTCGCGCCGCTCGACCAGGCCTGGCTTCATGGGCAAGGTGGGGTGCAGCGGTTCGAGTGCTTGGATGCCGGTTTTCTCGTCGATGGACACGATGTGCGCACCTTGGGTACCGAGTGCTTTTGCTTGCTGGTAGAGATTCGTGATCGTGCGCACTTCTTGATCGAATTCAGCCTTGTCACCAGGATCGTGGTTGAGCCACACCTTTTTCAAGTGCGGCTTCAAGTCGTTATCGAAGAGAATGTGTCGCACGGCGGACACCGAGATGGAGGGTGCGATGCCGCGCTTGACGGCCTCGTCGGCTAATTCCCGGGCAGTCCAATGACTGATGGGGCGGTTCGACACCGCCGGGGGCTGGCACGCGAGCCAGATGACCTGGGCGACTTGTTCGGGAGAAAACTTCCCCGGTGCACCAGAACGGGGCGCATCGCTCAAGACCGTGCTGATCAGTGCCGTGAGCTGTCGTTCCGTCCATCCGTCTCGCTCCGCAGCTGCGAGAACAGGTGCTGCATCGTGCCACCGCTTGCGCCACTTGCGAACGGTCTTGATGGAGATGCCAAGGCGCGTGGCGATGGAAGAATTGGAATATTTCCGTGCGAACAAGATGATTTCCATCCTGATCGCAATGCCTTGCGGGCATTTGTACCGTCGCTTCTGTTTTTTCAATATCACTTTTTGTCGATGTGATATCGTTACCTTGACTGGCTTTGGACCAGGCATCGTGGACGTCCTTGGTTTTCACGAGGAAATCCACGGCAAAATGTAAGGTTTGCGGTTTTGGGACGTATCACGGAACTAGGTAGGGACTTAAGGATTAGTGCACTAGTCGATGCATCATGAGCGCTGCGGAAATTATTGTCTGGATCGTCATCGTGGTGTATGCGATCTTCATCGTAGTTGGTTTGATATACATCCTCTCGCCGCCCGCCAACAATCCCCGATCGTTCTTGAGACAGAAGGAGATCGCGTGTCCCGGCCGGAAGCGGATCGTTATCGTTGGGGACAGCATTACCCACGGCCACGTTGGTGCTGATTACTCGGCTTTGCTCAGGCGGCGGTTGAATAAAGCGGGAAAGATCGTCGACGTGATCAATGCGGGCATCAATTCCCGGCTCGCGTGGAACGTGCTTCAGAACATCGACGAGATCGTGGCGTGCAACCCGGACTACGTAACGATCCTCATCGGCACGAACGACGCGAACAGCACCCTGGATCCCTTGAATGAAAAAACCTACCGGAAGCAATGGAAACTCCCCCGAGTACCTATCGACGCGGCCTGGTACCGGAAAAACTTGGAGGAGATCATCGGCACGCTCAAGGATCTCACGAAGGCTAAGGTCGCCGTCCTATCCTTGCCGACGATCGGCGAGAACCCCGACGACCGGGGATTCAAGGTCGGCCAATCATACAGCAAGATCGCAAAACAAGTTGCTACGGAGGCCGGCGTTGCCTACCTTCCGCTATGCGAAGCGATGGCAGATCGGGTTAAGGAACGACCGTCCCTACTACAATATGACGTCAAGCGGCAGGCATTGATGCAGTACGGCCAGATCCTCTTGCATTATCACGGTATTCCTTATAGTTGGATCTCGCGTGCCTTCAAACTCCGCTTTCACGTCGATTACTTGCATTTAAACAACGCGGGAGCCGCGATGGTCGTGGATCTCATCGAAAAGTTCGTGCTGGGCGACGAGGTATCCCGTGCAGTCGTCCCGAAGAAGGTCAAGCGTATAGGTTTCTGGACGCGGAAAATCGCCGAAACGGTCCAGATAACGTCGTCGACCACGCTCGTGCCGAAGCAAATAGATCCCGATGGCCTGAAGATCGGCTTTCTCATGGGCATGATTACGATGGAGGGGTTCAAGGCGATATGCCACCTCGACGAGTCCATGACCCTGGCCGCGTTCGCGAAAAAGATCGGCTGGGACGAGGCCAAGTCGGCTGCGATGATGCGCCACTTGCTCGACCAGGACTTGATTGGCATCGCGTGACTGAAGTAATGAATGCCACCACGAACAAGGACCTGCCGAAACAAAAAGACAACGTTCGGTGGGATGTCAATGCCATGGCACGCGGGTTCCAGCAGCCACCGAACGAGTTCAAGCCATTCACGCGCTGGTGGTGGTTCGGCACCGCGTCCAGGGCGGAAATCCGCCGCGAGATGGAAGGAATGGCTCTGGCAGGCTTCGGTGGCGTGGAAATCCAGACCATCTATTCTGCGCTCCCTGGCCATCCTGTCGAAGGTTATCACGATATGGCATGGCTTGGCGATGAATGGCTGGACATGGTGGCTTGCGCGGTGGATGTAGGAAAGGAACTTGGCCTGCAAGTTGATTTAACGTTCGGAAACGGCTGGCCATTCGGCGGGCCTCATGTTGACCCGCTCCACGCGAGCTGCCGCCTCGCCTGCCATTCTGCGCCCCTCACGAGCGGGGAGCAGATCGAGATCCCGCTCGCAGAGCTCGTCGATGTTCCAAGCAAACTGGTCGGCATCATCGCGGGGCGCGTGACCGCCGATAAACAAATCTTGGAAAATGTAAACTTGCAGAAATTCGTCAAAGAAAATGTCCTCGCGTGGTTGGTTCCAGCTGGAGACTGGACATTGTTCTGGTTCTACCACGAGCCGACCGGGCAGATGGTGAAAAGGGCGGCGCCCGCAGGCGAGGGGCTTGTCATGGATCATCTGAGTCGCGAGGCGTTCGCGATACACGCGCGCCGCATCGATGGCCGGCTCAAGGCTCGGTTCGGGCCGCGGCTCGGGGATCACTTCGGCGCCTTCTTCTGCGATAGCTGGGAGGTGTTCGGGGAGAACTGGACGCCGAAGTTCGCCGCATCGTTCAAGGAGCGGATGGGCTATGAAATCACGGATTACTTGCCAGAATTGGAAATCACCGGCCCGCTTGGTCATGGTTCGGGGGAGTATGGACGCCTCGTGAACTATGATTACATAAAACACCACGCCGATCTCATCATCGAGGAGTTTTTCCAACAGTTCGCGGACTATTGCCATGTATCGGGCGTTGATTGCCGCGTCCAGCCCTACATGGCACCAACGGACCTGCTCCGCGCTTATGGATTGCTCGATGTCCTCGAGATCGAGGGCTTCGGCCAAGCTGGGGTCAACTCGCCGTATTACAAGACCCTGGACCCGCGCCTCGCGTCCAGCGGTGCCCACGTGTATGGTAAATCGATTGTATCGTGCGAGAGCTTCACGTGGCTCAAGGAGCATTTTACAGCTACTATTGATGACGTGAAAAACGAGGCCGACCAGATCGTCATTTGCGGGGTGAATCGCATCATCTACCAGGGTTATGCGTTTTCTCCACCAGCAGCGGGCGTGCCCGGTTGGCAGTTCTACGCGTCCATCGAGTTGAACCACAACAATTCATGGTGGCATCTGGCCGGGGAGGTGAACGGATACATCGCCCGCAACGCCTTCCTGTCCCGCCAGGGCCACGCCGTGGCGATGTTCGCCGTTTACTTGCCCATGCACGACGAGTGGATGGGGAACAAGGACATCCGGCGGGACCTGAAGATCGAGCTGCGGGAAAGCGGGCACTTGTCTGACTACGATTACGTGAACGACGAGCGATTGCTGAACGCGGCTCGAGTTATTGGTAAACAGCTCATTATCGGCAACATGAAGTACAATGCCCTCGTGTTCTACAAGACGAGGTACTTGCCCGCTGCCGTGGCGTGCAAGGTCGCGAGCCTCGCGAACGAAGGCCTGACCGTCCTTTGCATCGAACCCCTCCCCGCTGGAGTGCCCGGATTGAAGGCGATCCTCGATAAAGACCACGAGGTTGCCCAGCCAGCGTTCGACACCATCCGCGACCGCGCGATCGTGATCCCGTCAGTAGCAAAGATATGCCAAGAACTCGAACGTATCGGCGTGCAGTGGGATTTCGTGGCATCTAACCCGGACGGAACGCCCGCTTCGCTGCAATACTTGCACCGGGAATGCGAAATTGCAAATCTCTATTTCATCGTGAATCCATCCAATGTAAGCGTGCAAGCACACATAACCGTCCCCGCGACCGGGGCACTCGAATTCTGGGTGCCAGACACGGGAGAGAGATTGCCTGTCCAGGCGACCGTGGATGCGCACGAGATGACCTTAGTCCATTCCCGCTTCAAGGCGAAGGAATCGAGGTGGCTGGTCGTGCTCAAGAGCGCGGCCATCCTCCCCGCGTTCCCACCAGTAGAGGAGTTAATTTCGAAAGAATTGACCGTTTCCGAACCATGGGAGATTATTTTCAAACATCCCGCCAACATGTTCCCCGTGGAAGAGGAAAGGCAAGAAACCGTGACCACGCGGGACTTGTTCGAATGGACGAGCCGCGAGACCACGCGATACTTCTCCGGCACGGCGGTTTACAAGACCGTTGTCGACATCCCCCTCGAAGTGCTGGATGCCGCGACCCAGCTCGTGCTCGATCTCGGCATAGTGCATGGTATGCCCGAGGCATTCGTCAACGGCGAGCGTTACTTTGCATTCAAGCACGGCCAAGATAGCATCAACGTCACGCGATCAATTCGACCGGGGAAGAACGAGATCGCCATCCGCGTCACCAACACGATGCTCAACAAGGTCATCGGTTACGCGAGGGGCGGCATCAAGTGGAAGGGCGATTATTACTTCGTCGATCTCAAGTACAAGCCGTTCAAGGCCGAGGCCATGGATCTCTTGCCGGCAGGATTGTTAGGCCCCGTGAAGATCCGGGTGTTCACGAGGGAACGAGAATTCGGTTCTTAAAAAGGGGCCTGAAAAAAAGAATACGATTACATGCTCTTCTTGTCCGCGACGAGGACGGCCAGCAGGCTCAGCCCGCCCCCGATCCCCACGATCAACACGAGTGCCAGTGTAGTAACAGGCGGAAAGAGCGCGATGGCCAGCGCCGGCAAGAGGAAGGATACCACGGCGATCAAGTTGAAAATAAATTGCCGGCCGGGATTGATCAAGTACTTGTTGTCCCGGTTGCGCGAGAACAGCGGCAAGCACGCGGGGAACAAGAGCCCGAGCAAGAACAGCGCCGCGCCGTGCAGCCATGGCTCGACGGCGAGCAAGGCAGAGTCGATGTCGGCCCATATCACGAGGGCCTCGACCGCCACAAGGCCAGCGAACACGGCGATCCCTAACTTTTTCGACGTGATCTTCACGTTTTTGATAATTAACACCTCGGCAATCCCAGTAGCAGCGGCGAGGAATGCCCACGTCCATGTGTTGTTCAGCAAGCCCATGGCCGACATCGCGGGATTGATCAAGCAGATTGCAAGCAAGATGGCGAGACCTTCCTCTGACCATTTCGGGATGGCACTGCTGTCGATGAAGTAGGAGCGTTTTGGCTCGCTGCCAGGGGCGGTAACTCGCATGTTCACCAGCCACAAGAGCCAGGCCGCGCTCGCCACCAGCGCAACGAGCACGAAGCGGAACGGGGTGTCGACGATGGAACCCGGCCTGAACGTCATGTACAACGCGGCGACCATCGCGCCGAGGTTGAGCTCGTGGGAGAACTGGAGCCGCCCTGTTCCCCCCGTCCCCGCGGTGAAGAGGACGGGCACGACCACGTAGAACATGATGCCGTTCGTCCAGTAAAACATGGGCTTCACCAGCGGGGTGAGGTAGTCCACGATTCCATAAACGCCGCCGGTCGCTTCGATCGTCGACAAATCGGGGGTGAAAATCCCGTAGTACTGGTAATAGGCGGAGAAGGCGAGCCAGCTCAACGCCGCGCACGCGAGCATCGCGGGAACGGAGATGGCGGACATGACCTTCTTGACTGCATTGGTCTTTTTCCAACCGACCAACGACAAGAACACCGTGACGAACGGGGACAAGACCGGGGCGAATATGAAAAGAATTTCCTCGGCTGGAATCGTGTCTAGTTCCATGTTAAAGAAATTGAGCATGATCTGCACGAAGAAGGGGAACCACTCGACCACGGCGATTATAACGACCGTCCATGCGACGAGACGCGTGACCTCGATTGATTTCAGCGATTGCATCTTGTTTCACCCCTCAACCGATCAACGGCTCGATGCGCAGCGAGACCACGCTACGCGGGGGAGCGGGCACGCGAGCATCGATCCACCAGTGCGTTCCGTTCGTGATCTGCGCACGGATATATGCATTGGCGCCATCCCCGAAAGTAGCATTCAAGGCCCAGTGATGACCGGCGGGCGCGTTCGGTAGCAAGAAGGTTGCGCGTGCAGCTCGAAGCGGCTCGTTCCCAGTATTGTTCAGCGTCCACGTCGACCCTGACGAGTATAGGGTGCCAAGGCCTGCATCATCTGCCCGTGAGACCCGGAACATGCCGACGGGGAAGCAGACTTGCGGGTCCCGGATCCCGTCACCGTCGAGGTCGTACGTGTAGTTTGATGCAAGGTTCCTTCTCACGGACATGAGGCGATATCCCGAATATCTTAACTGCGAATACGAGAAGTTCCCGATGGGCATGACCGTGTCCCCGCCTTTCGCGGCCGTCCTCGTCATGAGGATCTGCGGCTCGCGGATAGGATCCAAGTAAGTCGTGGTCGCGTTCGTCGTCTCCAGCACGCCAGCCAGGATGGCCATGTACTCGTCCTCGCCGCCATCGATCAAGGTGTCCACGTTGTTGAAGATGGCATCGCGCAATTTTCCAATGCTGCCAATGAGATCTGAGTGCGTGTGACCCACGAGAATGCCCGTCAAGTTCTTGTCTATCATCATGTCGCTAACGCCCATCCATGCGCTTTGAAAGTAGGACGGGTCGATATTGTAATGGCACGTGAGGAAAGCGGGGCCACCGGGCACGATCGGGGTTGCCTCCTCGTTCAACCAGTTGAGCGTGCTGCTACCAATGGGGAGGGAGCTGTCGAACCCGACGATCTTCACGTCGTCGAAGCGGGTGGAAGAGAACAGCGGCCCGAAGTAGTGCTTCCAGGGACCCAGGTTCCGGTTATCGTGGTTGCCCGAGACCATCACGATAGGCAGGTTCAGCGCGGACAAGTGGTTATACGCGATGTCGTATTGCCCAGCACTGCCCGTTTCTTCGTTCCCGGGGCCCTCCATCACGTCGCCCGAGAGCACGATCACGTCGGGAGCGATGACTTGCGAGTCGTTCTCCCAGAGCGCATCGTTCAACAGCCATTGGGGGACATCGGCACAGTAATGCGTGTCGGTCACGTGCATGATCGTGAATGGATTGGCCGCTTTGCCATCTAACGTCGTTTTTACACCGTCCGACGACCTGGCGTCGTATAACCAGGGAATCGAGACCGCATTTCGCTCCACGAGCAAGAAAGGGCGGTTCCCGGCAATTAAGTTGCCCGATGCCGAGCCGGCGGGCCCGCGCCACGAGCCAATGGCAGGCACGAGGTCTATCGAGCCACTCTGCTGCAGCGCGGGCGTGATCGGGGTCTTGAAGCCGATGGCGAGGTTATGCATGACGGGCACGACATCGGCCGGGACGCGACACGTGATGCCCAGCGCGTTCGGGATGATGGGATTGACATCGAGGCCGCCGCCGAACAGCACGAGCTGGTTTTTCCCCGTGAACACGCTATCAACGACTAAGGGAGTGCAGTTCGCGGTTGGCATGACCGCTGGCACGAGGGCGACAAACCAATTGGATGTATCGAGCCACTGCGCTGGGATCGGGTTGCTTGCAGGCTCGGGTGCCACCCAGACCGTTATGGACTCGTCGAGGTAGGTGGTCGTGTTCAGTCCAGGCCCCGGCGAGAATGGGCCGCGGATCGGGCTCCCGAAGCGCGGGTACACGATGGTTGCCGTTGCGTTGGTGTCGACCGTCGAGACGACGTAGGTACCCGCGGCCACGAAGGCCGCGATGATGATGAGACTCGTGATCGCTCGTCTTCTTTCCATGATACATGTCGACCTCCGAAAAGAGAGGCGTGTGAGTTCAATCGAGCATACCATGGGCGGTGGAAAAAAAAACATACTCACTAAGACCAACTTATTAAATTATCCATCAAGCTCGACATAATTCCCACGTTCATTTTTTGCCCGTCCATCGAACACGGGGGGCTTCGGGAACCCGCACGCGCCCCGTGCACCCGTCGACGCGTGGTGCCGGCAAGCGAGCATGTATTCTTGCGGTTCGACCGAAAAGGCAAAAAGGAGGCAAGCGGAAGTCATCGCGTGAACCTCCAATGATCCAAGCGGCGACTACCGGCCTCCAGGACGATCCTTCGT
>JAUQYZ010000025.1 GCA_030587475.1 Candidatus Sigynarchaeum calidifontis
TATATATCAACCTTTCGGTTTATGACAAAAAGAACACTTGAGAAGCCATTAAGAATCTTATTTTGTTAGAGCCTACTTCAAAGGGCTAACCAATTCGACCTTCACGCCTGTTCCTGCTTCGTTAACGGTTTGATTTTAAAATCCATTGAAGTCCACGCAATTCACGGGAGACTTCGAATTTTGTCACCCGTTATCCCGAAGGAAATATGGGATTAAAGAAGGAAAATTTTAATAACTTATGATCTCAAGAAATTAACTCCCGTATTGTCTGTTTTTCAAGAAAATTTTTCGAGAAGGAGGGCGAGCGGCGCGTGGACGCGGGGTTCCTGTTGATCGACCACCCATCGTTCCTAGGTAAATGTTCAAGATTGGCCAAGCTTGAAGATATGGTTAAAATGAAAAATCCGGGCCCGATACAAGAGCACAT
This sequence comes from Candidatus Sigynarchaeum calidifontis, assembly GCA_030587475.1. Lineage (GTDB taxonomy): Archaea > Asgardarchaeota > Lokiarchaeia > Sigyniarchaeales > Sigyniarchaeaceae > Sigyniarchaeum > Sigyniarchaeum tengchongense. The sequence goes on from JAUQYZ010000025.1 coordinate 428, forward strand.
GGACGAGATGCAGAAGACCGGGGTCGCCATCCTGGGCTTGTTGGTATCGGGGGTCATCAGTCTCGGAACCGGCATCGCATTCTTCAAGTCAGCATGGTGGCTGATCGCGGTGGGGATCGCTTGCTTCATCGGGATGATGGAAATTGTCTACATGTCGGTGAAGCCGAAGCGGGAGGATGGCGAAGAGATACTATATAGACGAGGAGAACCGCGCCAGGGCGAATAAGTGAGAAAGAAAAAGGAGTGGAAGGGGAAGTCGGTCGATACACCGCGTGACGACCCGCGTTTAGATGCCAGGCGGGCAATCTGTAGCCGCTCGCTTGCGCAGCGGCCTTGGGGTTTGCTGCATAGTGACAGGTAATCTTGCCTTGATCTCTGCTGCAAGGTCGCGCGACCGGCTCGATGACCTACATGTCTCGCTGAAGACGTATACCGGGCGACTCTCGGATCTCCAGAGTAGGTACGATTACAGCAGTGCGGGAGTCATACACAAGCAGATCGAGAGGATCCGGGCCGATATTAACCAACAATATAGCAAGGTCGAGGCAAGCCTCGATGGGATGGCGGAAAACCTCGAATCCGTCTTGGTAAACCAGGCAAATATAGAGAAGATACTGAAGGACAAGCTCGGCTTGGACTGGGACAAGATCAGAGATGCATGGGCTGCATATAAGCGCGGCGAGCGGTCGTTCGGCGACTTGCTCAAGGGCGCCTTGAAAGAGCTCGGCAAACGTGACATCAGGAAAATCATTGAGGCCATAGCTGGCGGGCTCCTATAAGCCAGCTCTTTACGAGATTTTTGACCACGAATTGCCATTAGGCACCTTGATGATCTAAGACATTTCATTCCGCCTTTCCATTTGCCTTGGTTTTTTCCCCCTTGCCCGCATTCTGCCGGGCATTGACGACTTTCACAATATTATACAATGCGGCAGGATTCTGCCATAACAGACCCCTTCATTTCGAGTGACCAGATCGCAAGTAGAAATGTCGAGTTGTGCAAGCCTATGAAGTTGCTAGTTTCTTCCGGTAATAAGTTCCGGGGTAATACGGACATATATAAGCTTGCAAACAGAGAACCAACGGGTGTTTCTAATTCTACCGTAAAACACTGCCAACTTCACGAACCCCTCCTTTCTAATCTTGACCGGTTCCACTCGAAACGCGGGGGTGACTCGGCCGACGGGATGCCTTCAGGTTTCGCGCACGTCCTCGCCCTGCCGGTTCCGTACGACCGTGCCCGCGGATCCCTGAAGCTTTCACGCGGGCCGACATCTTTCGGAACAAGCTTCTTAAGCGTCGAGAAATTCGATCGGGTTACCAGCACGGGAATAGAGAACCGTGCCCGTGAAACCGCCGTGGGAACGGGCGGGACGGCCGACAAAAACGCCTTTTTGATCGAACAATGCCGCCCTCCGTGGTTTTTGTCGCACACGGGAACAGGACGGAACCGGGCGGTTTCTCGTGGCCTCCTTCACGAACAGTTCGAATGGGAAGATTTCTTCTCGGGCTCGTGAATTTCTGAACCGCGTGGACATATTTTCCAGGCATATACGCGGATACATGTTAACCGACAAATTCACAAAAAAGTTTAAAAGTACATGAGCGGAAAAAATACTTGGAGCTGGCACGTTTTCCGCGACCTCTTCGGGCGGAAAACATGGCACTTCACACACGCGCGGAGGCATCCCTTATGGAATCCAATTCTCACGTTTCGTCAACCCTCTCTGACGAGAGGGGCAAGTCGATTTCGCCGATCGGGGCGCAATTGCTCTCCCTTTTAAAAGAAGGAGGGCCATTAACGCGGGATCAATTGGTCAAGAAACTATCGATCCCTCGAACCACGATTTATGACGGTTTGAAAAAGCTCATCACGCGAAACGAGGTCAAGAAGTACCCGTTTTACCAGGCCGAGCGGTCCAGGGGCCGGCCACAAGTCTTGTTCTCGTTGCTCGACGATAAAAAGTAAGCAAGGTCGTCCACACACCTTGCTCTTTTTTTTCCACCCGTAACGCGAGCCAGCCTTTCTGGCTCCCGCCGGCATGCAACTGCATTCTGATGAATAACGTCAAGTCGTGGCGACACGATCTCATCGTGAAAAGAATTGACCATAGAAGATTCCGTCACGATACCACGGTTCTGATCTCCAAGAACAAAAATCTGTTGCGATGCCACAGTTCTGATCTCGGCATCCCGAGACCGAAGCGAATAAATAGTCGAAAATAGAACATCATGTGAGACAATATCGTTGTTGAGGAAAGTAGGCAATTCATTCGCCTATTGATCACTCGAGACAGCGCTCAAGCTTTCGGGATTGCGATGTACCAATGTCAATGCAAACATTCATCTTGAAGATCGTCGTGGGGGGTGCTGGTGGCGTTGGCAAGACCACTTTGCTACACCGGTACTTGCACGGGCTTTTCAAGGACGACACGACGATGACTATCGGCGTCTCGTTCGTCACGAAGGAGATCAATCGGCCGAACGCGAAGATCAAGCTGTCCCTCTGGGACCTGGGCGGCCAGGATCGGTTCCGGTTCCTGCAGAAGAGCTATGTCCAGGGCGCCAGGGCTGGCATCGTGTTCTATGACATGACCCGCATCGACACGATGATGCAAGTCAAGGATTGGGTTACCATGTTCAGGGATTGCGTTTCGCCCGAGATGCCGATCGTGCTCGCGGGCGCCAAGTACGACCTGGTCGACCCGGCCATGCTGGACAGCACGAACGAGTTCGCGAAGGAGACGATGGAACAGCTCAATCTATCGACGTATTTCATGACGTCCTCCAGGACCGGCATGAACGTCAACGAGCTTTTTAACCACCTGGTCGACGTGATCATCGGCGCGCCTTGCCAGGAGAAGGCAGCAGCCGTGGCGACCATCGAGTAATTTCATCGAATCAGGCATACCGGCGATGCATCAGTCTATGATATTGCCTACAGCAGCCGTATCTTTCCCTATCCTTTAAGCGCGCCGGGCAACAAGCCGAAAGCGCCGTCCATTGCCATTGCGCGAGCGCGTGATTGCTGGCTATCACCGATAAGCGAAATTCATTTAACCACCTGGCGACACAAGAATACGAGCCCCTTCAAATCGAGGGAAATACTTTCTGCTCAATCCTGGCATTGCGCCACGAATGGCATCGAAATGTCGGACGAATCCTACATCTTCAAGATAGTGGTCGGCGGCGCGGGAGGCGTCGGGAAGACCACGCTCCTTCACAGGTTCTTGAACAACGTGTTCGTTCCAAACTCGACGATGACGATCGGCGTGGCCTTCCACAGCAAAGAAATCGTATACCAGGGACTGCAAAAGAAGATCAAGCTATCCTTGTGGGACCTGGGTGGCCAGCAGCGTTTTCGCTTCCTGCAATCGTCATATTCTACGGGCGCGAGGGCGGGCATCGTGTTTTTCGACATGACGCGCCTGGACACGATGCAACAAGTCAAGGATTGGGTAGAAATGTTCCGATCCCACGCATCCCCCGGCATCCCCATCGTGCTCGGCGGCACCAAGCTCGACATCGTGGATCCCAGCATGGTCGAGGAGATAGACGGGTTCGCCCGGGAAACCGCCGCGCAACTCGGGATGCCGGTTTACGTGCCCACGTCGTCACTGACGGGGACGGGCGTGGGCGAGATATTCAAGTACATCATCGACCTGCTCATCGTGCAGTCACAAGACGCGAAGGAGAAGCAAGAAGCAGCGCGATCGACTGAATGATGAAGCCCCGCTCGCCAACCACCACGCCCGACGTGCTCGACTTGCTCGTCGTGCTTTCACAAGACGCGAAGGAGAAACAAGAGGGAACGTTATCGATCCCGAAACGAAATGAAATGAAATGAAATGGGAGAAATCGATCGTTCTTGATGTTCGTTCAAGCGCCGAGGAACTTCCCGATCGCCGTCGCGACCTCCTCCGTATGCAGCAGCTGTGCCTCGTGGTTCCCGCCCTTGATCGTGTAGAGGATCGAGCCGGGGATGAGCAATTGGATTTTCTTCGATGCCTCGTAGCCGAGCGACCTGTCGTCCTCGCTCCCGATGACGAGCGTTGGCACCTTGATCTGCGGCAGCCACGGCTCGGAGAAAAAGTGCTTCTTGGATATCTGCGCCATGGCCCGCCGGAACCCAATAGGAGACGTGCAGCTCGTGCTCTCGGCAACTGCTTCTGCTAACTTGTCCCTTGGATAGTCCTTCGGGAACGCTCGCTTGAACGCCGTGGTTATGAGCGCCTTGATCGGCAAGATCTTGGCCAACGCGAGCTCGATCCCCGAGATCTTGAGGAAAGGCGCGGTCGCGAGCAGGACGAGCTTCTCGATGCGGCCGGGCGCGTTTTTCGCGACGGCTTGCGCGACCATCCCGCCCAGGCTGTGCCCGAGCAGTATCACCTTCTCAATCTTCAAGCCATCGAGAAACCCGACGATGTCCTTGGCGAAAGACTCGACAGAATAGGATTGGTCGGTTTCTGGCTTGTTTTCTCGCCTGCTGGATAGTCCGAACCCTGGCAAGTCCAGCGTGTACACGTGAAGATGGTACTTGTCGACGAGCAATTTCGCGAGGGGCTCCATGAACTTTGCTTGCGAGCCGAGCCCGTGCTGGAGCAACACGGGCGTGCCCTTGTTTTCCGCGCCGAACTCGCTGTAGTTCAATTCCAGCGCGTTGACCGTTATTTTCGGCATGCCAATTCACCGTGGGGAATAACTCGCGGGGTGGTAAAAAACATGACCGTTACCGCGATCATCGACCCGATCCTGCTGTGGCGCCGTGCCGCTCGAGCACGCGGTACGAGCCGGGGAACAGTTTCTGCGCGGCGGCCTTGAAGGCGGGATACGCGATCGTGATGGCCAGCAAGCAAATCAGCACGGCGAGCGATTCGGGGTTCGTGTAGAGGTCGTATATCACGGCCGCGTTGGGGTTGAAAAACCCTTGGCGCCCTATCTGGAAGTCCAGCGACGAGATCGGGTACTCGATCGTGAGCCCCGCGTGCCACGACGTCGCGAGGTCCTCGATGGCGTCGATCCCGTAGTAGTCCAGCAGGCCAAACCCCTCGATCACCGACGTGTTCCCGTAGCTGTTCAAGTGGAACACGCTCACCGAGTGGAAGCCCATCGCCTTGGGGTAGAGGATCTCGCGCTTCATGGCGTCCCATCCGTCGATGCCGTCGTAGTGGTAGAGTTGCGGCTTCCTGTCCAAGGAGTTGTTTCCATCCGTGTATCCTTCGGCGAACCAGTCGACGCCGGTCAGCCCGACGATCGGCACCGCGGCCCCCGTCCCGAGATATTTCTTCGCGAGCACGAGGTAGTTGTGCAAGTACGATGGGTTGTCCCCTGGATCCAGCCGGTAGAGCATGAAGTGGTGGTCGGTCCACGAGTCCGGCGGGAGGCCGAGCTCCCTGTCGCCCACGACGATGTCCTGGTCGCCGTCGACGAAGTCTTGCAGCGCTTGGGGGGCATAGCACAGCACGGTTTCGAACGTCCCGCGGGCAGGATCGGGATGCGCCAGCGATGCGTTCGTCTGAACCTCCTTGAGGAAGGCGTCGTACATCCCGATCTTGGCCCAGTACACGCCGGCCGGCTCGTCGATGCTCGCCTCGCTGTCGGCGCAGATGCCGATCACGTTCGTGAGATTCTCGGCAATGACGAACTCGAGCACCGCCCGGGCGTGCTGGATCCATGACTCGGGATACCCTGGCCCCGGGAAGTCGCCCGAATCGTCCCAGATCGTCCAGCACATGGTCAAGTTGAACGCATCGAGCACCTTCAGCCAGGCAATGCTCTGGTTTCTCTGTGCCTGGTTGCTTATGCCGAGGCTGGCGTAGAACGTCGTGTTCATGGCGCCGAACGCGTTCAAGATGCGGGCCTGGTCGGTCGAGAGGAGGCCGACGTCGATGTCCGTGGTCGTCCCGATGCTCGCCGCGCCGAGGAAGTTGGGGAGATCCCACACGCACAAGTTGCAATCATCGTTGGTATCGACGATGGAGATCGTGCGCTTCACGGTGCCTTCGGCAACGGTCAAGGTCGTTATCAACGGGGCCACGATGATGATCGCGAGGAGTGCCTGGAAGACGAGCCCGCTCTTGATCCTCGATTTCGGCCGGGCCGGGCGCAGCGTGGCCCCGTGCGTGAAAAAACTCACTATCGCCCCGATGCCCGCCCCGAAGATGTATCCCACCCCGTGGAGAATGGCGACGCTCCAGGCGAGGAGGAGCACGGTGGTTTCAGGGAAGTACGACATGGCCAGGCCCAGCGAGCCGAGGTATTCGTAGAAGAAGATCCACGCGTACACGGTAACGACGCTGACGACCAGCCACGACAGCCACTCGACGAGCGGCCCCAGCTTCCCCCGCCCGCACGTGGCGAGCAGCACGAAGCACCCCCCGCCGAGGAGCCCGTCGAACACGAGGGTCGGGTATATCGTTTCGGGGAGGAGCCCGTTATCGAACAAAACAGCCGCGGTATACACG
>JAUQYZ010000040.1 GCA_030587475.1 Candidatus Sigynarchaeum calidifontis
ATCGAGAATCGTTGTGCGCCAGCATCAAGCGCCTGTTCATCGCGTTTCTCATCTCGAACTTCATGGCCCCGGTCAAGGTCTGGCTGGGTGTCGAATACCTCAAGCTTGCCGGGCGGCTCGGAGTGGCCGGCATTCAACAGCAAGACCAGAACTTGTCCCGCTCGGGCAAGTTATTCAAGGCGCTGGTCGTCCTTTGCTTCTGCAGCGCAGCAATGTACATCATCAACATGGTCGTGGTGTACGCGTGGCTCTATCCACCGCTGATGGCGCTCGTCGACAATCCGTCCGATCCCGGTTTGCCAGCCAAGTTCTTTTCGCTTTTCGGCGGATTACTCGGGCTCGTCATTGGTTCCATTGCGATCACCATCGTGGAATCCCGCATCGCGATGGCCGCGTGGCAAGGCATCTTGTCGAACCTTGCCGGCGAGCCGTCCCCGGCAGCGAGGGAAAGCGGGTCATTCCAGGTTGCCCGCGTGATCAAGGGCGCGAAGAATTCTTTCCTGGGTGGTGTATTGGTCGTCATCACGGTGACCTTATTCATCGTGATGTTCGGGGTGATGATGCCTGGCATGCTCACGTGGACACCCTCGACCGCCATGGCCATGATGGTCATTCTCATCATCTTGTTAATCGCGGCGCTGATATTGAGCATCGCGGGCCTGGTTTTGTCCATCTCGGGCACGATCAACCAGGCGATCGGGCTGTTCGATCTCGGAAAACGCATGGAACTTGATCCGTCGATCGAGGGGATAATTCTGGGGAGCGATGGCAGCGACGATGGCAGCGACGATGGCAGCGGCGATGGTGGTGGCAAGTCCCGGCAGGGCGGGCTTTGCTTGAAATGCCTCCACCGGCTCCCCGACGATCCGAGCGTCAAGTTCTGCCCCATTTGCGGAAATCCAATCTGATGGGATGCAATCGCACGGGGCTTTCCTAGCCAAAAAATACCTTGATAACCTTCTTTCCCACGTATTTTTCCAACCTGTTCATGATCATGTCCGGGTGGATCGGGATGGTCGATTCCTTCTCGAGGGGCTTGGCTTTCTTGCAGAGATCGTCCAAGGAGATGTGCTTGGCCTCGAAAATCGCCTGTAACAGCTGCTTTTCAAGCGCATCGGGCATTTCCATCTGATCGAGGATCTCGATCCCCACGCCAGGGCTGTAGAACGTGCGGTTCTCGCTGCGTTTCTCGATGTATGTCTCTCGTTTATCGCCATAATATCCCTTCTCAGCCCCTTTTTCGACGGTTTTCGGTTTCATGGAACCCGTATCCTCCCAGTGTTTTTCGGAGTAAATCATGTAAAGGGGATGAACGCCGAGCACCTTGAAGCCTGCATCGACGAACACGCCGAGCAGCTTACCGCAATGCTTGACGGCAAGAGCCACGGGAAACCGCGCGTCCTTGAGGATCCTTGATTCATCGACGCTAAACGTGAATGGCTGGTTGCATTCGGGCAATTTACCATTACTTTCCTCATGATCCGAGTGGTCTCCCCCGCGTCGTTTTAAACGCATCTCTTCTAGACCCGTGAAGTATTTTTACAGCTCGTGTAAAGCGTGTTATTGATCAGCAATGCCCAAGGAAGACGCTTGCTTCGGCCCCGCGCACGAGCTGCGGGACAAGATCGCCCGCCAGGAAGTCACGGCAGCGGAAACGTGCGAGATGTTCATCGAGCGGATCGAGAAGGTCAATCCCGTTATAAATGCATACTGCACGCCGACGTTCGACATCGCGCGGGCCATGGCCAGGGATGCCGACGCGCGCGTGCGGGGTGGCGGGGCGCTGCCGGCCCTCAACGGCATTCCCGCGTCGATCAAGGACTTGATGCAGACCGCCGGCGTCCGCACGACCTATGGCTTCAAAGTGCTCGAGCACTTCGTTCCCGCCGAGGATGACGTGACCGTCGCGAGGTTGAAGGCCGCGGGCATCGTCATGCTGGGCAAGACCAACACGCCCGAGTTCGGCTTCTCCGGGTTCACGAAGAACAAGCTGTTCGGCGCCACGCTCAACCCGTGGAGGCTGGACAGGACGCCGGGCGGGAGCAGCGGGGGCGCGGCCGCGTCGGTCGCGTCGGGCATGGGGCCGCTGGCGCTGTCGTCCGACGGCGGGGGCTCGATCCGGCACCCGGCGTGCTTTTGCGGCGTGTTCGGCTTCAAGCCAACGTTCGGACTCGTCCCCATCCACCCGCGCACGGGCATCGGCGGCGAGACCATCACGCACTATGGCCCCATCACGCGGTACGTCCGCGACGCGGCGATGATGCTCGACGCGATGAAAGGACCTCACGATCTCGACCGGCATTCCCTCCCCGACATCGGCGTGCGGTTCGAGGCTTCCATTACCGGGCTCCCCCGGCACGTCCGGATCGGCTGGACGACCGACCTCGGCTGGACGAAGGCCATTGATCCCGACGTGGAGAAGGCCGTTGCCGCGGCCGTCGATAAATTCACCAGGCATGGCTGGGACGTCAAGGAGATAAAGGTCAAGTTGAAGAACCCCGAGCCTTTCTACTACACGTGGACGGTCAGCAACACGAAGTACGACAACCGGGAGCGCCTCAAGGAATGGGCAAAAGTCATGGATCCCGACCTCGTGCGCATGGCGAGCGGGGAGTACACGACGTGCATGGAATACATTCGCTGCACCGACAAGCGGCGGCTGTTCTACGGGGACATGATCGGCATCTACAAGGCGCACGACATCGACATCCTCGTGACGCCGACGACCGCGAGCACGGCGTTCGGCCTCGACGTGATGTTCCCCCCGGCGATCGACGGCAAGGGTGTATCTCCAACGGGCTGGATGCCATACACGTTCCCGTTCAACTTGACCGGGCAACCAGCGGCGACGCTCCCGGCCGGCTTCTCGCGGGAAGGGCTGTCCATCGGCATGCAAGTCATCGGGAAGCGGCTCTCGGACGCCCTCGTCATGCAGGTGTCGAAGGCGTTCGAGGACGTGGCGCCGTGGCAGGACAAGCGGCCGGATCTGTAAGCAATGGCAAAAAGAAGAATCGAGTGAAAGCAATGGCAAAAAGAAAAAGCATCAAGCTCTTGTTATCCGCCGGCGGGACGGCTGCCCTCATCGTGTTCCTTGTAATCTCTGGTCTAGGGGACATGCTCAACCCGATCGGCGGAATCTGGAACGGCTCGTTGAACGCGGAATATCCCGCGATGCTAATCATCGAGGGGAGCGGGCACCGCGGCATGGTCTACCGAGACGAGCTCGGCATCCCCCACATCTTCACGACCACGTATTCAGACTTGGCATACATCATGGGCTACCTCCAGGCCACCGACCGCATGTTCGCCATGGACATGGAAGACCGGCTCATCTCCGGCACGCTGTCGGAGATCCTGGGGCCAAGTAGTATCAAGGACGACAAGTTTGCCCGCATCCTCGGCTTCAAGCGGAGCGCGGGCGAGCTCTGGCAGGCCATGCGAGCCGATGCGCCATCGGATCCCGAGCTCCAGGTCATCATCGCGGGCCTCCAGGCCTACTGCGATGGCGTGAACCGGTACATCGCGGACGCCACGGCGTCGCACCGCCTCCCGTTCGAGTACGTGTACCTCGGCATAACCCCGGAACCGTGGGACGTGTTGAAAGTGCTCGCGTTGCTCAAGTACATGGGCTACATGCTCTCCTTCTCCGAATTCGACGTTGCAATGACCATGATCCGCGACACGATGGGCGAGGCGGCGGCGCTCCAGCTGTTCCCGTCGACACCCTACGACTTCGAGGCGGTCGTGATCCCGGGCTTCAAAAACGACACGGATGGCGGGAGTCCGAAGGCGCTATCTTCCATCCCCCACGCCATCGAGACATCTGGAGTGGACACGAAGAGGGTCAGCGACCTGGACAAGGTCATGGGCCTGTTCCAGCGCTTCAACCGGTTCAGCAAGAAGGATCTAGTAGCCCAGGCGTCGAATAACTGGGTGGTGAACGGCAGCCTCACGAGCACGGGCATGCCCATCCTGTGCAACGATCCCCACTTGCCCTTGATGATGCCGTCGATCTGGTGGGAATTCCAGTTCGTCAACTCTTCAAATCCCGCCGATTGCGGGTACGGGGTGTCCTTTCCAGGCACGCCGGTTGCCGAGATCGGCCATACGGGTAGGATAGCGTGGGGCGCGACGATCACGGCATACGACGCGAACGACTTCTACTTTGAAAAGCTGAACCCGGCCGGCACGCAGTACCTCTTCAATGGCACCCAGTGGCGCGACATCGAGACCGTGGTCGAGACCATCGAGGTCGCCGGCCAGCCCGACATCTCTTTCCCGGTCAAGTTCACGCGCCACAACCTCACCGCTGCGGACGACTTCAAGTGCCCCATCATCGCGGACACGGGCGACATGGACTTTCCCGGCTACGAGAACATCTCGATCAAGTGGACCGGGCTTTCAAGCGACTACGGCACCGTCAAGTCGCTGTTCCGCCTTAACAAGGCCAAGAATTTCAGCGATTTCGAGGAAGCGATGCGCGTGTATAGCAATCCAGGCCAAAACTTCATTTACGCCGACATCGATGGCAACATCGCGCTCTACCCGACCGCGAAGTACCCCGTGCGCAACTTCACGGGCACGATCAAGGAGGGCAGGTTCATACTGAACGGGAGCAGCGGCGAGGACGAGTGGACGGGCTACATCCCGTTCGAGTGGATACCGCACAAGGTAAACCCGTCGCAGATGTACCTGGCATCGGCGAACCAGCGCGGCGTGAATACATCGGAATATAAAGATTATTACATCCATTACACCTTCGAGACATCCCACCGGGGAAGGCGCATCAACCAGCTGCTCCGGAACGAGTCATTGTCGAGCCAGGCCAACGGCACGAAGATCGACGCCGCTAAGATGCAAGCATTCCAGGCAGATTGCTACGACGTCGCGGCCGAGGCTTTCCTGCCTATCCTGCTCGACGTGGTGGCAGCGGCGTATCCGAGTGGCATCCCCCCGGCCGGGGCAACGGCCATGCTCAATGATACCATCGACGTCTTGCTCGCCTGGAACGGGAGTGCCCAACGATACATCATGGATAAAGACTTGATTGCGCCGACGATCTTCGACAAGTGGTTGCAGTGTTATGTCAACGAGACAATGGCGGACGAGTTCACGGCGGCCGGCTTTCCGATGGCCTGGTTCGGCCCGTTTGCCGAATATCTAACAGACTTCGTGGAAAACATGACGAGAAAAGAGCCGGGATCCAGCTGGTTCGACGACGTGATGACGGGCGGCGTGACGGAGGACTCGAGCACGATCATGCTCCGCGCCTTGAACGAGACGGTCGCCGCGCTCCACGCGCGCTCCGGGCCCGTGGCGAATTGGACGTGGGGCAAGCACCACGTCGTCGACGTGCAGTACCTCTACGGGATGGTTCCGGCGTTCAACATCCCCCCGTTCGCCGCGTCGGGCAGCGGCCGCACGTTGAACGTGGCTCCCGGCGAGCACGTCCAGCTCGGGCCGTCCATGCGCATGATCGTCGACCTCTCGGCGCTCGAGAACGGCAGCTTGTACAGCGGCTACCTGACCGTGTGCGGCGGGCAGTCCGGCAACCCCGCAAGCTCGCACTACTCGGACAACCTGCAGCTCTGGAAGAACTTCGATTACCACGGCATCTTGTTCCCGCGATCCATCGGGGCATATCCGGTCACGAGGATCATCACGGAGGTGCGGTTCTCGTAGGTGGTGAAGGGCATGGACACGAAAAAAAGCATCCTGGCGTTTCTGCGAAGGGAGAACGTGGTCCTCGGCCTCGTCGTTTCCACGGGCCTCGCGATGGTGCTGGAGCTCGCCGGCGTGTTCTGGCTGATGGTCGTCGCGGGGGGCGTGGCGGGCTTCCTCGTGAAGCGGGGCTGGCTGAGCTTCGTCATCGGGTTCGCATCCATCGCCATCGGCTGGGGCATTTACTTGATCGCCTTCGCGGCGACGAGCCCCTTCCAGCGCTTCTTGGAAATAATAGGCGCGGCGCTCGGCGCGCCCGGGGAGGTCGTGGTGCTCGCGGCCCTGGTCATCGGCGGGCTGATGGGCGGGCTCGGGGCACTCGTCGGCGCGTACATGACCCAATTGGCAATCAAGGATCGGCCCGCGGCGTAGAAACTTGCTTCCTTTTTATTCATCTTATCTCGATCGTGTAATGGAGGATCGCGATGATGGATCCAGGCTAGATTTGCAATTATCTGGGATCCAGACGGTGAAAGGATATATACACGACCCTCGAAGTAACACACATGGCCAGCGTACTCACCCCGTTTCAGCTAGAAATCGGCCTCTATTTGACCCTCGTGGTCATAGCGGTGAAATTCTCCATCGCCGCGTTCTTCGGGCGACGCGTCGCCCTCCAGGCTAAAGGGCAAACGAAGCGGCGGCTCACCTTCTTGGGGGCGGCCTTCTTGCTGGTGTTGTGCCTCGGCATCTCCCGGTCGATATATTGCTATTACGACTATTTCCTCACCAAGTTCGATCCCGAATTGCTCTGGGGCAAGCCGCAGGTATACTTCTGGCAAGCCGCGACGTGCATCGGCGGGTATAGTAGTGCTTTCCTCCTGTTCGTGCTCGAGCGGGACATCTTCCGGTTTAAAACCCGCTTGATCCCGACGGGCTTGACGGTGGCCACGGCCACGGTCCAGTTGTTCTATCCGATCAGCTCGCCCACGGATTTTCAATTCGTTTCCACCATCGGACTCGTTGGTACCTTATCTATGCTCATTGCCATCATCACGTTCATCTACCTCGCGGTAAAGAGCACCGGGCTTATGCGAAAGGTATGCGTTGCCCTCACGGTCGGTATTCTAGTTTATGCCGTTGCTGGAATGACGATGTCCGAAAATTTGCTATCCGCCCTTGATGCAGCGATTCCTGGCATACGAACCATCGTCATCGTTGCCGTCCCGATCATCAAGATCATCGCGTTCACGATCATCGCGTGGGGCGCGGTCCATTTCCAGCTATGATTCCATGCATATCCCGAGAATCCTTCTTTCTCATTTCCCCTTGAACGAGGCGACGATCTCGCCGAAGTACAGCGTGTGCGCGGTGATGCTGCCCGATCCAGCCGAGTGGATGATCTTGCAAGCCCACGAGGCCGCCGCGCCCTTGATGACGGGCACCTTCATGCCCTTCACGTTCACGAGCTCGGCGCCCGCTTTCGCCACCTTGTCGACGTCTCGCCCGGAGCACGACCCGCACGTGTCGAGCATGCCGTCCACGACGCCTCCCACGTTCAGCGAGAACTCCTTGACACCGCCTTCTATCACGTCGTGCGAGTACCGGTCAGGGTGGATGGCTATCGTGATGATGGGCTTTCCCCACAAGATGCCGATGCTTTTCCAGCCGATCGTGATGAGATTGTTTTTCCCTTTTGCATCCTGGCAGACCACGATGCAGTCGTCGCTCACCACGCGAAGCGCCTCATCGTTCCATTTTGCCGGTTTCATCGTCAAACCCATGTACGTTCCCTCGTGTTCTTGATTGGTGAAAAAAGGAAAAACTGCTCCAGCCAAGTCTATGCAAGGTGTTTCTTGAGCAAGGCGAGGGTCTTCTCGACTCCCGCCTTCGCGTCGCCCTTGCCCTCGAACTCGATCGAGTAGAACCCGTCGAAACCGGCCTTCTTGAGGGCGGCGATGATGCGCCCGAAATCGAGCTGGGTCTCTTCGCCTTCTTTGTTGAACTCGTACGTTTTCGCGTGGACGATCTTGATGGCCTTGCCGAGCTTGGCGATGTTCTCGTAGACGAGGCTCTTTGGATCGTAGTTGCCCGTGTCGAGCAGGAAGCCCATCTTGTCGCTCGGGAACTGCTTCTTGACGAGCAGCTGGAAGTTGACATCGGAGCTCGGCCCGCCGTGGTTCTCGAAGACGAACGTGATGCCTTGCTTCTCCGCATATTCCTGGATCGGCTTGAACGTCGTGACGAGTGCCGCGAGCATCTCGGACTCGGTCGAAAGGAACCCCGGGGGATGGCCCATGTTGGCACGGATGATGGGTATGCCTGCCGCCTTTGCCGCGTCTATCCACGGCTTCATGGCGTTGAACTGGTCCTGGCGGTCCTCCGCCGCGTCCTCGTCGGCCGGGATGAAAAAGTTGTTCCCGTCGTACGTCAAGAGAACCGTCTTGATGCCCTTCGAGGCGAATACCTTCACGTTTTCTGGAAGCTCTTTTGCTGTCGTGAACATGTTGTTTATTTCAACGAATTTCACGCCGATCTTGTTGAGATAATCGGCCATGCCTGCCATGCCGATCTTCTTCATGCTGTCGCGCATCGAATACGTGGCCACGGAAATGCTCATCGGTTATCCCTTTTCCAATCGTGCTGTCCGGTCGCTCGGTTGGGAAGCATTTTAACCTATAGTCACCAAAAATAGCATCATGAGTTACGAGAAGACATTCGACGAGGGCGTTGAGCGGCTGGAAGGCGGCGACGTGGCCACCGCGGCGCGCATCTTCAAGGAATGCACGAAACAGAAGCCCGGGGACTACGACGCGTGGCTATACCTCGGCATCGCCCTCACGGAGCTCCAGGACTACCAGGAGGCGATCGCGGCGCTCAAGGAATGCATCAAGATCGATGCCAACCTCCCGCACGCGTACACGAACCTGGGCATCGTCTACCAGAAGAAGAACGACATCGCCGAGGCCGTGCGGCATTTTTACAAGGCAACGAAGGTCGATCCGGCCGACATCAACGCACACCTCAACCTCGGGATGGCCTATTACAAGACGAGGAACAAGGTCATGGAGGCCATGTTCGAGTTCAAGTACGTATTGGAACACGACGACACGATACCCGACGTGTGGTCGAGCGTCGGCTTGATCTTCGTCGACCTCCAGAAGAAGCCATATGCTATGTATTGCTTCCAGAAGGCCGAGGAGCTGGGGCACAGGAGCGAGCGCGTGCACCGCATGCTCCTCGACTTCAAGTTCGACGGCATCGTGCCCAAGAACCCGCTCGACCCGGCCGTGAAGGACGAGGCGTTCATGCCCGTGAAGAAGGACGTGCTCAGCAAATGATCTGGTTCACTGCCGACTACCACCTCGGCCACGCGAACATCATCAGGTATTGCAGCCGTCCTTTCGCTGCTGCCGATGAAATGGACAAGCAGATCGTCGATAACGTCACGAGCGCAGTAAAAAACAGTGACACGCTCTATTTCCTCGGGGATCTCACGTTCAAGAAGGAGCGCGCTCTCCATTTCCTCGAGCGCCTCGGCGATGTCAAGCTGGTGTTCATTCCCGGCAACCACGACTCGGCCGAGGTCTTGAAGGTGATGGCAGATGCGGGGGCGCTGGCACGGCCGATAGAGGACATCGTCGTGAGCGGCCAGCACATCACGCTGTGCCACTATGCCATGCGGGCGTGGAACGCGAGCCATTTCAACAGCTGGCAGCTTTACGGCCATTCGCACGCCAGGCTGCCGCCGGCTGGCAAGCAGCACGATGTCGGGGTCGACAACAACAATTTCAAGCCGGTCTCGATGGACGAGCTCGTCGCGATCATGAAAACGAGGCCGGACAACGAAAACATCGTGCGGGAAGGCCGGGACCTTTAATCCTCGACGATGACCGAATCGAGCATCTCGGAAAGCTTGGGGCGCTGCGGGCGCTCGGACGGCTTCACCCTGCCCATCGACTGTATCTGGGGCGGGCCGCCGCCCGGGCCGTCGAGGTTGCGCATCGGTCCGCTCATCCCCACGCCCCCGCCGAAGCTCATGCCTCCTAATTTTGACGAGAGCTGGGAGACTATCTCGTTCGCGAGTCCCGCCATGCCCTCGGCGATCGCCTTCCGGATGGCTTCGACGCTGCTGCCATTCAAGTCGACGTTCGCCGCGCCGCCCGCGTCGTGGATGGCTTGCGCCCTCTCCATGACCTTCTGCATCTCGGGCCCCATGTTTTCCGCGATCTGCGCCGATAAATCAGCGGAGACCGGTGGCTGCACGCCGGCCTGCCCGCGGGCGCCGGGCTCTTGCGGGGGCATCGGGGGCTTGAGCTGTTCCAGCGCCACCTGCTCGTCGCTCTTGAACTGGACGATATCCGTGAAGCCGAGGCTCGTCGCCAGCTTCTGCGTGAATTTCTGGAGCGTGACCAGCGTGATGGGGATGCCCCGGGAGCGAAGCTCGTTGATCTTGTCGATGATGATGTTGACCGAGTCTTGCGTGCGTTTCTCGTTGGCGCCGATGATCACCGCGCCGAGCGACTTGAACGCGTCGAGGGCTTCCAGGTACTGCTTTTGCGCCTCGGCATCGGACTCCACGGCTAGCGACGCGATTTCCTGCCGCAAGCCATCGTTGTCGAACTGCAAGAGGAACTCGTTCGCCATGTCGAAGTTGCTGGACAGCACGAGGTCGAAGATGATGTAGATGAACTGGAGGGCCTTTTTCCAGCGCTTCTCGTACAAGGCGGCCTGGTTCCGGTACCCGGCGGCCTTGGCAAAATCGTTCATGACGTTCTCGAGGACCTCGGCCACGGCCTCGAGGCTCTTGAGCTTGAAGAATAACCCCTTCGGCTCGAAACGCCCGACGCTGTCGGACGAGTCCTTAATGAACCTGAGGAATAAGTTGATCATTTCCTGGTAGAACGCGCTGGACTCCTCGGGGTTCTCGATGCCGAGGTCGAGGATCTTCGCAGCCTCTTCAAACTTGTGCATGCCATCGAGGAACGTTTCCGGGTCGCCCGTCTCGAACCCGGTCTTCAGCTTGGAAACGGACTGGTTCTGCACCTTGCGGGCGATCATGGTGTAGTAGGACTGGACGGAAACGTCGCGGAGCTCGGCGGGCCGGTGCTGGTAGAGGTCATAATGGCTGCTTAATTTATTAAGATAATCAAGAATGCGATCGACTTCCTTTTGGAGCCCTTTCTGCACGGTTTCTTCTTTTTCTGGCATCCACCAAGACCAGCACGTATCCAGTGATCTAGATTTTGTACGGCGTTCACGAATTTTCTACTTTACGATAGACTCGAGATCGGTTCCCATGCGGCACGACGCGAGCTAGCATCCGATCTGTCCGGCATCCGGGCCGCGCCCGCGGGTCGCGATCAAGTCGTAAAGTCGAGCGTTAGAGTCGAAGTTTCGCCATCCTTGCCGCGGCCAACAAAAGACTGCATGCATACTGCACATGCCGGCCTGCTCGCGTCCGCGCACATGCTGCCGGCCGGGGCGACGGTCGCGATACTGCAATACTGGTACGTGCTGGCGGGGGCGCTCGTCGTGCTGCTGGTGTCGGCGCTGAACCTCTACCAGAAGCTCGACGCCCGCGTGCAGCGCGCCCTCGACGCCCGGCTGCAGGATGTATCGCCCCGCACGCCCCTGCTCGTGAAACCGCAGTGGGAGATACTGATCGACGCGGCGCGGCGGGTCGGGAAGGCGGATTTCGGCGAGTTCAAGGCCGCGTTCTGCCAGGAACTCGACCCGCTGGCGGTTGACGAGGCAGTCGAGGTCGTGTGGCAGCAAGACGCGCCAACAGTGGCCCCGGAACCGAAGGCGGCGGTCGCGGCGCTCGGCGAGCTGGCGAAGGCCGCCGCGAAGCCCAAGGCAAGGCCGGCGGCGGCCGATCCCGGCGCGGCGGCTATCGAGGCCCCCAAGCC
The DNA here is from genome assembly GCA_030587475.1 of Candidatus Sigynarchaeum calidifontis. Lineage (GTDB taxonomy): Archaea > Asgardarchaeota > Lokiarchaeia > Sigyniarchaeales > Sigyniarchaeaceae > Sigyniarchaeum > Sigyniarchaeum tengchongense. The sequence continues at coordinate 11,574 of JAUQYZ010000040.1, forward strand.
TTACACGGGGCCGGGGACGGTGCTCCGGGTCACCGAATCGGGCGTGCCCGGGCGCAAGAAGCGAGCAGATGACGACATCCTTAACGAGACAGATGACGGAGAAACCGAATCTCCGGCAACCGAACCGACCGGCGCCGCGGTCGAGATCGACTGGAGCGCCGCGCTCAAGGGGAAGTGAAGACGGCCATGAAGATCACGAAAAATGCGATGCTGGCAGTAATCTTGATCACGACGATCCTCGCGAGCGTGGCAGCGGGCACGCGAGGCCAACCGGAAACGACCATCGCGATACGCGCGTCGGGCACGATCCCGCAGCCGTACACGAGCATCACGCTTGCCGACCCCGCGCTCGCCGGCATCGACACGAACGCGTCCGTCGCCCTCTTGCAGTCGCTGCTCCATTCGACGGCCCAGGGGACGGGGACGTACATCGACGGCGCGATCTCGGTGCCGCACGCCGAGCCGCCCTCGCTGATGGTCACGAGGGACGTGGTCGAGGCGCTGGTGGCGCTCGACGGGTCGGTACCGAGCGCCGCCGCGATCGCCGCGTGGGTCTGGTCGCGCTGGCACGCGACGGGCGGCTACTTCGACGACGAGTATTCCATGAACTGGTCGACGCTGCAAGACGGCACGGCGTGGCTCGCGTCGAACCGCTACTCGCCCGTCGTGGCGACCGGGTGCGCGCTGGACATCCTGGCGCTGCTGCGGCAGCCGGTCCCGGCGGCCGTGAACGACTCGGTCAGGGCTTTCGTGCTGTCGTGCCACGACCCGCTCGCCGGGACCTTCAAGGGGCGGCCGGGGGCGGTCGAGCCGACGCTGCAAGACGCCGCGTGGGCGATCGATGCGCTGTGGCGGACGGGATCGCTCTACAGCATCGACGCGGGCGCGTGCGCGGGGTACATCGCGTCGCTGGTCTCGCCGTCGATCGGGCTGTTCCAGCTCCACGTGCCGTTCATGGCGCTGCCCGCGCCCGAGTACACGAGCGCCAGCGCCACGATACCGGCCACGCGGCTCGCGGTCGAGGCGCTCGACCGGCTCGGCCGGCTCGGCAGCATCGACGTGGCGGCGCTGCGCGGCAAGATCATGGCGTGCTACGACCCGGCGAGGAAGCACTTCGTCCAGGATCCCTACACGTCCAAGTCGACCGTGCTCGCCACGGCCGACGCGCTGCGGTCGCTGGCGGCCATCGGGCTCCCGGCGTCGCTGACGGCGGCGGAGCTGGCCGCGATCGCCGAGGAGTACGCGCGCAAGCAGCTGCCCGGCGGCGGCTGGGCCATGGAGGACGGCAGGTCGCTGGCGGCGACGGCACAGTGCGCGCGGGCGATCACCGAGCTGGTCAAGGTCGCGGGCACGACGGGCACGATCGACATCGCCAGGGTCAAGTCGGTGTTCGCGCTCAGCATGGCGAGCAACCCCGCGGCGGGCATGGCGGCGTACTGCCCTTACCCGTCGAGCCATCCCGGCCTGCCCGCGGCGTGCGAGCTGGTGCTGCTGGCACGGGCGCGCGGGCTGCTGGATCCCGAGGCGACGGCGGCGGCCCTCGCGCTCGCTCGCGCGGCGGTGTCGGACGGGTCGGGCACCTATCCCCGCGAGTATCCCGGCAACCCGGTGGTGGCTTGCTGCACCGGCGGCGAGTGGCGCACGTGCGGCACGGGCGGCATCGAGCAGCTCGCCCGCCTGGTCGCCTTGAAGGACGCCGTGGCCGCGCCGTTCACGCTCGCCGACCTCAACGCGATCGCCCTCGCGCTCGGCGGGCTGCAGTACAAGGACACGGCCATCCCGGGAATCCGGGGGCTTTGCATCTACCGGCACGACGCGACGCCGACGCTCGGCATGCCCACCGTGGCGCCGCGGGCCGCGAGCCTCGAGGCCACGCACGCGGCGGCCCGCGTCGTCGACACCTTGCGGGGCTACGGCAACGGCTCGTGGTTCGTCCCGTCCCGGTTTTTCGACCTGGGGCTGCTGTGCGCGCGGCTGGCGCTGGCGTACCGCGAGGCGGGGCAAGTGGCGTGGTTCGAGCGCGAGCACCCCGCGAGCTTTCAACAGCCCGCGGGACTGGACAGCGCGCGGCTGCGGGACACGCGGCTCGTGGCCGAGATACTAGCGATGACCGGCTCGTTCTCGCACGCGGCGATCGCGTCGACCGTGAACATCGCCAAGGTCGCGAA
>JAUQYZ010000060.1 GCA_030587475.1 Candidatus Sigynarchaeum calidifontis
TGTTCCTCGGCGGGCAGCGGTCAGTCAAGCGCCTAGATGGGCGGATTCGTGCCGTGATGCGGATACGGAACGACGCTGAATTGAAGCCACGTTTAAAGATGAGACATCGTTATCGTGCAAGAGTATACTTGAAAAGAATGGCCGGCGCCGATTTCAAAGCAGATCTCTCGAATTACAGCATAAAGATTCAAGCAAATGCTTAAAACGAGGCAAAAACAAGATGAGGTGTATCATCATTCGTCGTTAAAACGAGTCGAATCCCGTTAATTTAGCCGGATGCATTCGTTGCGAGAAGTTCAATAATATTATCATGGTAGGATTTCATCCTCTCGCATTGGGATGCACGGGGTGCCCATTGGATGCTTGTTCCTTGATGCCCCGAGATCCTTTTTCAGGGGTGCCGGGCCCGGCTCCGAGCGCGTTCGTAGAACGGCTCCACGATGTCCCGTATGAACTTGTTGTTGTGGTTTAGGGCCAAGCACAGCGTCGTGAAACCCGAGGGGCCAGCCATGATCGCGTCGCGCATGGCCGTGAAGTTGGCGATGACCTCGTCATCGGGCACGTCCAGGTTCTCCGCCCACGCGTACACCACGTCCAACAAGGCAGCGGCGCCGTCGCGCTCCAGGGGATTTGCGCACGCGAGCGCCGCGATCCTGCACATGGGGAGGACCAGCCGGCGCGTCATGCTGGCCGTGGGAGCGGCCAGGTCGACCATCGCTGCCGCCGAGCAAGCCCGTAGCCACGGCCACGGCTCGATCGAGAGTAACTTGGAGGCGTCCTTCGCCTTGCCGAATGCCAGTATCCACGCGTCGAGGGTCGCGTCGTGCCGGGACTTGCCAGGCGTGAGCAGCGCCGCGGCGTCCATCAAGTCGCGAGTGGCGGTGGTCAGGGCCTGGATCGCGCCCGGCCTGGCAGCCGCGACGCCGTGCCACGCTTCGAGGAACGTGGCCGTCGATTCAGCTGCCACCTTGGCATCGATGCCTTTCTTGACGCCAGCCACGTGCTCGGCGATAGCGGCGATGCATTTCAAGTCAGCCGTGGAGAGCATCGGGGCCCGGGACTTCACGGCGCGCAGCTTCTTGTCGCAATTCCAGATGCCGTTGGTTGCCCAATGGAGGACCTTCCACCTGCTCCCGCGCATGAACGGCCCCGCCACGGCGGCGATGCCGCCCGCGGACGCCCTCGCCCGCGAAACGAGGCCCAGGATCAGGTGGACGATCTCGATCGTGTCGTTGTCGTCTACCGTGCCGGCCTCCCACGCGCCGAGCACGATGTCGACATGTTGGCTTGCCATGGAGACGAAGGCGTCGTGCGCGTCGGACAGGACCCGTCCGCTGCGGCCCAGGCCCCCGTAGAGTGCCGTGACGATCGCGACGCGTGCCAGCGGCTCCGGGCTCGCCTCGAATAGCGCGTGCATGGAATCGCGCAGTTGCCTGGCGATGGCCTTGTCAACCCTCAAGTCCCTGCCGGAAGAGATGAGCAAGGCCATCTCGTCGAGGAGCGAAGGTCTGATGGACTCGTGGCTTCCCAGTTCCCCGAGCCGGCTCAGCCAGGGATAGACCATATCGACCGTGTCCACGTGGAGCATCCAATCCGGGCGGAGCGCGTTGCCGCGAACGAGATGCGGGGGCATGCGACGCATCCGCCTGGTCCCGAGCGCGGAGATGAGATTGTCCAAGCAGGGCCGGGCGAGGATCTTGAGCAGATACTTGATGCGGGCGGGCTGCACCGCGACCTTGTCGATCACGTGGAAGATCATGTCGATGCAAGGCTCCAACAGCGGGAACCCGATGGCTTGCACGACGCGAGGCTGCCAGATGTATTCCAGCGCATCCATGCAGAAGCCATATAGCACGTCGCTCCCATCTCCGAGGAGCATCTTGCATGACGTGATCAGCACGAGGAAGGAGGCCACGAAGTCGACCGCCAGGCGAGGGTCGGACGCCGCTGCCTTCATGAAGGACCTGGCGGCAAGGACGAGCCTGGCAAGGTCATCGGCAGTCGCGCCGGGGAGCTGGATATCGAAGGGAACCGCCCCGCCGCTCCTGAGCTGCTCCCGGGGGGCTGATCCACGTCGGGAAGTAACGGGCCTTCTCGAGGGCCAGGCCCAGCATCCCCGCCGCCGCCTTGAATTCCAGGCCTTCAGGAGCAGCGGCAACTGGAGCGAGCCCGTGCTTGTTGAGGAGGGCGATGTAATGGGACGGATTGATGCCCACGAAGTTCGGGCAGTGCCAGTCCGCGATGTAATGGTAGTCTGGCAAATCAGCGGCGAGATAATCGTTCAACGACTCCGGCGAGAGCAATCGCTCGCCCAGCTCGAGCGCCGCGGGATCATGGATGCCTGAAGGCCGCATTCCAGGGCCGTTCGTGCTCGCCAACTCGCCGTCGGAATTTCCGCCTGCCTGGCCGTCAGGCCAGTCCTCGCTGCCGCCCCTGTCGTTACCCGTCATGATCGGTACACCTCTTCTTGCTCAACGCGTGGTCATGCACGTCGTCTTGTTCGCGAGAACGACATGGCCATCGCGATGATGCTCCCCAGCTTTCTCTTCCTTCACGAAAGTATATAAATGTTGGGATTTAACAAGGATTCTGTAGGAGGGCGGGCACGGATCAGGGTCAGATCTTGCGCGGGTATACCCATTTTCCTGGGATTTCCCATTAAAAGGGAATTGCTAAATCCACTAACTTTATATGGGGATGATGGTAAGAATATTTGGAGAAAGGGAGAACGAACGGGACAATCGCATCCGCCAAGAGGGTCACGTCCAATGAGGGCCCGATATCCGGTGGATCATCGGCAAATCCGGGTCATGGCCGCAAGACCGGGCGAGGAAACCACGGTTCCCAAAGGATGCCAGGAGAAAGGTGAAACGACATGGAGAAAAAAATCGTCGCCAGGATCCAAGGGGATTACACGGGGAACGAGACCGACCGCTGCGTCGAGATGAACCCGGACGACATGAGGCGGCACCAGATCGGCCAGAACTGGCTCGCCTTCCTCAGCCCCGGGAAGGAGAACTTGGCTTGCCACGTCGTGGCATCGGACAAGGTGTATCCGGAGCACGTGGTGCTGCCGCGGCACGTGAAACAAGCGCTCGCCAAGCGCGTGGGCGGCACCGTGCTCATGAAACTCGGCGGGGGACCCGTGGCGGAAGTTGCTGCGGCTGGGCTCGAGGTGGTCTTTGTCGAGACGCCCGGGGTTCCCAACATCGACGTGCTTCGAGACCTCGCCGCCGCCACGTTCGCCCGGGAGATCGCCCCCAGGGGGCTGTTCAACGACGGCGAGACGATCACGTTCCGTGTCAAGCGATATTTCTCGAGCGTGACGTGCAAGATCACGACGCGCTCGGTCACGCCGGCCATGGTGTCGGCGGGTGCGTCCGTGACCGTGACCGTGGACAAGCTGCTGCTGGGGCTGGGCCAACACCCGGCAGGGCGCGGCGCGTGGGACGCGGTCGGCGGGCTGGAGCCCCAGATCGCCCTGCTCCGGCGATACGTCGAACTGCCTTTCAAGCACCCGGAGGTCTACCGGTACCTCGCCATCAACCCGCCGCACGGGATCTTGCTCAAGGGACCGCCCGGCACCGGGAAGACGCTGCTCGCCAAGACGCTCGCCGCCGCGTGCGAGGCGACGCTGCTGGAGATCCCCGCGTCGACGATCGCGAAGCCGCTCTACGGCGAGGCCGAGGCGGCCGTGCGGGACGCGTTCAAGAAGGCACGCGCGAGCCAGCCCTGCATCATCTTGTGTGACGACATCGACGGGCTGTTCCCGACCCGGTCCGACTCGTCGTCCGGCGTCGAGGGCAGGCTGCTCGCCGAGCTGTTCTCGAACTTGGACGCGATCCGCCCCGACGAGCGCATCGTCGTGATCGGCACGACGAACCTCCCGGAGAAGCTCGATGCCGCGGCACGGCGCCCCGGGCGGTTCGACCACGAGATCTTGATCCCCGCCCCCGACGAGGCGGCGCGGCGCAAGATCTTCGAATGCCATCTTGGACGGTCGCCGAACCTCGCCGGGCCCGGCACGGCGCTCGACACGGCCGAGCTCGCCCGGCTCGCCCGCGGGTTCTCGGGCGCGGACATCATGTCCGCCGTGCGCACGGCCGCGTATACCGCCATCCAGCGGCACGAGGCCCGCCTCCGTGACAATGCCGAGCCTCTCTCGGGCGACGAGCTCAAGCTGGTCCGCGTCACGAGGGAGGACATGGTCACCGCCATCGCAAGCATCAAGCCATCGTCCTTGCGCGGCGTGGAGGTCGAGGTCCCGAACGTGCCATGGGACGCGGTCGGTGGCCTGGAGGAGCAAAAGCGGCAGATCTCCGAGACCGTCTCGTGGATGACCACGAAGCGCGAGAAGGCCCGTAAAATCGGCATCCGCCTCCCCAAGGGTATCTTGCTGCACGGGCCGCCCGGGACGGGAAAGACGCTGATCGGGAAGGCCATCGCCACGCAAGGCAACTGCAACTTCATCGCCGTGCGGGGGCCCGAGCTGCTTTCGAAGTGGCTCGGCGAGAGCGAGGAGAACGTCCGCTCGATCTTCCACCTTGCCCGCACGGCGGCGCCTTGCGTGGTCTTCTTCGACGAGTTCGACGCGATCGCCGGGAACCGCGCGGCCAGCGCGGGCGAGTCCGGGGGCGGGAAGGCCATGAACAACGTCGTGGCGCAGCTGCTGGCCGAGATGGACGGGCTGGTGGACAACGACGGCGTGGTCGTCGTCGCATCGACGAACCGGCTGGACATGATCGACCCGGCCATCCTCAGGAAAGGCCGGCTAGACCGAGTCATCGAGATTCCGAACCCGGACGAGCGTGCCCGCGCGGATATCTTCCGCGTGCACTTGCGGGGGAAGACCCTGGCCGCCGGCGAGTCGCCCGAGCAGATCGCCGCACGGCTCGCGACCATCACCGCCGGTTTTTCGGGAGCGGACATCGAGGCCGTCATCATGGAGGCGGGCATGAACGCCCTGCGCCGCGACGGCGAGGCCATCTCGCCCTCGGACATCGAGCTCGCCGTCGATGCAGCGCTAACTGGCACGAGGGAGCTAGTGGCCGGGTGAAGGGCAATCAGAAAAACGATATAAACGTCATATAAAGGCACAAGCAGCGAGGTCATTCATCATGAGCGAGGAAAAACAGGTCGACGTCCAGATCGCCATCACGATCGATGGCAAGGCGACCGCGTGGAATCCCGATAATGCCCGGATCCGCGAGATCTTGATTAACATGCCACCAGACAAGCTCAAGGAACGTGTTGAATTGCTCATATCGGTTGGCGACATGGTCGTCGATTATGCCACGTTCCAGGCGAGTGACGAGACTGTTCGCAAGTATTTCGGGAACATCGAGCAGAGCCTCCAGTGCAAGATCAATGAAATCGGTAACATCGGCCAGCTCATCTCGAAACAGTTGCCGGACACGGTCAAGGAGAAGGTTGAAGCGGAGTTGAAGCTCCAGGTCGCCAAGCTGGAAGAATGGAAGGCACAGCTGCCCGAGTTGATCAAGGCACAGCTCGGGGAGCCCATCACGCGGCTCACGGACAACGTGAACAGCGTCAAGGTCGTTTCCGAGAAAATCGGCGAGTTCGTCAACAAGTACCAGGTCCCTATCAATAGAGGCAACATCGGCGAGCAATTAGTTTACGACACTCTCGTGAACGAGTTCAAGGAGATCAATTTCGAGGACATTTCCGGCGAGGGGCATTACACCGACATAAAAGCCACGTGCAATGACATGGAGAAGATCCTCGTCGAGGTCAAGAATTACACGAACCCCGTTCCCGCGAAGGAAGTGAACAAGTTTTGGAAGGATATGGCCACGCACGAAGCACCCGTGGGATGTTTCATATCGCTCGGGCAGCGAATCCAGGCAGACATTGGCGAATTCAAGATCGCACAGAACGAGGAAAAGATCGGCGTTTTCATGAACGTCGGGCAATTCTCGAAAGATGAGGTGTATCCAAATGCCATCAAGCTCGCTTTTTTCATCGCGCGGCAATTTGCCAGGTATTTAACACGCACGCGACAAGAACGCGCGTCCGAGGGTGGACTCCGGCAGGTCATTAACACGATCACCACCGAAATCGAGCGGTTGAAAACGACCCTTGACGGCTTGCTCGGCATCAAGAAAGGAATCGAGAAGACCGTGAAGGAATTGAACAAGATCGGTACCGACATCGAGACGCTGTATAACGAGACGAGCACCAAGGTCGAACGCATCTTGCGTGCAAAGGTCGACGGGGAACACGGGAAAGGAACATGATCCTTTTATAACCATCATGAACGGAGGATCAATCCGCAGTTGAATGCATCACGTGGTGCCGGGTTTACAAGATAGAGGGAGGCGTCGATATAGGTCATGGCAAGCATAACATTTTTCGGCGGGATCGGCGAGATTGGCGGTAACAAGATCCTTTTACACGACGGCAATGGTTGCCGCATACTCATGGATTTCGGAAGGCGGATGGGGTATTATAATACATATTATGGAGGCTTCACGAAAGCGAGAAGCAATTCCGGGGCGCGTGACTTGTTAAAACTCGGCGTGCTCCCGAAAATCGATGGCATTTACCGAAAATGCCTGCTTAACGGGCACATCAACACGCTGCCGCCGGCCAACACGAAGGACGCGGACATCGAATGGGATGCCTTTAATAAAGCCCCGGATTATTGGGATGCGCAAGCTGTCGTTAGTTACGAGGCTTGGAGGGACAAGCATGATAATAAAGCCTTCGTCGATGCGATCTTGCTGACGCACGCGCATTACGACCACGTGCAAGACATCTCGTTCTTGAGCGAGAAGATACCCATATATTGCACCCGGGAAACGAAAACCCTCGCCAAAGCGATTAGTGATGTCACGAATACCGCTGCTGATGTGGAATTTTATTATTATTCGAATCCCGTTGTAGATATTTACCATCCCTTGCCAAAAGACTTGTACAGGGTATATTTCCCGGAAACGCCATATATCAATAAAGATCCCGTGAAAGTGAACACTTTCTTCCCCCAGATCAATAGAACCTTCGAGGTCGAGACGAGCACCCCCAAGATCCGGGAATTCAACGCCATGCCTTCGGGGAAACCGTTTTCCATCGGCAAGTTCAGCATCACGCTCATCGAGACCGACCACTCGGTGCCCGGGGCCTGCGCGTATCTCGTGGAAATCGATGGAAAGAAGATCTTGTACACGGGTGATATCCGGTTCCACGGCCGGGGCACGTTCACCTTGAAGGATTTTTGCAAGGCTGCGCGGGCACCGGTTGATGTCCTCGTCGTCGAAGGAACGCGCGTGGGTTCGACGGTGCAATTGACCGAGGTGGACATCGAGGCCGACATCGCCAAGGAGATCAAGGCGATTAATGGCCTGGTGCTCGTCGATTTCAACTGGAAAGACGTCGACCGGTTCTACACGGTTTGGAACGCGGCAGTGAAGGCTGGGCGGACGCTGCTCATCCTGCCCAAGCTTGCCTTTTTGCTTTTCCAGCTTCACGTGCTCGATGGCAAGAAGTACATGGATCCAAGGGAAATGAAAGGCGTTCGTGTCTATCTACACCGCCAGGGTGAAATGCTCTATTCAAGAGATGATTACAAGACGACTGACGGGGGATACGTGGAGAATTGGGGGCGGAACAAGGCACAGAAGGACAATAACCTCAAGCGAATAAAGGAGAACATCGAGAACAACGCGGCGCAGCCTGGTGATGCCGCCGCGTGGGAGCTTGCCACGCACCATTTCAAACATGGCGTCCGTGCATATCAGGTCCGCGAAACTCCGGAAAAATACGTGCTGATGTTCTCGTACTGGAACGTTAACGAGTTGCTGGACCTGAGCAATTCGAGCGGTGAATTGCCGCAGTGCAAGTACATCCGCGCGTCGTGCGAGCCTTTCAACGACGAGATGTACGTGGACGAGGCGAAACTGATGGCATGGCTCGACAAGTTCAAGATATCGTATGATCCAGACGTGACAGGCGGCCAGACCATCGTGAAACGCAAGCACGTTTCGGGACACGCGAGCAAGCCCGAGCTTGAAGATCTCATCAAGAATCTTTCCCCAAAGGTCGTTTACCCGGTTCACACGGAGGATCCTGGCGCCTTCAAGGGGATGGTCCCCGCGGGCGTGACTGTCGTAGATACAATTATTCCCGGGAAGGAATACGCGGTGTGAGGCAAATGATAATTGTTGACGCGCTGGGTGCATTGTACATAAAGATACAGCGCTGTTTTGCATGTCCAAAGGTGGACAAGGAGAAGGCTCTGACTGCTAACCTGCTGTTAAGCCAGCAAACCAACAAGATGTCGTTTCCAAATGGAAGCTGATAATGTCCCCCGAATTAAAGGCCGATCAAGACTTGATTCACCAGTTGGGGCTTGATGGCATCGAGAGGCGTGAATTCAATTTCAAGGCGAGGCCTGCCTATTTCAATTACCGAAAAAAGAAGCCCCCCTTAGATATCCTTTGGCTTGTCCCGCCCACGCGCCGTCGAACGCCCCGCCGCCGCGGCCGACCTTCTCGATGCCCGCTAGCGTTGACTAAGATCAAGCTTGCTGTGATTATAGGAGAGCGTCGAGCTTTTTCACGAGGGCATCGTGGATCATGGCACGCTTCTCCTTTGTCAAGGAAAAAAGTACCCGGTCGATCATCACGCATGAGACCGTGAAAATGTAATTCAACTTGATGACACTATCCTTGATCGCCCCCTCCTTGACGGTCAAGGGAATGCCATCCATCTTGACATTGCTCGTGATCCCCGCGATGACGATGTTATCGTGCTCCTCGAATAACACGACGCCAGGGCGTTTCTTGACTTCGTTCGCATCCGTGAATTGGACGGGGACGAGCACGACATCCCCGCTCTTAAAGGGCTCCCCATGCCTCGTCGTCGTCATTATCCCAGAGCTCCTTCATCTTCATCTGCTGGATCTTGTGGAGAAACTGGTCGTATTGGTTTTTCTTGTTCGATGCCTCGAAGCAATCGATCATTTTCTTGATCAGCTCGTTATACGTCTGGCGGGGATATTCTTTGGTCTTCTTCAACCGATCGAGCGTTTCCGCATCGATCTGGATGCTCGTATATTGCGTCATGGCCATCCGTGCCCGGTTCAGCTCGTGTTATGGGCCTGTTATAGTTGATCTATAAGAGATAAATCCTCGCATATAACGCTTCCGGGGCGATGATCCCTTGCACCAGGACGCCGGGAGGGCACCGGCGGGCATCGCTGTTCGTCATCGAAGGCCAGCAAGCACGCGATGCAGGTGAAAAGGCATGAAAACGTGCTGTACAAGGATGATTCGAAACTATGCCAGATACCGCTCGACCCGTCGCTGGTCGTGACGATCCAAGCATACAACGAGGCGGTGAACGCGGTGATCGATGCTGGATGGGAACGAAAGTCGTACAACAAGAACGTGCTGCATTTTTCGACGTATAAGTCTATCCGGGAAAGGATACCAGATTTACAATCGTCGCTCGTGCAATGTGCCCGCGACGTGGCATCGGCATCGTTGAAACTCGCCAAGAAGCGCGAATGGAAGTGCAAGAAGCCCGTGAAAAAGGCGATGTCGTCGATACGGCTCAACCAGCGAACCTTCACGCCGTTCCTAGAGAGCGGCACGATCTCGATCAGCACGGTCGACGGTCGAAAGAAGTATCCGCTCGTTATTCCGGAGTATTTTCGGGAACCGGGCCCGTTACCGAACTAGCGCCGTCTTTCAACGCGTCGACCTCGTGCGAGACGTGGTGGTGGATCACGCGTAGCTTGACGAGGGCATCGTATGCCTCGTCCGGGCAGTTCAACCGCGGGGTTATCGTTCTTGCCATCTCGATCAATGGCATTGACGCGACCCGTCCATATAAACTCCCCGGCGAAGCGCCTTCTGTTTGAACAGCGGCCAGATCTGCACGAAAAAAAGGGTTCATCGCGTGTAAAAATGCTTTGAAGCGTCGCTCTTGGCCTTCTCGGCATCATACAAGGAGTCCATCTTCTTGATGACCGGTTCGACGACGTTCTTGTTCCATTCCGCGGTGGCGTTCGCCCATTCGTGAATTTCCTTGACTTCATTCCCTATACCGGTCACCTTGCCGTCCAGCGCGGTCACCTTGCCGTCCAGCGCGGTCACCTTGCCGTCCAGCGCGGTCACCTTGCCGTCCAGATCGTCGATCTTGTCGATCTTCGACGTCTTCTCGATGATCACGTCAAGCTTCCGGTTGACCTCGTCCATCCCGGATACCTTCGACTGCACGGCCTTGATCGCTTCCACCATCACCTTTTCCTTGCACTGCTCGCGCTTGGCCGGGTCTTCGATCTTGTTGCATCGCTTCAGTTGCTTTTCGACGTCGACATCTTGCATGGCGATCTAGACGCGAACGATCCATATAAATTCCCCGGCAGAACCGCCTTCTCTTTGAACCGCGGCGGATCGCGCTGCCTTTTAAATGCTGCATTGGCATAGATGGATCACGGGAGATGCCGGATACCCTTCCGGCGAGATCCACGAACTTCCCGACGCTTTTTTTCGACCAGTTCTGCACGGAGCACGCGATCGCCACGACCGTCGGATCCCCGCCGTCGACTCGCTTGTCGTTGCCGATCCACGCGTTCACGACGGCCTCCCGGGCGACCCGCTCGTCGACCAGCACCGGCTGCTTGCCAGCGACGAGCGATGGAAACGAGGACTCGATGGCGTGCCACGGCGTTTTCCCGTTCTCCAGGGCGCGTGCCCGGTCGTCGTCACCATCCGGGTAAATCCATCTCCCGGCGTGGAGCGAGATCACCGCGCGCGATGGCGACGCGAGCGGGTTCGACGGCCGCGCGTGGCGTTCGGCGGCCTCGTGAAGCCGGGGCATGTCGCCGTGCGGGTCGTGTTCAAGGGAGGCGCCCCACCAGAAGGCACCTATCAAGACCCACGCGCCCATGTAGATGACCATGAGTAGAGTCGACAACGCTTGGATGTCCTTCATGGCCTGCACCTTGCGCTCGCCGTACGCGTGCCCCACGGCGATGTTGGTCGCCTCGGTCCACGCGAGGACGGGGACCAGCGTGATGACCCACATGATCCACATGGCCGTGTTGTAGCCGCCGATCGCGCTCGGCTCGGTCGCCCCGATGAGGTTGACGACCGCGACCACGCCCATGATGTATCCCACGTTGCGGATGATCGATGACCGATGAGCGATCGATGACTATTTCGTGAAGGTCAGAAGAAAATGCCAGGTTTCGATGTAAGTGTGATCAAAAATTCGATCGAGCGAACGCGTTTAAAATTCCGAGTGCTATAAATGGATAGAAATCATCAAACCGATGTGCCAACAACCTACAGACTAGAGAAAATATGTCGGGGTGGAATCTCGAAGACCGTGAATATTGAGGCTGGTATCACGTTCGGGGAGAATGGACTGTTTCTATAATAACAGATATAAATACATGAAACCAAACATTACACAATCTTGAATGGGTCGATGGATCATGCTCGATAGAAAATTGTATTATGTTATTGCGAAGATATTGGGGGAGGATTTCGTCACCGGATACACGGAAAAGTTTTCTACACGGATCATCGTCCAAAAAATGCTCTACCTACTCACGCATGGGGTGAGGAGCCCTCGAGTGTCCTTGCCATATAGCTGGTCATTTTATCTCCGTGGACCTTATTCACCAGAGATTGCACATGCGCTGTACTACGTGAACGAGGTCTTTGACGAGATCCCGAAAGAACAAGTGCAACTATCGACCGAAGAAACCGCAGCGGTATCGCACCTTTCTCAAACCTTGAAGCTGATCGAGGATCAACGAAAAAAAAGGGGAATTTCAAATAGCGAAAATGTCTTCGAAGCCGCGGCCACTCTAGTCTATTTTGGTGAACGAAAGCAGTTCGACAAGGAATTGCTCATCCAAAAGTTGAAGGCATTCAAACCAAACATCTACAAGTTGCTGAGGACGGATTTCTTGTCGGAACTGGTCACCGTTTTAAACGAAAACGGCTATTGTTAATGGCCTTTATTTATTACATGCTATATTGTTCGCTTCGTGGTGGCTGAGGATGAAGACGCTCACGGGACTGAAAGCTGGCAAGAAAATCGTGGATCCTGTCCATGGCGAGATTCCTGTGACCGAGGTCGAACTCGCCGTGATTTCTTCACCTATTTTCCAGCGGCTTCGATCGGTTACACATTTGAGCCTCGCATCATTGGTCTTCCCTGGCGCCACGCATAACCGGTTCCAACATTCCTTGGGAACGCTACAGGTGATGGATAGATTATTATTCACGCTGAAATCTCAAGATATTGGGGAAATAACGGATGAAGTGATCCAGGTCATGAGACTTGCCGCTTTGCTGCACGATTGCGGCCACCTTCCATTTTCTCATAGCCTGGAGAAAAGAGGCTCGGGCATCGATCACGAAACGCTCGGAAGCATCATCATAGAAAAATCCTCGATTGCCGAGAGACTCAGCAAACACGGCATCGCTCCGACGAGTATCAGTTCGCTGATCCAGCAACAGCCGGTCGCAGATGATCCTTTCTTCTCCACGCTCACAAAGTTATTGCCCCTAATACATTCTAACGCGGACGCGGACAGGATGGATTATCTACTACGGGACGGGTACTTTACAGGCGTCCCTTTCGGAAGGATCGATTTTGATCGCATATGCAATTCCATCAGGATAGAAAACGACCAGGTGTGCTTCCTCGATAAAGCGCAAGATGCATTGGAAGGCTTCTTGTTTTCTCGCTATCAGATGTACAAGATCGTATACAATCACAAGACGGTCATCTGTTACGACTTGATCCTTAACAAATTACTCGATTTCATAGAGGAATATTCAGATAAAGTGTCGCTCCCGTTCAGAATCCCGAAGATGGACGAATTCTTGGCAGTTAAACCAGACTGGTTCGATTCGGATTTCCTTTCTCTCAACGAAGGGACTTTTTTCGAAAGCGCTCGCGCTTTGATCAAAAGCACGGAATTGAAAGAGCCAAAACGATCGATCTGCGAAAAATTTTACAAGACGATAATTACCCGGACGCCAGTGAAAAATGCCTTCCTTTTTACCAATTTAGCAGAGGTTGAGAAAGGAAAGAAGAAGAATTCAGAATTCTGCGAGAAGGAAAAGGGAATCTTTGCAGAATTATCGTCAATCCCGGGGATCATAGACCATTGGTCTTTCTTGAGGTATGATCCGAGCAAACCAATCAATCTTGAAACACCAATCGAGGCAGAGATAGCGGACGAGCAGGATTACACGCATATAAAACTACTCAAGAAGTCAGGCGATGAACGATATGCAATCGTCTATTTACAGAGCATGCCGAACTCAGTCGTTAAATCGCTTGCACGACATCACCGCGTCCTTATCTCGTATTATCATAATAACGCAGGCGCCCGTGAAAAGATCAACGAGATTGCATCCAAGGTGCTTTCCTTAGAAAATGCATCAGATACAACAAGAGCCATGCAATGACCTATTACAGATATGGCTTCAAGGTCGTGGACGGGCAGGTCGTGTTCAAGGGAAGCGGTGGCGACGTCGATAGGCTCGCGGTCAAGCTCGCCCGGGTTATAGGGATGCGCATGCTGTCGTTAGTTACGCTTTAACTCGATTAAAAGTGTCAAATATTAACTAGTCAGTGACCCGCCGCCGCGGCCGGCCTTCTCGATGCCCGTCAGCTCCCAGGCGACGATGTTGAGCACGATGAATTCGACGAGCACGCGGGATGCCTCGATGGATCCACGACGGGTGGTCTGGCTTCGACGAGGGGGGAATAAAGCCGGCGCCCTTAACACGACGATCGGGTGAACAATCGAAATCGTTCAAGGCTCGATTTCACAGGCCACGGGATGCAACCGTTACCCGTCTCCGATCCTTCCAAGATTTACCTTTTCATCGATGATTTTTGGCATTTGGTTCTAGTTCATTTTAGCACCTCATCGAGGAAATCGACGACAAGCCCTCGCTGTAACCGATCATGGCAGAACTCGTTCTCGTAATTACGTAAACAACCATGGCAGCTCGTTTCGATGCCGCACGTGCAACCTTTTACTATCTCCAAACTCTTTCGCATTATCATCTCGAGATTTTCCTTGTCGATCAGCTGTTTCACGAGGCTTGCTCCACCCGGTACATTATCGTATAATACGATGCATGGCTGTTTATTTTGCACGTATACGCATCCATTGATGTCTTGCCGCCGAACGCCGAGTGATTGACTCATCCCTTCGAGGATCGCATATAATAGAGAGTACCAAAAGTTGAGTTCGCGCATTTGGGGGCGACGGATGATAAATTTAAGAATATCAGTCGTGAACACGTGCCCAAGCTGCAAGGGACCGCGGAGGTAGGTTTTGCAATCGTTCCCGTAGGCGTTCTTGTGTCCTGGTTTTTTCGTTAACTCTTGGGTGGCATAGCCGCACGATGAGCAGATGAAAAAACCCCCCATCTTCCCGCCCTGGGTGATGATGGTCAATTCCCCACGTGATGAATACTCGCACGTGACGTCCAGCTGCCGGATGGAGAGATCGACCGTACGGGTGTCCGAGCAGCCAGAGAAATATGGCCGGGAGATGAACTGTCGCTTGGGGCGGGATTCACCCGGAGCCTCGATATTTTCATATCGTGACGTCGTGAAGCCAAAGATCGGGATGATGAATTTCCCCGTGTGCCTCTGGGGGATTTCTTTCTCGCAGTTGGGGCACGTCCGGGCTTCTACGGATTGATCATACCTCGTGACGTTTCTTATCAAGTTGCCACAATCCGGGCAGAGGAAATATTCATAGACGGGCCATGCGCGCGCCCGCAAAGTCTTGATGGCATAGCTGGTCCAAAGCATCCCGTTCGCGACCACTTGAGAACCAGGCGCGAATTCTGATATGGCAAGCTTCAGGTCCCGGTCAAGCTGGATCTGGGAGGCCTGGGGGGCTGTCGATAAAACGGTTAACTCGACGACATCGACGGGGAAGCCATATTTTGGGAGAATGGACTTTGAAGACAAGAAATCGATCAATTTACGGTTGCAAATCGTGTTCTGGCGGCGTTCCGCCCATTCAATATTCCACGCGAACTTTTTTATCGTTTTCGATTCAGTGCCTGCCTTCGTTATCTCGTCCTTGTTGCTCGTGATGTAGTCCTGGAGGAACGTGAATTCGTCCTGGATCTCTTGTTCTACCTTATTGATCAAGCCGATCTTAAAGGCTTCACCATTTTCTTCTATATCTCCTTTTTCTTTCTCTTTCTCGACTCCGTTTTTGATAAGGAATGGAACCCAGCCCCAGCCATCGATGTCATAAATTTCGTGCATATTCGGGGGAATAATACGCTCCAACGATGTTTTCAAGGTGATAGGACGGGCATCCAGGAAGCTCTTAAGCAAGCGCACGTGGTTTGCACGTTTCTCTTTAAGGTTGAAGAACGCATCAACCGTCGTCCATGACTCGGGATATTTTCGAAAGAAACTCGCAAGCACGACGGAGTGCATATGCCGCCGCACGATCTTCTCGTTTTCTATTTCTAGAATTGGCGGCTTGATAGAACCAGCGACAATATCATTCGGACGATTGAAATAATAAAGATCGTGCGACCTGTTACGAGCTAAAGTGGTGGTGAATCCGATCCGGCCAACACGACGTCCAGCACGGCCGGAACGCTGGATGTAATTTGCTGGTTCAGGTGGTACGTTTCTAAGGAAGATGAGGTCGAGATCGCCTAGATCCACGCCGAGCTCGAAGGTGGTCGAACAGCTGAGCACGTTGATATCCCCTTGAACGAACCTCTGCTGAACTTCAGCTCCATAGTCGCTATTTAATTGGGCAGTGTGTTCGTGCGAGACCATGTTCACTATCGGCATATTCTGATAGAGTTGCCGATAGTGATTCTGCTCGACTAGACGACCGTGAAGGGAATCCGTGCATTGTACAAGTTGGCCATTGCACCCATATGTCGTACAGATGCTCCGGAGATTTTTTACGGTGATGCGTCCACATTGGTCGCAACGATACAGCGACGCAATGCCTTCCACCCGCTGGATCCTCCAGAACCGGTAATCGAGACGATAGACATACCCTTTACCGGCTTTCTTCTCGGCCACGATGCCTCGATTCTGAAAAACGTTCAACAGTCCATCCCAGACCGCACCGAGAATTTCCCTGAGCATCGGGAGGGGGGCTTCACGCCCGTTAATTCGTCGAAATAGTTTGGCAAGAAGCGTAAGTCTGTTATTATAATGATTGTTCGAGGGAATGAACGAGAAGATGGCACTCTTGGAATCTGATTCAACGCCGCGAATGTAATATTCCCGGTTGCGGTTAAACCTCGAAAACACTTGATCCTCTGGCGGCGGGCCATCTGGGGGGTATGTGATGACCTTGTTCGACCTGAGGGAATCGAGCATTAACGTGTACAGTGTCTGGCAATCTGCATTGGAAAGACTCCAGTCATCTTGCATCAGTTGGGGTGCAGGTTTCCACCCCTCGGGGAAGATGGGGTAATATGCGAGCAGACCCGTGCCCTCCAGACACATGCGGGTGTCCTCGGAGAAGAATTCTTGCAGCACGCTCCCCCAAGCAATACGCTTTTTTTCTTTTGCATCTTGCGTTACACGAAAACAGTTCGATCGTATCATTAATTGCAGCACATCCTTCTGCAAGCTCTCCAGGCGATAATCCGCGATGATATCCTCATCAGTCTGCGCCCTTACCGTTTCAAATATGAGACGGCGGGCGAGAAGACGGTTGTAGGTCGAATCGAAATAGGTTGCGAAGAATGCTGCATCTTGACGACTGTCGGAGAACGACAATATCTTCCGGGAGGATTTTTCACGCGATTCCAGCTGGGCGTATATGGACGTAAGAAAGACGGACGCAGGAGCGTCTTGCTGGAACCTAAACTCCCGGACGACATTCTGGGCGCGGTAACCGCATCCAGTACACTTCGTTAGCGTTCTATCCTTCGGATAGACTTCTATAAGTGAAATTATGACGGGTTCCTTCTCGTGCTCGCAAGCGCCACCCTTACCAGGTCGCCAGATCTGGCCGCATTTTATACAAAGTTGCCACCTATCATCCTTCTCGTTTTTCTTTTCTGCGGAGGATTCGTACAAGTCCTCGTCCTCATCCGCCTCGGGCGCGCTTTCAGAATTCTGTATGAAAAAGAACCGGCGTTCCAGGTTCTCTTTGCTGTTCGGAATGTGTTTGATGGCGTGTGTGAGCTTGTTGTCAGCCAGTACTGCACCAACGAGGTAACCTTGCCCGCAACGGTTACAAGTGACCATCTCGAAGACGGGGTGCTCATCGCAAGTCATCTCGTGCCGGTCTAGGAACACGTCTTTCTTTGGATAGAAAGAACAATACAACCCATCAGGCTGGCGTATAAATAAATGGTACCGGGCCGGGATCAAGGGTAGAGAAATATCTGACTGCCGTGCATATGCGCCGATGGCGATTAAGTCAATGATGCCCTGCACATCCTCCTTCATGGGTTCCTTGATACCGAAGAGCCCGGGCAGTTCCCCAAGGATGACGGGTTTTTTTTGGAGTTCCCGCCGAAGGCTCATGACATGTGCCTCGTGTTGGAAGATGTTGAACATTGTCCCGGGCACGTCATCTTGGAGGGTGATTGCATTTTTTTTGAGTAAAAGGGCTGGAACCGCGATTTCCTTCAATACCGACAAGAGTCTCTGCGTATAATCCCCGCTACCCAGTGCAGGGGAAACATCGTCGGGATCAGGGGCTTCATTCAGCACGGCTTTTAATTTCGAATAGGATTTTAGGGGGATCTCAAACAAATCGTGTTCAGGATTCATCGATTCTATGTCCATTCGTGATCCAATAATTAAATCTTGTTCAGCGGGGCTATCATGTTTCCAACTAAATACCTCGCCAAATAATTTCGATGCGAAGTTGACGACCCTTCGGAAGTCCTTTTCATCGTTGAAGAGGGTCGCGCTTGTCGCGATGCTTTGGATCCGCCCCTTTTCACCATTACAAATGCGGTCCTTGAGCCTGCTTATAAGCATGCTCATCTCGATGCCGTTAGCACCGTTGTACGTGTGCGCCTCGTCGAGGACGATGAACCGCCAGAATCTTGCATTGTGGCCGTCGAAGAGCGAAGAGTCGGTAGGACGTAGCAAGAGATATTCGAGCATTGCATAGTTGGTGATCAAGATGTTAGGCGGCGTCTCTCTCATGACATCCCGCGAAAGTAACTCGCCTTCGACGGGATCCTTGTCGCCGTTTATCTTGTGATACTCCTTTAACGCCTCCCGCTGCGTGTCTTGCGTGTCCCCGACATATCGGCCGAACGAAAAATTCATCTGCGGGTATTTCCGGTTGATGATTTCCGAGATCTTTCGTAGCCGCACTACTTGATCATTGACGAGGGCATTCATTGGGTAGAGCAGGAGAGCGCGGACCCCGGGGGAGTGATGCCCCGCATCGAATTGATTGAATAGATGGTCGATGATCGGGATGAGAAAGCACTCGGTCTTGCCCGAACTCGTGCCGGCAGAGATGATGAGATTGCGTCCTTCGTGTAACTTGCGTATTGATCGTTCCTGGTGCAAATACAAGGGTTTATCCTTCATAAAGGGAAAAGCTTCAAGGAACACATCTACTGTTTTCTGATTAATAGTGCCATCATTGGCGAGTGCCTGGAGAAGGCATCCTTGCTTGAAAGGGGGTGTCGCCTCGAGGATCGGCCCGTTGATGAAGTTGTACGCGTGGATTTTCTCAAGAAAAGCAAATTCCAGCTCTGGATCCTTTATATGAAACGCCGTGCTCAAGTAATTCAGATAATCACGCTTGATTTTTTCGTAAGTTTCCACGGGATCAATCGATTGTATCAGTTTCATTCTGAGCGACCGCCTACCTTGATGATTGAATAATCGAAGTAAATGGACGATGTAAACTGTTTCAATCGTGTCTTGTTTCTTGTTTCTTGTTAAAGAAAGCCTTCCCATTGTATTCGGATTTCTCGAGTTTTCCTTGTTTTATCATGCTCTTTATTTTTACTTCCACGAAACGACTATCAACCGGGCTTGTAATTCGAAGTCTCTTGATTATCCATTCTATAGTAACTTGAATCCCTTCCGGTATTACTCCGAGAATGTTCTTTTCAGTTGGCAACATAAATTCGTTTAGATTCAACGAGTTTTCGTCCAAATCTGGTGCTTGATGAGGGATTGGTACTTCTTGATCCGGCGGCTCTGAATTGTCATTATTTTCGCCAAAATCCTCGTAATTGTCTTGGAATGTCGTCTCGTTCTTGCCCGTTTCCGCCGATACAAGATGGTCCGATGATTCCCCTTCTTCTGCTTTGCCTATAGACGTTTTAATTTTATAATATAGCTTCCCATTCTGCCGTATTTTTGTAAGCTTCCCCTGGCTGACCAAGGTATTGAGTTTCACTTGAAGAGCCTTTGCGGCCGGCACGTACGTTACATTTAGAGCCTTAATTATTCTAGTGATACGGACATACTTGCCCTCCGGAAGGTGCCTGAATATGTCCTCCTCATTAAATTCCTCAATTTCTTGGACTTTATCAATCATCGGTGCAGAAATCTCTATTTCTTTAAAAGATTGCTCTTCATTATTTCCTGTTTGTATTTTTCTGAAATATTCCTTGCCATCTTGGATTTCTTTTTCGATCAATCCATCTGCAACCAGTGATTTCAAGTTTTTTTGGAGGAGCTTTGCTCTCGGAACATTGGTGATTCCCATGTATTTTATCAAATATTTGATATTGACATACTTTCCCGAAGGCATGCTGTCTAAAATGTCCTCACGCCCAACATCACCATCAATATATTCAATAAGATGATCGCTCTTGATTATATCTCCACCGTGCTGGAAAACGATCCAAATATAGTTAGTGCCTTTTTCGTTTCGGATTGTATCATAAAAACCATTCAAATAAACGTAGAAAAAATTACCCCCAATGGATTGAACCGTAGTTTTATTGAAGATTGTACCCTTTTCGTTCGTAACATGACAAGTGATTTCGAGGGATGGATCTGAATTGAAGTTATTTTTCAAGAGCAGGTATTGGTCCTTACCGTAAGACATTTCCTCCTTCACAACGGTTATCCTTTTGTTGTTCCAGTCTTTTACAACGGCTGAGACTATTGAATCACTTATTGCCCATTTTACCCGCTTTAACTTGATTTTAATAGGAACTTGCTTCGAGTTATTATTAAATGTACTAACTGCGAAATCGCATGTATCCATATCGGGGGGGATATAGAATCTGTTTCGGTACCTTTCTATCTTTTGCCCCAGTTTATGCTTGCTCGCCTTTGAACCGGACTTCGGATTGAAATCAACTCGATAGTTACCTGGAAAGTCCACGGGCTCGGCATCGTACGGCTTATCTACGAGAAATATAATTCCATCATTATAACGGATAAAGAATTCCGGTAACAAACGAAAAAAGAGGGTCCCGTATGAAAATGTAGTGTCAGCCATCGTCATATCGACTTGATAAATTCCTGTCTTTGAGGGCAAAGTGCTTTCTATCAATATTGACTTTCCTTTCCCTTGCCATTCCCGCTTTATTCGCCGAGGGAGTCCGCCCTCCGGATGTAACCACACGTCCCACCCGCTAATGTATTTGGAATTAGCTTTTAATTTAATAGGAAGATCCGTAAAGAGAGGGTATTGCATAAAAAGGTCATCGTATAAGGTGGTACCTTGCAGGGAGAAAGAAGGTTCCACGACAATCGAAAAATCAGATGTCGAACCATCGCGCCGCACTTGTAAGTCTTCTACATCGGCGAGGTCGATGGAATAGATGGTATACTCTTTCCAAATGAGCCGCTCGATCCTGACATATTCTGTTCTGTTGATGGTGCACTCTTTTGGTATTAGAATAAACATGGGCTTCGTATCGACTGGAATCTGAGCGCCTCCCTCGAAAAGGTAAAACATGCGACCTTTTTTCTTTCCACTGTCATAGAACACGTATATTTCTTGGTTGGCATGATAGTATTGATAGGAACGCGCCTTTAGGATGCCCGGATAGTCGATCTCGAGGGATTTGAAGGGTTTTTTTATGGGCAGTCTTTTTTCAGCCGATTTATAACAGGATCCATCTAGGAAAATGGGAATGCGTAACTCTATATAATTTTCGTCAATAGTAATGTCAAAATGTAAATTGTCGATCTTGCTTTTTGTTTCTATCATTTGCCTCGGAATGTTGAACCCTGGAAAGACTAGATTTATTAAACCTTCGTTTATGTCGATTTCAATGAACGGAGATTCGACTATGTATTTTTCTCCTCTGATAATTGCACCGGGAATCCTATCGTTATCGATACGATTTGGAAATCGCTTGGTATAGTAGTCATAATAGTACCGGTTGTACCGCTGGACGCGTGCAAGGTCGATTCTACTTGAATTGAACGTCGGGTCGAAATCATGTGAAATCTGCCTCATCGAAGTGAACTTTTCGGTTGGACCCGCGCAACCTTGCGACTCGTGATATTCCTCGCACTCTGGACTCGCCATAGAATGACGAAAGTGGTGAATGCGTTCCATGCCGAGTACGAGATGCACGGGCTTTTTACAAATGCGGCAAATGTAAAAAGCAGATCTTGGATTGAAATGCTTGGGCAGGTTCTCAGCATCTATGACCTCATTGCTCCTTCCAAGGTACGCATATCGCAATGATGGCTCCCTCAAACTGAACTAGATTGTCATGTAATCGATATAGACCCTTTTCGAAAAGTGCCTTAAAAAACTATAGATTTTAACAAGTCTATAGTGAGATACACTCACTTCTATGTTTATTCCGAATCTAGTTATACATTGCACGTCGTCGCTTGCTGATCGCGATCTCCATTATCCTTATTCGACGACGGTGCGTGCCGTTTCGATCCCATAGAGCTTGCCTATACTAGGCCATATTTTGACAGATCACGTCGATTCACCCGCAATATGAAAATTTTTCCGCAGGAATTCCGCCGGATAAGCCAACGCGTTAAAAAAAAGCGGCCGCCCAGAGAAACATAGTGGAGAAATGGGCCCGATTGTCATAAACGGGTATTCGTAGGTTCCAAGGCCACTTTGAGGATCCTTGAAAGAACGATATAACCGGAGAAGATTCTCATCGCCTCCTAATATGTCCTTGAGACTTTGGAGCTCGTTGCCCCACGCGAGGCCATAGCCAAAGAAATATACCCTTAGTTGGTTCAATATCTCTTTATCAAGGCTCGAGAGAGTCTGGCTGATAAACAACCAACCGAGGCCATATTTCCGGGTTGTACGGGTGGCATCCCGTAACTGCACCCTTACGGCATCGAGCTCTTCTGAATCGGGTTCGATTCAGAATTACGTCGCACTTTGGGAGTATGGGGGAAATTTATCACTGGCCTCACACGCATTCGTAACGCGATATCGCACGGAAACTTTAATATCGACATCAATGATGACGATATTTTGAAGAGTAAGGTTAAATTTATGAATCCAATAACAGATCGGACAACGAACAAGATAATAAACATTATAACCGTTATGCCCTGGGCCGAGCTCGTCGATCAATGTGAGAAGATATATGATATCGTGCTCGGTTTGGATAGGCACGTGAAAGACATGCTTATCCAGAACAATAAGATGAAAGAGAATGCAAATCTTCTCGATATACCAAGCAAGGAATTATTTGAAGTATTAAAGAGTCTGTCTAACTAATAATTCACACCTCGTTCTCTTTAAACTTCTCACCCAAAGAAATATGTCGGCCTCAAATACATGTCGTCCATCCCCGTCTCGGCCGACACGACTGCAAGGAACAACATCGAGATTGCTTTTAACAGCGTGTCTTTTTTCACGTTTTCAAGACCCCGGACGCGAGTTTGCTCCAAGCCGAGATGCTGTTCGCCGATCCCGATTATGCCTTCGATACA
>JAUQYZ010000098.1 GCA_030587475.1 Candidatus Sigynarchaeum calidifontis
TCGCCCGGGGTCATCTCCATCCTCGATCCTTGCATCGCGTGCTTGCTGGCCTTCGATGACGATCAACGATATCCGCCGGTGCCCTCCCGGCGTCCTGATGCACGTGATCTTCCCCGCTGCATCCCATCGCCGTATCGTCCGGGTGCACACTCCTATCATCGACGCGGCGATGCCGATCCTCACGCATGATGTCATGATGCCATGCATCATCCAATCATGGCCCATAAACCGGGATATCATCCACACCGTGTCCAATTTTGTCTAGCAAAAACTGGACTGTTTAGCAACCCTTCATTAAGCCCTGTGCATGACCGCACATGTCCAGATGTCGTTAAAAACCCTTCCTCGGATATTCCATAAGGCCGACGCAACACTTAAGACACCCGCTAGTAATTTGCCCACATGCCACTAGGGACGCTCGAGGCGCTGGGTGGATCCGAGTTCTTCTCGTTTTTCAACGTGCACGAGACGAAGAGACATGGCGGGGCTGGCGACGGCGTGCGGGTCGTGGAATGCAAGCCTGGCGGCTTCCAGGAGTACATCGACATGTCGTTCGACGTGAACGCGGGTGGTGACGTGGTCGTGGCGAGGCTGTTGCTCGACCGGTCGTGGATCGGCAGCGGGGAACACGTGAACCCGTTCGCGAACGACATCGCCAAGTCGTTCATCGATGCCCTGGTCCCGCCCGGCGACCACGCGGCCATCGAGCCCCTCTTGCGAGCGATCATGGACGCGAAGGGGACCAGTGACAAGCGCATCTACTTGCACGACCAACCGCGCGACTTGACGCCCGATCTCGACACGATCAAGGCACTCGGCGTGTACCTCGAAGCCATCCCGAAGCACGAGATCTCGATGGGGCATTGCCACTTGCGGATAGAAAACATCGTCGTGGAGGGGCGAGGGCGGCTCGAAATCGTCGTGCGATCGACATGAGCCCGGTTAATCAGCTAAAGAGTGGTTTTAATGCCTAGGCGGGTAAGGGAAGGCGGATCTGTTTTATATAGAGAGAAAAGGTAGGTAATATCATTGCGAGACACGCGAGGCATACTGCAATATACGCGTGGCAAACACCGTTCCGGTGAAAAAGAAACCTACTATACGCCTTTCCGGTGAAAATGCGATGAGTGCGAACCCCCAGCTCGATGAAATACTTGAGAATCTTAGAAAAACACAAGGGATTCACGGTTGCGCCCTCGTGGAGAAGTACGGGCTCGTTCTGAGCCAAAGTCTTCCCGCGTGGATCGATGCCGAGTCCCTGGGTGCGATGGTAAACTTGATGGTGAAAGCCAGCGCACGAGCAACGCGAGAATTGGCACAAGGAGATTTTCGCAGCGCAATGATCGATAATGAGAAAGGGCGTATCATCTTCATGAGCATAGGAACAAAGATCCTCATCATAGTGGCGACCATCAACGTGGCCATGGGCATTCTCCAGGTCAAGCTTCAGACGGCAGCCCAGGCCATCATCAACCTCGGCGTGTACTAAATTACTTTTCCACTCTCTTCCATCGTCTTTAAAATGCCTAACTAGAAGTAAGGCATGTCGAAGAAAATGCCCTTGCACCTTTCTCTCCCCGTCTAATCCACGTTGTACCTTGCACGAGTGTGAAGGGGCCGCAGTCTTCGATCTTAGATTCTCTCGATTGTCTAAATCTCTCGATTGTCTAGGACTGACGCTGTGACCGGCATCTTATTATCAATCACGTGCGTTTCTCTAGGACTGACGATTTATGGATGATAGAAAGAAGGATCCCGACCCGTTCAAGCGCGAGGCGCTTTTTCCGGACAGCCTGTACGCCCATGGCAAGTCCGAGTACGTGACGGGCGGCAAGCCCGACGTGCCATGTATCTTGTGCGCGATCCGCGACGGGGATCCCAAGGTGCGAACGCACAGGTTGTACCAGGACGAGATGGCGTTCATCATCTTGAACCTCTACCCCTTCAACCCGGGTCATATGCTCATCTCACCGACGCGTCACGTCGAGCGCTGGCGGGATTTATCGGACGAAGAGGTCGCCAAGATCATGAAACTCGTCAAGAAAGCGGAGGACGTGCTCGAGCGCGAGTTCGGCTGCACGAGCTTCAACTTCGGCGTCAACGAGGGCAAGTTCAGCGGGGCGAGCATCGACCACCTACACGTCCAGCTCATCCCCCGGTTCAAGTCCGAGCTCGGCTTCATCGACACGGTCGGCAAGGCGCGGGCAATGGTGTTCTCGCTGGAGCAAGTGCAAGAGAAATTGAAGGGAAAGTTTCCTTGAAGGAAATGCGTGACTTGGATCACGTGGAATAGAAAGGAAGAAGAGGGCTAATGCGGTTCAAGCCTTGTTCTGCTGCATGATCAGGTCGATCATGCGCATGAAGAGTTCTTTCACGTTCTCTCCGGCCTTGGAGCTGGTTCTCATGTAGATGACGCCATGCTCCTTGCAGAAGGCGTCGATGTCTTCTTGTTTCACCTTTTGCTCGATGTCGCCCTTCGTGCCCACGAGGATGACGGGGATCTTTTGCGGCTTGATGCGGAACACGTCCTTGAGCCAGTTCTCGCACGTCGTGAAGGTCGCCGGGTTGTTCAAGTCGAAGCAGATCATGGCGCCGTTCGCCCCGTGCATGTAGTACTGGCGGAGAATCGCGAAGCTGGGATGGCCGGCGAGGTCCCACAAGTAGAGGTGGAAATCGTCGCCATTCGCCAGTTTTTCCTCCTTGATGATGAAGTCGGCGCCGATCGTCGGCTTGTAATTTTCCTGGAACGTGTTCTTGGAGTACTTTAGGAGCAAGGACGTCTTGCCAACCTCTTGGTCCCCGACGACGCAAACCTTGCTTGTGAAGATTTTAGGCATATTTTGGTCTCTCGGATGATTTTTCTTGAATTTCAGATTAATTCGGCTAATGGATTTGAAGATCTCCGCCCCCGCGTGCGGCCCGTGATGGTCGAGCCTCTCTCGATCCTGGAAGATGACCCTTCTGATTCGATTCCGTGGGCATGTGATTTCCTCGTTATTATGAATGTATAGCGTTTTTCCTCATTTGAAGGTTATTTCCGCGGGCTAGCAGCGGCAAGATTGCCATTCTTTGCGAAATTCGGGTCAAGTTGCACGTGGTCTTTTAACGTGTATAGGAAGAAATATTCCACACCCTTGAGCTGCGCCGGAGAGACGTTATTCCCGTAGATGCCAAAATTATACTCCGGCGCTGGATCGAAGGTAGACAAGGACAGCTGGATGAACTTGTTGGTGTCGACGACGAGCAGCGCGAGCGGTAGCAGCAACTCGCGCCTGTTATAAACCTCGATCCCCGCATCGATTAAATTCTTCACGTAAGGCGTGTTCTCGTCATTGACTTGCAAGGAAACCTTGATCTCTCGCACTTTCCTTTCAGCCTTGCACTTCACGAGGCGGTCGAACGCCCATTTCTGCATAGGCGGGCCGAACATGTCAGGCGACATGAGCCAGAAGACGCGTTCCTTCGCCGTCTCGAGATAGCCCTCGATCGTGTCTCGCACGTTCTTCTTCCCCTGGATGGCCCACACGAGGCGCTGCTCGTCTTCCTTGCTTTTTTCGATGTCCTTGAGCTGTTGTTTCAACTTGGCCGCGATATCGAGCTGTTTCTTGATGATCTCGACCTCTTGTGTGAACACGTCGTCGACCGACATTGCCTGGTATTTCCCACCCCACTCGCGATCCTCCTTGAGCACCTTGCCTGCGGCGATGAGCCGCTTGAGCGAATCGTACACCCTCGTCCTGTCGATGCCCGTCGATTCCGAGAGGGCTTGCGGCGTGGTGGCCCCGAGCTTGATCAACGCGATGTAGACGATCGCGTCGTTTTTATTCCAATTTAGTTTGATCAGATCATCTTCCAAGCTCAAGCTCTACACCTCGGCATTAGACGGTAAGTCAGTTCTACGGCTAGTGAATTTAATTATTTTGATTTCGTGCCTTTTTTACGACGTCAGCATACAAGTCGGCACCATGGGCATCCTGGGCGACGATCAAGGGGCCGAACTCCTCCACCTCGAGGATCCAGGCGGCCTCGGGAATTCCGAGATCGATCCACGCCACGTCGACGACCCGCTTGATGGCTTGCCTTGCCAGCAGCGCCGCCCCGCCCACGAAGGCGAGGTAGCACCCCCCGAGGCCCTTCCAGTCGACCCCCCGCATGCCCGCCTTGCCGATGATCGCGTGGATGTCGTGCCGTTTCATCACGTCGCCCTCGACGGAGCTCATCCGGGCGCTCGTGGTCGGGCCAGCCGCCTTGACGTCCCACGTCCCGTCATCCAGTTTCCTGGCGACAGGCCCGCAATGGTAGAGCACCTTGTGATCGAGTGCCGCGGCCAGCTGGCGCGGGGCTTGCACCTTTGGATCCAGCAAGCGCTCGTGGGTCGCGTCGCGCGCGGTCACGATCGTGCCGCTCAAGAACACGACGTCGCCGGCGCGGAATGACCTCGCCTTCTCGGCCGTGAACGGCGTCTCGATGTACACCGGCTTTTTTTCGAGCTTGAGACTCATTCGTGCGCCTCCTCCTTTACCTTGTACGAGCCGTCGGCGTTCACGTGCACGTGCGCGTGGCGGTGGGCATAGCATTCCACCACGACGCCAACGGGAAACGAGGCCGGGTGCCGCGGCACGGTCTCCACGTGCACGGCGATGCAAGTCGTGTCCCCGCCAAGGCCCATGGGGCCGATGCCCGTCTTGTTCACCGCGCCGAGGACCAGCCGCTCGAGGACAGCCTCCGCTGCATCGGGATGGGGTGTCCCGAGTTCCCGCAAGAGCGCCTTCTTGGCGAGCGCGATGCAGCCGCTTGCCCCGCCGCCGAGGCCGATGCCGATGATGACCGGCGGGCACGGCTTGCCGCCTGCATCGACCATCAAGTCTGCAACGAGTTCCGGGATGCGCTCGAGCGCGCCGATGGGTTCTAACATGAACAGCCGTGACATGTTCTCCGATCCGCCCCCCTTGAGCATCACGTCCATATCCAGCGCGTCGCCGGGCACTATCCGCATCGTGACGTCGGGCAGGCCAGGGCCAGTGTTGTCCGGGTACTTTTCCTCGGAGACCGGGTTGATCGAGTTGGGCCGGAGCGGGATGTCCCTCGTCGCCCGCACGATCCCCGCCTCGATGGCGGCGTAGATGCCGGACTTCACGGGGAACGTCTCGCCGAGAGCGGCGTAGACGTGGATCGTGCCCGTGTCCTGGCAATACGGGGCGCATTGCTTCGCGCCGAGGTCGAAGTTTGTCAGCATGAACTCCAGCTGCTTCCTCGCGAGCGGCACCGATTCATTCCTCAATGCCTCGGCCAGCAGCCTTCGGACGTCCTTTCGCACCCGCGTCGCGGCGACGCCCATCGCCTTTGCGAGGGCCTCGGCAACTCGGGAAGTCATGTCTAACATGGCATACCAGCATTGTAATGATCTTGCCTCCCAATAAAAAGCAGTACCGAAGCAGCGCGGGACGCCGTGCCCCGGCGGGCGTTTTCCTATATCTTTCCAGCGCAATTCCAAGCCATCTGTTAACAGCCTTTTTTGTCCACTTGGCCTCGCCTGCGAATTGCCTGGATCTGGTGCCCAACTCGGTTGGCTCGTGGATTACCCCCGTGTTGCACGCCCATAAATCGACCTTTCTCCGGAGTCTCCACGATCAAGGAAGGCACCGATGCCCCATGGAACAGCAGCCGTTCGTCGAGTTCTACAAGCGGTTCGTCCAGTTCAAGCAAGGGCATCCGGACACGTGGGTCGACGAGGCCGACGGGTTCTTCGCGGTCGAGGCACGGCGCAAGTGGAAGCGATTTCCGGCCTTTTGCAAGGCGCTCAAGAAGGCCTTCTTTTCGATACCCGATTTCTGCGACCGCGGCATCGTGGAGGGTGCCGAACCCTCCGTGACCGCGTTTTTTTTGAAAGGCTTTTTCCCGCTCGTGCAGCGCTGGTTCCAGCTTGCCACGGGCATTTCCCCGACGAGCGTGCAGATCCGCGACGCGCGGGTCGTGTACAAGGGCGAGGCCATGTACCAGTTCCAGGTCATCATCCCGGCGGCGACGTTCAAGGTCATGGACGAGGAGGTTTTCGACTTCAGCGAGCTTGCAAAGCCCTTGCCCGAGCGATCGATGGTCCATTTCATCTTCAGCAAGCTGGTGGCTTCATTGAACCCGGTCATCAAGACCGTCGTTAATATCGACTGGCAAGCCGTCCAGCTCACGAACCTCCTCGAGATCGGCCTCGACGGCATGCATGTCACGGTGCTCATGTCGTTCAACGATTACACGAGCAAGGATCTGCCGATGTCCTATTTCAACGGGCATTTACTCGATTTCATCGAGGGAACGCTCGGCGCCACGGTTAGTGGCCCGGCGAGCAAGTTTTTACTCCAGAAAAAGAACGAATACCGGGAGCTCGCCTGGAAAAGCTTCAAGAGCAACCAGGAAGACGTGCTCGGTGCGGTCAAGCACTTCGAGGCGAGAGCGACCATCACGGGCAGGATCAATCCCCTCTACGAGTTGCTCGCTTCCTTGATCTCCAAGCTCGATCTCGGCGTCACGCCGGTTCAACAGCTGCTGCGCGAACACAACGAAGCCAATCACTTCACTGAGCAAGAGACCCTGCTTTGGGGATATCTTTTCGAGATAGTCCTGCGCCAGGCCTTGCTTTACGAGACGTTCCAGTCCAACCTCGCCATTTTCAAGGAAAACGCGAGCCAGGTCTTCATGATCATCTTGCAATACTACCTCATCGACCTGGGGCGGGATGCGCTGTCGGAAAAGATATTCCGCGGCGGGGAGCTTCACGACAAGATCCTTGCCATGGTTTCCCGGTCCAAAGGTAACGGTGGCGGCGAATCAAAATTCGATGCTTTTTCAGCCCGCTTCCAGCAATTCCTCGTCAACCACTTCAAGGTCCAGGACATGGACGAGTACGACACGTTCATCAAGTGCTTGTTCGGGAGATCTGTCGAGCGGTTCAACTCGAGATTTTTCGCCGCGTTCCTCAAGTCAAGCCACGAGCAAGTAATGGCAAATCTCGAAAAGTTGAACGAGAACGTGACGGCAAAGCGACAGATCACGTGTCAAGGGCTGGTACATTACATCTCTGATTTCTTGCAGTTCTGCTTGAAGCGCGTGTTTTTCAAGGGAGATCTCGCGATGGCTTCAAGACAATTCAAGGATCCCATTAGCCGGTTCTCCGAGGACAACATCGCGAACGCCATGGTCGAGATTCTCTTGTACCGCCAGCTGCCTTTCCACGAGAACCAGTGGATGGCAACGCTGGCCGTTGACTTCCGAAACAAGATGGACATGGGCGTCGCCATCGACGTGCGGGATCGTTTCAAATCCATCTCGCCGGAGGTCCTCGCCAATTATGTCACGCACGACCGGGCAAACAAGCCCACCACGACTCTCTTGCACGAGCGTTTCTTCGCCGAGATCATCGAGCCGTTCAACGCGTTCCACGAGTTCTTGCAAGAGAACGTGATCAGCGAGACACTCGATTGGCCCGCGTTCGTCTCGATCGTCGCCCGGTTCTTCACGGGCCGAGGCCATGAATGCAAGATGGATGCCCGCGCCGCGGAGCGCATCGCGCGGATCGTGGGTACCTTGATTGACCGGCCATGCGAATGACACGGGCTTTATAAACGAACAAGAAGGCATCGAGCAGTATCAAGACTTGAAGAAGGAAAGCTCGATCGCCCCGTACTGTTTCTTATCACAAGCATCCTTGCATCTACCACAAAGGATGCATTCGCCATTCCCGCTGATTTTTGCATACGGTTCATCGAGGATGCGGATTTGCATGGGGCAAGCGAGTTCACATTCACCGCATTCCTTGCGGCCGACGCATTTCGTGGGGTTGCGCGCCAGCGCCACGATCGAGTGCTTCGCGAAGGGGCGAACAAGCGCCCCGTAAGGGCACAAATATCGGCAGTACGAGCGGGGAAAGTAAAAGGCCAAGATGATGACGATGAGGTAGAAGAGCCCCTGGATGATGACGAGCCAGTTGTTGGTCAGGTAATCGAGGTTTTGATCGACCGCCAGTTCGTTCGTGATCTTGGGGACGAACACGAAGAAGAACTCGTCGAGGCTCCAAAAGCCAAGGGGATTTTTGCCAAAATCGCCCAGCGTCTGGAGATAGAGCGTGTAGGTCGGCTTGTCGGTGATGAAGGCTGCAGGGATGGTGAAGAGCAAGAGCAGCCCGAGTATCCAGTTCTTGACGCGTGACAAGAACGGGTGCGAGGTCACGCTCACTTGCCGGCTGTTGTTCGTGACTTCTCCTGCCCAGCCGAAGATATCTTGGATAAATCCCGCCGGGCACATCCAACCGCAAGTTGAACGGCCAATAATGATCGAGATGATGATGACGAGCCCCAACAAGAATAGCGGGACGATCTGGGCCATGAACGACCCAAGCATGATTTCGAGGAACCCGCCGCTGTCGGAAAATGTTGATCGTGGCGAGCTGAGGAAGGGAACATAGCGGAAGAGCGACGTGAAGAACGACAAGTCGGTGGAGAACACGCCACCCCAGAACACAGCATTCAAGAAGATGATAACGAACAATTGAATTATCCGGCGGATTAGCGTTAACTTAGAGACCTGGGACATTCGCAACTTGAAGGACTTTCGTGTTTCAGTCGTCTCGGGCTCTTGCATATCGCGCTCGACCATGGTTTCTGTATGGATTGGGAACGCTCGTTGGTTTAATACCCTTGCTGGTTCAATCATTTGCCAAGTTCACCATCGACGGCTGCAGCCCCGCCCCGCGGAACGCGGCAAGCACCATCTTGTCCAAGGCATCAGGTTCATCGCCAACAATCGCCTCGTAAAGGTGTGACGGGCACGTGTCACAATCCGAGTTACCGAATCCCATGATCGGCGTGAAGTGACCACCGATGGCATTCAATGCCATCGATATCTCGCATTCCTTGCGGGTGTTCGTGATGGCGAGGTAGATCGCCCGGATGTCGAGGTGCTCGAGCAAGTAGTCGACGTGCCAGTGCTTTTTCTTGGCCGGCGCAGCGAGGTACCGCCCGATACGCCTCGCCAGGCCGTTCAGCGCGGACCCGACGTAGATATAGGAGCGGTCTGGAGAGACCTTGACCGTCCCGAGCTTCCCGACCTCGATGCTTGCCGGGCGCCTGGCGAACATGCAAAGCGCGTAGACGCCTGGGCTTGTGGGGATGACCTCGGCTCCCGTTTTTCATGCAACCTCGGTTACCATCAATTTCACGATTTTTCCCGGGATATCGACAACGTTATCGTACAAGATAGGCACGGCGCCGCGCTCCAGGAAGAGTTGGTAGTTTTCCTTGTTATAATTGTCCCGCGGCACGGGTACGAAGAATTTCTTGCATGACTTGACGACCCGTTCTGCGAGGTCGAAGTCAATGCTCCCGCCGATGGTCTCTTGCAAGTCCGAGATGAA
Organism: Candidatus Sigynarchaeum calidifontis; assembly: GCA_030587475.1. GTDB lineage: Archaea > Asgardarchaeota > Lokiarchaeia > Sigyniarchaeales > Sigyniarchaeaceae > Sigyniarchaeum > Sigyniarchaeum tengchongense. The sequence goes on from JAUQYZ010000098.1 coordinate 9,404, forward strand.
GAATATGATGGTCTCCTCTGGCCTGGGTGGCTTGAACGGGTCGCCCCGCGTCGGTTTCCCCGTGAGCAGCGTCTCGAGGACGGCGTTCATGTCGGTCATGCCCATGGTGTTTTCCGTGAGCAAGCCGAGGAATTCCTCGCGGGCACGGGCGCGGGACATGCGAGAATGGTTGATGGCAAACGTGTCGTTGGAGAAAGAAACGAAGACGATCTCGGATTCCATGTCCTTGTCGAGGGCATCGATCAAGCCTTGGAAGAGCTCGACTTGACCGATGTACGAGGCGATCATGGAGCCTGACAAGTCGTTCACGAGGATGAGATTTCGCGACGACGCCTTTATCCGTTGCTTGTACACCGGGGTCCACATCTGCATCTTCTTTATGGTGCTGAAGATCGTCCCCTTCACGTCGAAGTCTTTCTGCAAGAACGCTTGGACGAGGGCGTTCAGGTCCTTGAGCAGGCCCTCTCGCATGAAGAAATCCCTGAAAAACGAGGCGACCAGGCCAATGATCGCCTTCCGGCGCCCTCGCGGGAGATCACGCTGGAGGTACTTGCGGATGAGCGTGGACACGGGGTCGTCCATGTCGATCGTTTGGACCTTCAAGCGCTCGGTGGGGCTGGATCGCATGAGCAAGCTGAGCGTGGTGAGTTCGTCCGTGTTCTCGAATTCCAGGATGTCGTCGAACTTGATGATGCCCGTGAGGAACGCGTTGACCGAGAAGCGCGTGAATTCTTGCTTGACCGTCTCGGTCTGCGCGGCGATCTTGTCGATCGTGAGCATGCTCTCCTTGAGGTACATCATGTCGTTCTGCGTGAGCAAGTGCATGTTCTCGGACAGCGTCTTCAATGCCGAGACTGCCTTGTCGCTGATCTTCTCCTTGTTCTTGTAGAACCGCAAAGCCTCCTGGAAACTCATGAGCTCGGTCGGATCGCTCGCGTGGATCGAAAAAAGGCCTTTGACCGCTTCGACGACGATCTCCCGCTCGATGTTCAAGTTCTGGATGAGAAAGTTGGTCTGTGCCGGCAGCGTGTCGAGGTATTTCAGGTACCTCCCGAGGTCTTGCATGCGTTTCGAGACGCGGATGCCGAACCGGTTCCGCAAGATTTCGAGGAGGTGGGGCCACAGGTTCAAGTCCTCGGACACGATGGGGTGCAGCTGCACGTGACCCGCTTCGTCGACCTTGACGAGCTTGTACCTCTCGAGCGCGGCGACCGGATCGAAACTCACGCCGAGTTTCTTCAAAGCGACGGAAATTTCTGACTTGGTCGGCACCTTGCCAATCAAGCCTTGCTGGATGAGGTTGTCCAGCACTATTTCCAGCGTGGACCGCTTGATGTCGCTCGAGGAGAAGAGCCGCGCCAGGTCGGCCGGGGAGAAGGTAAAACTCATGTCAATGTCAATATATTTGGGTGACCTACCTACATATATTTGAACGATAGTTTCCCATGTAGCGTGAGTCGCGTGAGCAATCCCGACGAGAATCCAGTGGACGCGTTCAAGAGACTCTTGAACGAAGAGACGACGGTGCAAAAAACCGTCCGGAGCGTTTCATCGAAGCCGACCCTCGAATACTTGATGAACCCGCTTCCCTTGTCCCCGACGTTGCAAGATGCTTTCAAGGATCCAGTCAAGGCATTGAAAAAATTCATGGCCCAGCACACGTCGAAGGTCCAGGAGGATCTCATCGAGTTCGAGGGCTTGATACTCCCGCGCAACGCGGTCTCGCTCGCCGTCGCCGCCATCTTCGAATACGCCATCATGATCCACAAGAACGCCACCGAGCTCAAGACCCTCGACCAGCGGTTCAAGAACCAGTGCCCTATCCCCGTGTTATGGGGCAGCGAGGGCATGGGCAAGACCACCTTTGCCCTGGCCGTCGCCCGCAAGGTGCGTGGCATCAAGGAGGACGATCCGGAGGGCGTGGTCTTCTCGAACTTCGCGCCCTTTACCGAGCCGGGCGAGATCGTGGGGGAGATCAACGCGCCGAAGATGTACGCCCGGAGCCAGCAGCTCTCGTTCTTCTTGAACCTGGCATCCAGGCAGCAAGGCCTCGTTCCCGATGACTTGATCTCGTCGATCACGAGGTACGACCTGTCGTTCGAGAACGTGGCATTGTGGGATCTCACGGCCCTCATCATCGGTGCCATGGCGGGTATCGGCGTCGTGGGCGACGAGATCGGCCGGATGCCTCCCCGGGCACTCGATGGCCTCATGACCGCGAACGTGGCGACGTATTCATTCGGCGGCCACGTTATCCAGGCGACCCCGGGCCATTTCTTGATATGCACCGCCAACCCGAAGCGTCCAGGCGATGTCCATTTCACGCCAGACCCCGCGCAGCAACGCCGGTTCGTGCTCGTCGACTTCAACTATGACATCCCCCTCGAATCGGTGGCTAGCAAGTTGGAAGGCCAGCGAAGCGCCGAGTTACTCAAGGAGGTAATGGCGATCGCCAAGGAAAAGAACATCACGATCAATCCCCGCCAGGTGCTCTATTTCATCAAGCTGGCAAAGTATGCTGACGATTCCGGAGACAAGAAGGGATTCTTGCACAACCTCGTCAACGGCTTGTTCTCGTCCAGCCAGTGATCGTCAGATTATCACCATATCACGTCAAATACACCGGGGCCATTTTGCCCCGTAGCATGCAAACAGGTCTTGAAGATGAGCGATGGAAAGAAAAAACTTTTCATGGTGAGCTATACTCACTGGGATCGAGAATGGTACTTGTCATTCAACCAGTTTCGCTTGCGGCTCGTGAATGTTATCGACAAGGCACTCGAGATGCAATCCGTGCCCGGGTGGAACTCGTTCATGCTCGACGGCCAGACCGCGCCGGTCGAGGATTACCTCGAGGTGAAGCCCGACAATCTCGCCGCGCTGAAGCACGCGGTCGAGGCCAAGAAGCTGGTCGTGGGCCCGTGGTACGTGCTCGCCGACGAATTCCTGGAATCCGCCGAGGGCATCGTGCGCAACCTGCTCATCGGGCACAAGATCGCCGAGAAGCTCGGCGGGGTGATGAAGTGCGGTCACGTTCCCGACACGTTCGGCCACGTCTGGCAGCTGCCGCAAATACTCGCTGGCTTCGGGATAAAAAGCTGCTACCTGTTTCGCGGCTATCCCCCGCTGTTCGGCGGCCACGAGGAATACAAGGGGCACAACGACAGCACGCCGCTCGAGTTTTTCTGGCGGGCGCCCGACGGGACCAAGGTGCTCACGCTGCACCACATCACCGGCTACGGGAACGCGTCGAACCTCTCCGAGAGCGCATCGACCAGCGGCGAGTACAAGTGCCTCGGCGCGGTCATGCGCATCCTCGGCGCCGTGGAGCGGCTCGAGCCGCGGTCGGCGCGGAAGCTCTTCCTCATCATGAACGGGTCCGACCACCTGTTCCCGGACGACAACATCCCCGACGTGGTCGATTTCATCAACAAGGACGAGGAGATAGGCGTGGACTTCCACATCAAGCACACGACGCTCGAGGACTACTTCGACGCGCTCGCCGAGGATTCCTACGACCTCGTCGAACTGTCGGGCGAGATGCGCGGCTCCGCCTACACGCAGGTCACGCCCGGTTGCTTGTCGTCTCGCATGTACTTGAAGCAAGCCAACTGGCAGCTATCGAATTTGATCGAGCACTGGGTCGAGCCCTTGAACGTGCTCGCGTGGTATCTCGGTGCAAAGTACCCGCAAGACCAGATCACGCTCGCGTGGAAGCTGCTGCTCAAGAACCACCCGCACGACTCGATCTGCGCGTGCAGCACCGACCGGGTGCACGCGGACATGGAGACGCGGTTCGCCGAGCTCGGCGACATGGCCGAGACGCTGGTCAACGGGGCCACGAGCATCATCTGGAAGGCCATGAAGCAGCCGCCCGCGGGGAAGATGGCGCTTCCCGTCGTCAACGTGACGAACTGGGCACAAACCGGCCCCGTGAAGGCCCTGATAAGCACGCCCGCCGCGTGGCATGACGTGGAACTGCACGTCGTCGATGCCAACGGCAAGGAAATACAAGCAGCGAGCATCAAGACCATCCCCGACTACCGGGACTTGCCCGACGCTGCCAGGCTGTTCCCGTTGTTCGGCCACTCGGTGCGGCTGCAAGAGGTCGAGATGGTCGCCCCCGACGTCCCGGCCCTCGGGTTCAAGAGGTTCTACCTCGAACCCGCGCCCGGCGGCATTGCAAAGCCTGAAACGGCCGCGGGGAAGGATCCCGTGCTGGAAAACGAGCTGCTCGAGGTCGTGGTAAACCAGGATGGGACATTATCGATCACTGAAAAGAACAGCGGGAGAACGTGGCGCGACTTGCTCGTGCTTGCCGATGCTGGCGACGATGGCGACGAGTACGACTACGCGCCGCCTCGCGAGAACCTGGTCGTCACCTCGCGCTCGGGCACGGCGACCGTCGCCGGCATCGAGAAGTCGCCCCTCAAGCAGCGGGTCACGGTCGACGTCTCCATGAAGGTGCCGAGATGCATCACGAAGGAGCGCAAGCGCAGCGCCGAGCTCGTCGACTTCAAGGCCAGGATCCTGGTCGAGCTATACGCCAGCGAGCCGTTCGCCCGCGTGACCATCGACGTGGATAACGACGTCGACGACCACCGGCTCCAGGCATGCTTCCCCACGGGCCTTCAAGTGGCCAAGTCCCACGCCGCCGACCATTTCATGGTCATGGAGCGGGACATCGCCCTCCCGAGGGACGACGGGTGGTTCCAGCCGGCACAAGGGATCTACCACACGGATGGCTTCGTCGACCTGTCGGACGGGAAGGCTGGCCTCGCCGTGCTCGTGAAGGGGCTGCCCGAGTTCGAGATACAACCGGGCATGCAAAACGCGATTGCCATCACGCTCTTCAGGAGCGTGGGCTGGCTGAGCCGGGACGGCATGCCGCTGTCACGCGGCCACCTCGGCCGGCCGTCGGGCCTCAACGGGCCCTTCATCCCCACGCCAGGCGCCCAGTGCAAGCGCCACATGCGTTTCGAGCTCGCCATCATGCCCCACGAGGGCGACTGGCAGCGCGCGCTGCTCTGGAAGCACATGGCCGCGTTCCAGGTGCCGCTCACGGCCATGGCGCACGGGGTGCGAGACCACTTTTACGAGCCGCCGCTCGCCACAGGATCGGTAAAGCCGCTCGAATTCGACGAGGAATGCATGCTCATGATCGAACCTGCAATGCTCGTCGTCTCTGCCTTGAAAAAGGCGGAGACGAGCAACAGCATCGTCCTCCGGTTGTTCAACCCGTCCCGGTCGGCCTTGCAAGGCAAGGTTCGCTTGTCCTTCGAGCCATCGAGCGTGTCGGTCGTGAACCTCAACGAGGAATTCGTCGAGGCGGTCATGTACAGCAACGGCGGCTTCGAATTCGCGATCAAGGGTTGCCAGGTCATGACGTTCCTCGTGAGCCCGAAGCGGCACGCGGCGTGAGCTGGAAACCATTCCGGCCGTTTTCTATTTTTCTCGGGAAAAAGTGATGACCGTTCCGGGGTCGCTCATCTGGAAATAGATGTAATCCTTGCCACCGAGATACTTGAAATCCTCGGGACGGGAAAACAAGAGGGTTGCATTGCCTTCAAGCGAGAACTTCCACTTGGTGCCGGCCCGCGTGTTGCCATCGAGGAGCCAGATCTCGTCGCCAGCGGCCATCCATCGCGCCGGCGTGCCGTCAACCCGGCATGAACCATCTGGTCGAAGCAACAGTACTTTGATGATGCCGCTCGCGGCGACCCAATTGCCTTCCAAGCCTTCGTTCACGTTTCAATTACCCGGGCGCGTTTTGGAAAAGGGAAAAGAAGGGAAAATATTGCTCAAGCTGGCCATTCGGTCGTGATCTTCATCGTGGTATTCACGAGTTCTTGTGCCGCCTTCACAGCCCGCATTACCTTGCTCATGTTGCCTGTTAGCTTGAATTTCCCGCTCATGAGCCCCTGGATCGGGTCCAGCTCTTTCGATAGCACTTTCTTCCAGTTCGATATAGGGCCGTCATAAACGAACTCAGATTTTGGCAGGTTCTTGACGTCGTCGATCTTGTAGGCCTTGCGGCACTTCCCGTGCCACAAGTCGAAATAAGCGGCTAACACGATTTCCTTGGTCTTGTCGTCCCGGCCGATGAACACGAAGTCACCTTCCCATGTCTTCGCGGCCTCTTCGTATGCGGTGCTCTTATTCAGCTCGGTCGTGTAGGAATCCACCCATTCTTTGGATAGGAACAATGGCATTCAATTACACCTCGATTCTTCGACATTTGAATATTCTAGTACGTGATTATTAATCTCCGAAAACGGGATAAATACCTATCGCGGGCTTCACCTGGTGTCTTGGATGCCTCGTCATTCCGCGGGATTGGGTTGCAGCTGCTCCTCGCCGAACACGTCCTTGTCGAGGAAAGCCTTGCATTTTTCGAGCTCTTCGTCCTCGCCTTCGATCAGCAACACGACCGAGCCTTGCGCGGTACCTAATCCCCCGCTCGCCAGGTGGAACGCCTCGACGTCGAACAGCATCTCGATGGCGTCGATTTCAGTGATCACGGTCGCGGACACGGGGAAGATCCCGACGCCCATGCCCTGGCTCCAGTAAGCGAAGTTGGCACCCGCCATCTGGCTCGTGCCCGAGTCGATTTCTCCCCATACCATCTTTTCCAACCCGATGGGGACGACCAGCTCGACCCCCTTCGCCTTGATCGGGCCGATCAACGAGCCGATCGTGCCGCCCGTCTTCGTATCGCCGACCAGTACCCCGACGGTGCCCTTGTGATCGATCGCGTTGGCACCCTTGAGAACCACGTCGCCTTCCTTCATGCGCTGCACGGTCACGAGCCGGTCGGCCTCGTCCTTGATGTCCCTCGTGCTCTTGCCCTTGAAGACGACCTCGGGCTTCCGCTTCTTGTTCGCCCAGAGACGGTTGTTCCCATCGGCGAGTATCTCGCCCGTGATGAAGTCGGCCTTGTTGAAGTCGGCAGGCGCGCCGACGTACTTGAGCAGCTCCTCGAGGACGTAGGCATTGGTGGAACCACGCGTGACGAGGATGGTGTTCCCGTCATCGATGCGATCCTTGAGGTATTCCAAGACCCCCTTGGCGATGAGCCGCTTGCCCTCGCTGGGGGTCAGACTGATTTGGATGTTCATTGGAGTGGTATCACCACTGCATTCTATTGATCCGGGGCATTACAAGCTTTCGTCGGAGAACAGTGCCGGTCGCTACCGGCGCCGGCGTGTTGCAATCGCGCGAACGAGAGGCTCGCAGCGGCACCCGCGCCGGATGGAATGCCCCTCATAAAACGCATCTATCGCGGCGGGAACGGGCATTATGTAACGCCGGATGATGCGAGGAAAGCGCATGGAATTGTTTAATATAAAAACAGTTTATCCAAGTTGAACCCGCCGGTTCGTTTCGCGCCGGGGAACTAGCGTTTTCCGACGCGGGACGGTCGGTTCTCGCCCCGGGAAAATCGAGGTCTGACTATGCAGAACAAGGTTGCGTTCTTGAGAACGGAAGAACTAATAAAGCTCCTTATCGATCAGAAGGCGCTGCTGTTTGGCGAGTTCAAATTGAAGAGCGGCGAGATGTCTCCTTACTATATCAACATGGCCAAGGCCGTGAAGACAGCAGAGGGCATTGCCTCCATCGGCATGTCACTTGCTGGCTATATATATGCAAATTTCCTCGAAAGCTCGCTCCCCGCGGACAGGCGCGTCGACCCCTCGAAACTCTTTCTCTTCGGCCCCGCGTACAAGGGCATTTCGCTCGTCGCTGCCACCGCGTTCGCGCTCTTCGAAAAATTCCAGATCAACGTGCGGTGGGGCTTCAACCGCAAGGAGGCAAAGCTCCACGGCGACAAGGACGACACGTTCATGATGGGCGAGCTGCAAGACGGGGACAGCATCATCCTCCTCGACGACGTGATCACGAGCGGCGCGACGAAGCTGGAGGTCAAGGAGCAGATCGAGACCGCGACGGGCTTCAAGAACCTGAAGTTCATCGCGGTCGTCGCGGTGCTCGACCGGTTCGAGGGAGCCCTCGAGATACGGCAGCAGATCGATGTCTACGCGGTCTTGCGAATGGACCATGTTATGAAAACATGCAAGGTCAACAAGTGGGTCACCGACACGCAATACAAGATGTTCGACGAGTATTTCAAGTTGCATGGCCTCGTGCAGAGGGAGTGAGTTCTCCCTCCAGAAGACATGTGCAGCATCCCTTCCGGTTAACTCGCAACGATGCTTTTATTTCCTTGTATTCATTCGATCCAACAATCGAGTGTTAGAAAGGCGGACCTTGCCAATTCTCACCGAAAAATAGCGAGCTCTGCTATCAATCACCAAAAACACGCTCTCATACAAAGGGAAGTGGTCTAGCCTGGTATGATTCCCGGTTTAGCCAAGTTTCATTTGAACTGGCGCCAAGGGGACCGGGCGGCCGCGGGTTCAATATTAATTTGCCCGTTTAGGGCGATAATGAAAATCCCGCCTTCCCTACCATTTTAAATTCATATATTCACTGAATCCTTAGTCCATTTTGGCGTGACGAGCGCGACCTCGACGAGCCACCCGATTATTGCAAAGGTGTACATCCACTCCCAGAACTTGTTCGCGAAGAATGCCGGGTCGATGCCCATGCCCGAGAACACGTCAGTCTCCGTGAATAGCAGTGCGACGCCCACGAGGCCGATCAATTGCGCGTATATGACTGCGATCTGCCACCATTTCGGCCACGAGTGCTTGAGGCACGCCTTGCGTATCAAGGCGAACAGCATGAGCGCGGCGCTCGCGCCGAAGCCCGCGTACGTGAAATTCGTGGAAAAGATGTGCGGCTCGCCCACGCCCTGGTTCAGGATGCTGAGGCTCACGAAGCCGGCGCAGCCCCATATCCCGCACGCGCACGCGAGGAACGAGATGACCTTGCACGCCGGCGCGAGCCGCTTGTAGAGATATATGAAATCAGGAATGAGCACGATGCCAGTGATGAACACGCTCGCGTTGTAGGGATACTTCCCGACGGGGTTCTCCTCGTTGCCTCCAAGGTAGCTTATATAAACGGTCAGCATCGAGAAACCACCAGGATAGAAGCTGGCACCTATGATGATGCCGCCCGTGTAAATCGCGAGGACAGTGAAGAAATACTTCAAGTAGGTGCTCCTGGTCTCCGTGCCTGTCCAGATGGCCTTAAGCGTGGCCACTAAAGGCATGGTTCGCCTCGATCGCGATGTCTCCATGGCATCCAACGACCCACCAGTTCGAGCGCTCGGCGAGCGAGCGCCAAGCATCGATCATCGCCAGTTTATATTAATGTATGGGGGTGAAGAACAGCATCCGTCGAGTTCATGGTGGAAATTTATTTTATCGGCCAGAACGGACGCCATTGTTATGGCACTAACGTGTGGAGTAGCGAGGGTCAACATCGTCCCGCCGGCTGGCATTGGCAAGATATTCATCGCGGGATACGAGGCAACCGAGGCCCCCGAGATAACGGGGATCCACGACCCGATCCATGCCCGGACAGCGGTCATAGCAGACGGGGCCACCAAGCTCGTCCTCGTGTCCGTCGAGGTGATTGGCTTGCTCCGCGATTTCGTCGACATGGTCAAGGACCGGCTCGAGGCCCGCGGATTCAAGCGACGACACGTGTTCGTTTTCAGCACGCACACGCACGCGGCCCCGGATACCATGGGCCTGTGGGGGCCGCGCCTCGGCGTGTCTGGCATCAACAAGCAGTATGTATACTTCCTCGTCGATCAAATCGTCGCTTGCGTGGACGAGGCAGGCGCTTCCCTTGTCCCCGTCAAGATATATCACGCCCGCGGGGCGATAAAAGGCTTGGTCGTGAACCACAGGCGCGAGGGCGGGATCGACACGACGGTCGAGGTGGCGACGTTCAAGGACAAGAAGGGCAAGGCCATCGCGACCTTGTGGACATGCACCGCCCAGCCAGAAATAACGGCGAGGGCGAACACGGAAATCTCCGCCGACTACCCGGGCATCGTCTCTGGTATGATCGAGCAGGCTCGTGGTGGCGTGGCACTGTTCGCCCTTGGCGCGTGTGGCAGCCAGTCGCCCGAGTGCGTGGAGCAAGGGTTCGACCGTATGGCTTCCTTCGCCAGGCAGATATTTGCGGCGATCGAGCAGGCTTTCATTACCGAGGCGCGTGTGGATGAGGGACCCATCGAGGTGCGCGAGATGACCGGCCATCTCCCGGTCCAGAACGGCAATTTCCTCGTCATGTTCAAGCTCGGCATCTTCAAGCGAGACGTGGCCAGCGGTGCCATCACGTCCACCATCTCCAAATGGCGTATCGGCAAGCTTCACGTCGTGCACTTGCCCGGCGAGCCGTTCCCCGGCTTGTTCGAGCGCATAATCGAGCCGGTCGAGGCAGACGGGGGGCACGTGATGATCGCGAGCTTGACGAACGACGCGATCGGGTACATCATCCCGGTTGGACAGTTCAGGCTCGGACGCATCGATGGCCCGACCAAGTGGCTCGATCCCGCGAAGAAGGCGGGTTTCATCGGCCACGAGGCCGAGTCACTCGGCCCGGAGACTGGCCGCATCGTCAAGTACGCGCTGTACGAGATCTTCACGTACAAGAAGGTGCTTGCCATAGGAGCGCACGCGGACGATCTCACGATCTGGGCCGGGGGCACGATCAAGCGCCTCTCCTCGGAAGGCCACGAGATCATTTGCGTGCGTGTCTGCGACGACTGGGAGGACTGCGTCGGCGTGCCGAGGGCCGAGGCAATTGCTTGCAACAAGAAAGAATGCGAGGAAGCGTACCGGTTGCTCGGCGCCGCCGATGTGATCCACCTCGGCTACCCGTCTGACTACCTTGCTGGCCTCGAAGGGAAGGAATACGTCGATCTACGGGCCAAGATCGTCCGGCTCATCCGCCAGTACAAGCCAGATATCGTCATTTCTTTCGATATCGACGGTAATAACGAGGAAAACATGGATCACGTCGTAGTTGCAAGGGCAGTGAATGAAGCTTGTTGGCAAGCATCATTCGATGCATTATACCCGGAACAGCTCGCTGAAGGCTTAAAAATTCACGCGACGGCCGAGCGGTACTTGTTTGCACGCCATCCGGTGGTCACTAACTTTTATGTCGACGTGTCTGACTTCATCGATGATAAAGTCGAGGCTGCTTGCAAACACGCCACGGTCATGAAAAACTTCTTCCACCAATACACGTTGCTCGCCCGCGCGAACAAGCTGTACATAGATCTAATCGAGGATCCCAAGTACGATAACCAAATGCGTGCAAACTTGCTTCTCAAGTTGTTATATGGCGAAACCGGCGCGAGGCACGGCGTGCTGTATGCGGAAGAGTTCAACCGCATCGATGCGGGTTTGCTCAAGGACCTCGCCCGCGACGAGTCTTGAACGTTTTTCTTCTTATCCTCCCGGTAACCGAGGGAAAACCATTAAAAATCGGGTTTATATCGCGATAGTCAAGACGAAACTTATCGAGCCGTGACATTCTGAAAACAAGTGGTCTACATGTCGAAAATGGAAGGTAACGGGGATGAGGGCGAGGGAAAGAAGGCATCCGAATCGAGAAAGCTCGTTAAATGGGGATCTAGCGAGACTCTCATCATGAGCCTTCCCCGGTCATGGGTCAAGAAATTCCAGTTAAACAAGGACAGCGAGGTCAGCATTATAGAGAACCCGGATGGCTCGCTGCTGGTAAGCCCCCTCACGATCGGTACCGAGCGACCGCGTTTCGAGTCTACCATATTCTTCTCGGCAGATGAGCTTGAGGACCTGGACCTGGTCGAGCTGGAGATCACGGTCAAGTACCTAGATGGAAACGATGTCATCACCATTGAAAGGAAGCAAGGGAAGGGAGTGGACAAGTTCCCCACCAAGTTCACTCTCAAGGTACAAGAGGTCGTCCAGTCGCTGCTCGGGCTCGAGATCACGTCGCTCTTGTCAACGAAAATCAAGATCCAGGACATCATGAACATTCACGAGACGAACATGGATGTGCTGATCAAGATCATCGCCGACACGACCGTGGATTTGTTCCAAAACACCATCGATGTTGTCAAGGAGGGCGATTACGCGGCACGCATGGACTCGTTGCGCATCTCTAACAAACAAGTGCGCAAGTACTTCCTCCGCATCTTGCGGGAGCTGCGGAAGGGCCTGCTCGTGCCTGCGAGCTTGTCGCGCATGGGGCTATCCACCCAGGACACCATTGACGCGGCGTTCTACATAACCGACATCTCGGGCGTCGCGGACGACCTGGAATTCGCCTTCAACGCGATGGCGAACAAGAAAAAGGACCCGGACAAGAAGGTGGTCGATGAGGTGATAATCTTTGTTGAAAAGGTCTATGAATTGTTCAAGAAAGCCGTGGATTCCTTTTTATTCAAGGCTAAAAAGGATGCAGTTTACGTGATAAAAACGGCTCCTTCCGTTGAGCAATCCAAGCGAAAGATCGAGAACATGATCGATGATCTCACCGTGACAACGCCATATACGGGTTATCAAATCCTCTTGGATGTCATGTCGAAGATTTTGGATCACACGATTTCGATCGCCTTGGCATCTTGCCGGCGCATCATGTGAGGAATAATGAAATAAAACATGAGTCTCTCCAGTAATTAACAGATTTTGTGGTGGATGCGATCATGGTTCAAGAGCCCGGGCAAGCACCTTTCACGAGCGACATGCTCAAGGCGCCGGAAAAGCACAAGGCACGGCAACAACAAGACCGGAGATCCTTGGTCTTCAACGCGAAATATGAACGGTTCGTCGGCAGGGAGGATGTTCGGCGCGCGTCGTCTAACCTCAAGAAAGCCCTAGGCGCCCACGTGATCATCCTCGCTGGCGTGGTTGCCATTCTTGTCTACACGATATCGTTTAACCTCAACCGGGGCGACAACATCTTCCCAGCCGGGTTCACCTCCGATAACGGCTTCACGATCCCGTACCTCGACTGGCACGCCTGGCTCGAGAACTTGTCGTGGACCCTCGGCATATTGACAGGCGCCATCGTGGCAGTCGTGATCTCGGGCATTGCCATCAGCGCGTACTACCGGTCCAGGCTACGCGACCGGGAGATGGACGAGTTCACGAGCGCTTCGGCCCAGGCCGAGAACGATCTCGCAATCATCAAGACCTTCAAGGATAAATATGCCGATCTCTACGACGACATCAAGGAAGGGCGCGTCAAGGTCGTCGCGCCGCCGGCGACAACCCCCGCCGCGCAGCCAGCGGTCATCAAGGCAGGCACCACGCTGCCGCCGATTAAAATGCCCCCGAAAATCACGATAACGCCTCCCGGCATGGGCGGCTTGCCCGTGCCGACGGGCACCCCGCCGCCGATTCCTGGCGAGGAGGAGGGCAAGAAGAAAAAACCATCCGGGCCGATCGAGGGCGAGAAGAAAATTTACATCCGCTGCGAGCGATGCAACAAGACGCTCGCCGTGGGCATCCCGCGCAAGCTCGTCCTCGACAACGAGCTCGAGGTCGTGCCCGTCTCGATCGTGCACGGGGAGGGCGACCAGAAGCACATCCTAACGGTCTTCCTCGACCCGGATTTTAAATCCCGCCGGGACCGCGTCAGCGACATGCTAGTGATCCAATAACTACTATTCCTTTTCCCATCATTCGACGAGCGTGCCCTCGGTCATCTTGTCCGAGATCACGCGCGTGATGCGTGCCACGTGTATTTTTTTGTCGTTCACGAGCCGGCCGCAATT
>JAUQYZ010000100.1 GCA_030587475.1 Candidatus Sigynarchaeum calidifontis
CCTTGTTCAAGACCCGCTTGAATACGTATTGCTTCACGTCGCGAGTAAAGCTACAATCAAACTCAACCGCGGGATTTTGGACTGAGAATTGATTTCCACATTTCTTGCATTCCCAGTACACCCATTCGTGTCGTTGGATTCGCTTGATGGTTGGCGTCCCGAGATCTTGTCGATCAACGAGTAGATGCGTTCGGCATATCAGATCTTCGCAACCGCATTTGGTACAAACAGACGGCTTGGAATCTTTATCGGAGACAGTGCTATACTCCACTTTTACTTCTGGATTCTCTGCGATGACCATGATATCATACCCGTCTTTGAAGAATTTGAATCTATCGGTCGTTCACGGGCTGAACGTGGAATGCCCGGCCGAGAAAGGCAGAGTTTCGTCGGAGAGACAAAAATAAATGGTAAGCGACCTAAATTAACTCCCGTATTGTCAAAGACATGAGCAAGACGGGCTCGATGAGATTCCATTTCCGTCCTTTCGTTTCTTGCACTCACATGCCCGCCGTGTTCAGCACCTTGAATTCAGGCGAAGGCTGGTTAGATCGCTTTTCTTGCGACACTGATCGTGCATCGATCAACTTTAGATCACCATTGTTACCAACCAAGATTGGGTTATTAAATGCAATTTCCGGCTTCGCAATCGCCTTTAAACATCAAGTTGTGGAATCGAAACAAGTTAGCCCTTTTTCTCCTCCGTGTTGGCTCCGATATGCACGTTTGCTTTTTTGGGATGCCCGTTCTTGCCGTTGCTGTTTTTCTTGCCCTCGCGGAGCAAGATCTCGTGCAAAATCTTGTAGATGCCGCCAGCTTTTATGTTAAATATCGGCTTCGCCTTCTGGTTTATCTCCTTGATGCGGGGGAGGTAGATGGCGACGAATGTTCCTCGCGCGATGCCCGAAAGCAAGAAGAGGAGCAAATAACTACCACTACCGAACGTGGTTCTCCTTGGTGATGACCAGTGGCGGGTAATAATGGAACAAGAACAAGCCCCACGAAGTGAACCTCATGACGAAGCTAGACAAGAAGAGCGCGACGAAACCGAGGATGAGTGCGCCGCGGGCCTCGAAACCTTGCAACCAGATGGATAAGGCGAGCGCGAGGCACATGGAACAACAGCATGAACATGTACATGAACCCGAAGAACATGGCAAGCGAGCCATCCATCGGGTGGAACCAGAACGTGTATACGAGCGCCCACTGGATGTAATACCCGTGCCACTTGTACATGCCGGTCATGGCGTCCTTGCCGATGGGCAGCTTCTTGCCCCAGAAGAAACCGCGGCGCGGGTTCTCCATGAGCAAGATGAGCAGCAGCATGAGGATGACCGAGAACTGGCTCGTCCAGATGGGCACGTCCTGCGCGAGCCCGTCGTACCATGTTTGTGTCTGCACGAGGTGGAGCACCACGAAGGCAAGGTTCACGAGGAGGACGACATAATGATCCTTGTCAGGATCGTCCGACCACTGCGGGTTCCTGCCTCCGAGCCTCTTCATCGCTCGCCAGGTCAACACCCAGAGCGTTATCTGGTGCGCCAGGTAAAACGTCCATGCCGTGAACCGCGGCCAGAAGTATTCCCCGGGCAATTGCCAGTAATACCACGCGGCGCCGAAGTCCGGCCAGAACGTGCCGTAAATCCCTTCCATGCGTGATTGCAGCCCAATGCTGAAGAACCACAACACGAACGTGAATCCAATGCTGAATGAGATGCCGATCCAGAGCAATTTCTGGTCTGCTTTCATTCCTGGCCATCTTGTAATCTTTTTCTTTTTCATCACTTCGATCTCCGAACCTACAGGCAAGGGACAGCTTTACTTAAATCATTTTTTAGATAGATACCGCGCTCTGCAGTTTCACGAGCATATAGAAGGAAAGATTACTTGAAGTTGGCGAATGAAGCAATCATGCTTGTCATTCTAGCGCTCTTACACGATAACGTTGATCAAATACAAGAAAAAGATATCCATACGAAAACTAAACGTGTTTAGGATAGGTTTTTCTTCATTTTTATCCATCTCGATTGTGCTTGTCAGGGTTACCGCCTCATTTCGTGACGTGTTACACGGGCCAATTTTACACGATCACTCAATACCTTGCCGCTTATCTGCGATATCCCGCGTGGGTTCCACCCTTCTCCGCAATGACGACTCGTGATTATGCTCATATAGATAAACTGCATAGCTTATCTGCGCGCATTGGCCTATGAATGTGGAAACGAAAAAGGTCACGGTCTCGTGCCCGGTCTGCAAAAAGGAGGTCGATATCGAATTACCGACCTCTCTCGTGAAAGAAGCACCAGATGGTATTCTGAAAATCCAGATCCCGATAGAAAAAGGCTGCCTTTTGCATTCTTTCATGGTATTCATTGATAAAAATTTCAAGGTGCGTGGTTATCAGCAAGCTGACATCGAATTCAACTTAAAAGCGTCAAAACACGTCCCTGGTCTCCCGCTAGCTGCCGGCGATAGTGAAATCCAGTCCTTCGACGTGAACGAGCTTATCAGCACGGTCGGCGTCGAGGTCGCGGCCATGATGCTACGGGCCATTCTCATGAACAAAGCCGTTCTCTTCATGAACACGTATGACCTGAACAACCGTGCTGAAAAGGCTGTCAAGTTCTTCCGGGACATGGAATCGGACGATCTCATCATCACGGCGGACATTATCGACCAGAAAAGGTTGAACGACAAGAACATCGAGAAATCGAGTCCCTTCGTTTATGCTATCTTGTATCGAGCCATCCTGCGTTCACCTCTCCCCGAGAAGGCAAAAACAGCGCTGGAAACCATGCTGCTCGAGGAAACATCCGAGATTCCCGATCGACAAGGGCAAATCGCCTTCCTCCGGCGTGAATTGATCAAGATCTCGCGAATCGTTAACGAACTCGCGGCCAAGTTGAAGGTCATGGCCCAGATCTACGAGGAAGATCTCCCCGACTTCTTGCAAAAGACCTGGAACTATAAAGTGACGGGAAAGCAAGTCAACGGGCTCAAGGAGATCCTCTCGGCAAGGCACGGGGGGAAGATCGCGGCGAAGATCAAGAGTAAATCGGTCGAGTATTTACTTTGATCCAATTCCTCTTTCACGTTTCTAATGTGACAGAAAGCTATTGCTAAAATCCTGAAAAAGATAAGGAACAAGAAGTGTTTAGAAGAAATCATCGAAGGTCCAGTAGTGCTGCTCTTCCTCGTCCACGATCTTTTCGAATATAAGCCGCGTCGCGGTATCCCCGCGCTTCAACGCATCTGCAATGATGCCTCGGTAAAGCACGATTGCCTCGTCTTCAGCCTTGTGAGCGAGCGCGAGGAACTGGTCCGCATTGTCGCCGATAACGGGAAGCGGATCTGGCACGTTCACGCACTCGCCTTCGAGCAGATAGATTCGCTCGGCGATCTTCTCAAGGTGGCTCATCTCCTGGCGGGCGGTCTTGCTGAGAATGTCGCTAACAACCTTGGCCTTGTTTTTATCCGTGATGACCTCGAGGGTCGTTTCGAGTTTCCGGAGCGCGAGCATATTTGCCTTCTCGTGCGAATTGGTATATTGAATGATCGCGCTTATTTCCGAAGCGACGGCCTTGTTCAACAAGGTAAAATAGTCGGACGTGAAGATTTTGCGGAATTCCGTCGGTTCCACTTGCGGGCCAGGAGGTTCCTTGTCATCGATCGTGAGCAACTCCTGGAACTTGAAGAGATGTTTCTCCTCGTCGGCGTATATCTTGAGGAAATCGTTGAAAGTCTCGATATCGCCGATCTTCTTGGCTTCTTCGAGAATCTTGCGGTACATGACTAGCGCTTCCTCCTCGGCTTTGAAGTCGTTTTTCATGAATTCCTTGAGTCCCTCGCCGACAGTGACCCTCGCGCCCTTGGTCGTGGCTTTTCCACCGAGCAAGTAGATGCGCTCCATGATCGTCCCGGCATGTTTCATTTCCTGGATGCCAAACTCTTTTAAGAACGCTGCTATCGCGTCATAGATGGTCTTGTCGAGGAGAAGATTCTCCGCCTTGATCTTCCGGAGTATCTTCTCCATCTTCGAATGTTGCAGGATGTATTGGACGGCAACTTGCAGCTCTCGTTCCACCGCTTGATTCAAGATTGCAATGTATTCGTCGTTGATCACGACTGCCATGTTTCGTCACACTCCAGAAATGCCGCCCGGATAATTCACAAGGTGGAATTTAAAATTTTTGGGATTTTATTATGTGCCACCGTCGTGGTGAAACAAGAGAAGTCGCGTCAAGTATTCTTGTTTGCATCGAACAATTCGATGACCCGGCGCGCAACATCATCGATCGACAAATTAGAAGTATCAACGATCAAGGACGTCGCTGCCGCATAGAAAGGTGCCCTTGTAGCGAGCAGCCGCTCGATTTCTGCCCTTGGGTCGGGCTTGGCAAGGAGCGGGCGCTTCTCCCTTTCCTCGTTGACCAGCCGCTTGAACAAGATATCGGGTCTTGCGGTGAGGCAGATCACGACGGCGGACTGCCGCATGTAGAGCACGTTGATCGTGTTGAGGACCGCCCCCCCGCCGAGCGAGAAAACCGCGTTCTCCATAGATGCGGCCTCCTTGATGGCAGCGATCTCGAGTTCCCGGAACCGGATCTCGCCGTCATCGCTGAAAATCTTCGTGATGGGCTTTTTAGCAGCGTCCTCGATCATGGCATCGGTCTCGATAAACTTCTTCCCCGTTCGCTCGGCTACAACCAGGCCCGCTCGTGTTTTTCCGGTGCCCATGAAACCAATCAATGCAATATTCTTTTTCATCACGAATCGCCGAGTGTACTCACGTCCCGCTTTGATTCATCAAGACGGGGCGAATTCTTATGCTGGTTCTCGCGCAAGATCATTCCATTGCGTAAGTGGATAAATCTCTTTTCAATAGGTCCTCGCCCACGAATTGTTAAATAGCCCGACTCAATAGGATTAACAGATCATGCCCGGTATCGAAGCAGTCTCGGGAAAAACGAGAACGTTGTGCGTCATCGGCGATCCCATCGAGCATACCATGAGCCCGGCCATGCAAAACGCAGCGATCAAGGCGCTTGGCTTGGATCTTGTCTATGTCGCCTATCACGTGAAACCGGACATGTTGAAACAAGCCTTCGATGGTTTCCGGGCACTCGGCATTGCTGGCATCAACGTCACCATCCCGCACAAGATCGCCGCGATTCAATGGCTCGACGAGGTCGACCCCGTCGCGAAGGCCATCGGCGCGATAAACACGGTAAAGAATGATGGCGGGAAACTCCTCGGCCGCAACACCGACGCCGACGGGGCGGCACGGGCGATGAGGGCCGCCAACATTGAGTTGAAGGGTTCCAAGGCAGCTTTGCTCGGTGCCGGGGGCGCCGCCCGTGCGGTCGGCTTCGCGCTCGCGAGGGAGGGCGCATCCGTCAAGATCGTCTATCGACGCGAGGACGCGTCCATGGCATCGGACCTGGCGCAAGACATAAAAGTGGTCTTTCCATCCGCCTCGATCGAAACGACATTGATGGACAAGGCCGGCATCGAGAAGGCTTGTCGTGATTCCACCATTCTCGTGAATGCCACTCCCATCGGCATGCACCCGCGTTCGGACCAGACGCTCGTCGATCGGAATCTCTTGCATGACCAGTTGTGCGTGTTCGACGTCGTCTACAACCCCCTCGAGACCCGCCTCGTCAAGGACGCCAAGGCAGCGGGCTGCAAGGTGATCCTCGGCATCGACATGCTCGTCTACCAGGGCGCGCTGGCGCTGGAATGGTGGACGGGCAAGGAAGCCCCGGTCGACGTGATGCGCCGGGCGGCGATCGAGAAGCTTGGCCTCACGTGAAGGATTAAAAACATGACGCTATCGATGAAATCATGGTGATAGTATGACGATCGAACTCACTGACAAGGATTCCGAGGCAATGTATGCTTTCGTACGAACGATCTGCAATGACATCGGCCCCCGGGCGCCGTGCAGTGCGGGGGAGGCAAAAGCGGCGGAAGTCATCAAGATGGAGATGCAGAAGACGTGCAGTGAGGTGGTGGTCGAGCCGTTCACCTGCGCGCCAGGCGGCTTGCTTGGCTGGATCCGTCCCGCCATCATGCTGATCGTCGGTTCGCTCGCGCTCTATCTCGTTGTCGCGTTTGCCATGCACGGCCTCGGCGGTGCAGCATTCTTTGTCCTTTGCCTCGCGCTAGTCATCGCTGCATGGGTCATCGCGTGGAAGGAATTCTTCAGTTACGAGGAATTCATAGACCGATTTCTCAAGAAAGGCTCGTCCCAAAACGTGGTGGGCCGCATAATGCCCGAAGGCGAGGCCAAGAGGGTGATCGCGTTCTCCGGCCACCACGATTCGGCGCTGCGGTTCAACTTGCTGGAATACCTGCGCGGTGTCGGCTACGGGGCCAGCATCTTGTGGG
The DNA here is from genome assembly GCA_030587475.1 of Candidatus Sigynarchaeum calidifontis. Lineage (GTDB taxonomy): Archaea > Asgardarchaeota > Lokiarchaeia > Sigyniarchaeales > Sigyniarchaeaceae > Sigyniarchaeum > Sigyniarchaeum tengchongense. Next base: position 6,394 of record JAUQYZ010000100.1, read on the forward strand.
GGTTTGGCATTTGGATCGCGTGGACGGCCACGCTCGTGGTGGCCATCGTGCTCGCGATCGCGGGGCTCGATATGGGTGGAATTAACACGTTCACGGTCTGGCTCGGCATTGTTGGGTCGCCGGCCATAGTGCTCTTGTGGTTCTTCAAGAGTAGCGACGAGCGCGGGAACGTGGTTCCCGGTGCCGTCGACAACATCAGCGCGGTGGCGGTCGTCCTCGCCATCGGGCGATATGTCAAGGCACATCCCGATATTGTGCCCGCCGGCACGGAGATCCGCCTCATCTCGTTCGGGTGCGAGGAGGCGGCGCTGCGCGGGGCGAGGCGATATGTCGAGGCCCACCGCCCTGAACTTGAACACTCCGACTTCCAGCTCGTGAATATGGACGGTCTGCAGTCCCCGAAGAGTTTCATGCTGTTCTCCTACGAGCCAACGACCCGGACCCCGCACGACCCGCGCGTGACGAAAAGAATCATGGCAGCGGCCCGCCGGATCGGATTGCCCGTGTTGAATTTCGGTAGCAGGGCCATCGACCGCATGGCTGGCTTCTTCTCCGGTGGCACGGACGCAGCGGCATTTTCCAAGGCGAAGATCCCTGCCAGCACGTTCGGAGCCTTGGATGTCTTGAAATACATCAATAACTATCACACGAGCCGTGACACGCCCGATCGCATAGAACCGGGCACCTTGGAAGGAGCGCTGAAGATTTGCCTCCAATATATCATGGATTCAAAAGAAACATAGACCACGCTGCACTCACTTGATCGCGCCGGCACGCAAGAAATACGGCGCGTATAGTATTTTTTTCAAGGTCGGGATCGTCTGGAAGATCATCTCCCCCGCTTTGAAATCCACGTCGTCCGTGGTCTCGGCATAATCGAGTTCAAAACACTTGACAAGGAGCGCGCGCAATTCCTTGTTTTTCGCGAGTGCGTCGATGAAGTACGTCCACAGTGACTCGTCGGAGGTAGCCTCCCAGAATAACCAGCTGTTCTTCCGCCCGGAGCGGTTGAACTTGTTGACCAGGTTGCGCGCGAGCAGCGCCTTGTAACCAGCGAGGTTCTCCGCTGTCGGGGCTTTTCTTTCATCGCGCAGCCTTGCCACGGTCTCGACCGCGTATCTCGCGCTCGCCCGGCCTTGCCAAACCCCTTCGTAATAAAATGGGTGGGCCAGGCCAGCCGCATCGCCGAGGACGAGCAGCCGGTTCCCGTGCGGGTGCTTGATCGGCGCGCGCGGGATGAGCGCGATCGCGCGCGATGACTTCTGGCCAGGCCATATCTTTTCCTTGGCCCCGAAGAAGAGATCCTTCACGCGGGGATCCTTCTCGACCGTTTCCTTGTAGCGTTCCCACGACACGTGGTGGTCGATGATGCCCGCGTTGAACGAGTCCTTCCTGCACGTGATCCAGAAGGGACCGATCGAAGTCACCCGCTTGTTTATATAGTAGTGGTAGGCGCCGCTGGACAGCACGTCCTCGACGTGCCGCTCGTTGCATTCATACTCGCAAATGAGGGACTGGACGACCGGGGGCTTTTCGATGCCGAGCTGGTCGTGTAAATGAAAGCCGGACGTGCCGGTTGCCAGGAGGAGGACGTCGCCCTGGATGGTGGATTCGGGCCGGCTGTCGGCCTCGCACGTGACGGCCACGTGGTCGCTCGTGACCTCGATTTTCGTGGCACGCGTGCGGTCGAGGATGTCCGCGCCCTTTTTTTCGGCCGTGTCGAGGACATACCGGTCGAACGTCGACCGCAGGATGATCTTGCCCAGCGTGGTACCGAACTCGCGGCCATCGAGCACGACGCTGCTTGCCGGCGACATCGGCTTCATCGTGACCATGTCGCGCTCGAACGCGCTGCCGGGAATCGGCGGGAAGCCCTTGAACGAGTGCAAGGGGAAGACTCCCGAGCACGGGTGGTAGGCACCGCGATCGCGTGACTCGACGAGGGAGACCGAGAGGCCCCGCTCGGCCGCGAGCCACGCGGCCATGGCACCCGACGCCCCGCCCCCGATGATGACGATGTCCTTCTTCACGATGCATGGGAACGCGCCAGGCCTTTTGAACACCGGCAAGGGGGCCGCGGGCTTTTTTAGGCGCGGCGGGGTTGTTTCTTCGACCATGAAGAAACTGCCGATCGCCGTCGCGCTGCCCGTGACCGAGAAATACATCGCGTCAGGGGGATTGGGCGCAGACATCAAGAAGGTAGGCGATGGGCCCGCCTCGTACGTCGAGCTGCGGCTGGATTACGCCCGCGACGTCGAGGCACTGGACATCAAGGTGCTGATCGGGATGTGCCGGGCGGCGAACCTGGAACCGATTTGCACGTGCCGCGTGAAGGCGAAAGCGCAAGGTGGGAACTATGTGCCACGCGATATGGCTTCCCACGAGGCCCTCTTAAAGCGCATAATCGAGGCAAAGCCATCGCTGGTCGACGTCGAGCTCGTGAACGATGCCAGCCTGATCGACGCTGCCCTCCAGGCATGCAAGCGGCACGGGGTCGGAATGATCCTGTCCCTTCATGACTTCGCGTCCACGCCTCCAGCGGCTGAGGTCGACGCGATGTGCGACTTGCTCGTGCAAGCGGTCGCCCAGCATCCCCCGGAACGTGATCACATCGTTTTCAAGGTGATCTTCACTGCCAAGAAGGCAGCAGATAATGCAATGCCGCTCCGCGTCATTGATAAGCTCTCGGCAACCGGCCGGGGCGTGGTCTCCTTTTGCATGGGCATGGAAGGACTTATCTCTCGCGTTGCAAGCGTGATACCGCGGGCGGAAAGAAGGGCGTCGGGTAAGCTCACGTTCGCATCGCTCGGGCAGCAAACTGCCCCGGGGCAGATCGACATCGATGCGATGGCCGCGCTGCTGGATCCATTCTTTTAAGGCGGTTCTGAATCAACATTCAAAGCCGCACATCGACATTCCGCAATGGCGAGAACGAGCGGTGACCGAGTGTTCATTGCATCCCGGCGGCATGATGGCCGCCGCGGTGAATGGAGCCGCATAGTGCTGGCTTTTACGATGTTCATGGATTAATCGGGTTCTTTAAAAGCACATTTTCGGAGATCGAGCAAAGAACAACTAGTATCTTTGCGACGGGGGGTGCAGTTGGAAAGTTTTAAAATCTCCATTGCCAAATTATAGTTATATACTCGTAAGGGTGCATCCTTCTGTCCGATTCTATGCTCACTTATATCCTCAAGGATTTGCGCCAGAAAGTAGAGGGCATGCAAGCCAGTGCGGTCGTTTCAAAAGAAGGATTGATCGTCGCCAGCGACTTGTCTGAGGGGATCAGCGAGATGCACCTCGCAGCAATGAGCGCGATCTTGCTGAGTACGAGCGAGAACCTTCTGATCGAGTTGAAAAAGGGCAGTCTTGATGTTTGCATCGTCCAAGGTAATGAAGGCGACCGTTTCGTGATAATGGATGCTGGATTGGACTTTATCCTCGTCGCCATTCTCGGGAACTTCACCCGTATGGACATTGCCTTCACGGAGATGCGCAACTCGGCACGGCGCATCTCCGAGACGGAGGCATAATAGCATCATCTAACTTTTTCTGTTCGTAGTATCCAGCCCAGGATGACGATGGCTCGCGTGACGTTGTAGGGAAAAATTGAAATGCGAGACTTTGCCTCTGTTTTCGTTGAAGTAGTCGGAAATAAACTCGGATAGCATTGAATGTTCTCCTCAGGTGATCGAGCATTATCCAAAAGCGCAAAATAAAGAGTTTGCTCGGTTTAACCCTGTTTTTCGCTTCGATCGTTGCGACCTTGCACGTCAATTTGTATCTGATCGGCAATCCCGTTCGGCCAATCACCTATTACATAGATTCGGGCTTGGGGGATGACGGAAACGATGGAAAATCCCCGGAATCTGCATGGCGAACCGTTTCCAAGGTCAACGACCAATTGTTTCATTCTGGAGACTCGATATTGTTCGTGCGCGGCGGATGCTGGCGGGAAAAGCTTCGGATCCAGGATTCGCGTTTTGGCCAATACCCGATCACGTTCGGTGCCTACGGGAGCGGCGCGAAGCCCCTGTTGCTAGGTTCCATCATGAAGAACCAGCAAGCGGACTGGACACTCGTTGGTCCTGCCATCTGGGCCACCTCGGTGAATTCCTTTCCCGCCGACGTTGGCTTCATGTTGCTCGGAACCGAGGCCACCAACCATACCGGGATCAAGTGCGAGCGGCTGGATCAAGTCGATGCGCCCCGCGAGTTCTGGTATAACTCAATCCTGAAGAGAGTGCACGTGTATTGCATACAAAACCCTGCGTCAGAATATGGAAGCATCGAGATCGCTTATTCGTCCGATCGCCACGATCACATGATCACGGGCACCCGCGTCGCGCACATCACCATCAAGGACCTCGCCATCAAGTACTTCAACTCCCACGGGATTGCGTTCGCCAACTCTCGGGGGGTCACGATCCAGGGCTGCGACATCGCATTCGGCGGCGGGCAATACCAGTACGAGGCCCAGACTGTCCGGTACGGCAACGGCATCGAGTTCTGGGAGGGCACGCGCGATGCACGCGTGGAGCGATGCAAGATCTGGGAGATATACGATGCCGCGATGACGAATCAAGGGAATAATGCGAACGAACAACGGAACATCACCTATTTTCGGAACATGTTATGGAATTGCGAGTATGATTTCGAATATTGGAACCTTCCCGAAGCCTCCGCGACGAGCACGATCGCTTTCACGGGCAACGTATGCCTGAAAGCTGGCTCTGGTTGGAGCCACTCCCAGCGTCCGGACCCGTCGGGACGCTGCTTGTGTTTCTTCAAGAACTTGGCCGCGGTCACATCTTTTGAAATGGCCAACAACTCCTTCATCGAGGCGACGGGGAATGCCATGTATTTGCACAGCATCTGGAACGGGCTTGATGCCTTGGTACTTGATAATAATTCTTATTTCCAGCAGACTGGTACCATGATCTCCTATCACGGGCAAGCATTCACCATGGGACAATTCGCGCAGTACCAGGCGTACTCCGGAAAAGACGCGTCTTCCTTTTCCGGGGATCTCGCGTTGGTCAAGGATCACGCGCGTTCGCTCGTCGATCCCTCCGACAGCGCCTTGCTTGAATCGATCCTTTCGACGATCACGTGACCGCGATTAGAGCAAGATTATCAAACATTGTGATATCGGTTAAAAAGGGAAAAAGAAAGCAGTTTTTTTTAACTAGGCTTGGTCAATCACCAAGCCAGAGGGCGATATTTTCTCCTATCTTTTTTCGATCCCGCCATGCCCATCTCTACATTGTCCTCACCGATCTCCGATCAATCTCACAATTGGCTATCCGATAGCGGCGAACTCGAGCCGTGCTCCGAGCATGGCATGAACTTTCCGCGCGACCTTTTCCTCGATCTCCAGAAATCGAACGCACCTGCGTGGCAACGTTTTTGACAGGCTTTCCAGGATGTCAACGACGGGCACTTCCTTCATGAGCTTCAGCAAGGCTTGTTTCTTTCGCTCCCGGTTTCTCGCTTGCTTTTCATCGTCCAAGTGCGCGTACACTTCTTGAAATGGTTTCTGCATCGTCAAGACGTGATAGATAACCGTGGTGAGCTTTCGTGCTCCTGCAGTGACCGAGAGCTTGTATGGCTTGTTCTTGGAGCGGAGGCGTGCAACGAACTCGCCGACCGGATGGCCTCCCTTCTTGTGGTGTGCGTGGTCGACCTTCGCCGCAAGCCAGAGCGTGCGACGTGCTCCCTTGTTCCCACCCTTGTAAATGTGGCCGTTGTTGCGCTTGTTGAAGCCTGATTGCTTCACCCTCGGGCCGAGACCAACCCACCGGGTCAATGCCCCCGGATGCCAGAAGAACCGGACGTCGACGATCTCGATGAGGAACGGTATCGCCGTGTCCACGTCGATGGAAGGGCATGTCAAGAGCAATTCCAAGTTTCGCATGAACACGCTGTTTTTTTCGACGATCTGCAAGATCTGCAAGAGCAAATCACGAGCCATGATGCGAAAATGGAGATATTGGTCGAAATGCTGTTGGAATCGCACGACAGCACCGCCCACGTTCGCGAGTCGCATGAAGAACCCATGTAGTTCCGTGGCCATCGCGTTCAAAACCTTGCCATCCACGATTAAACCCCGCCCCCGTGCGTACTCTTCCGATAACAACGATAGAACTGCCTCGCGATTCGTCAAAGTCGGTGCGATGGACAATATCCGGCAGCCTCGAGCGGACGTGTTCAACTTTCGGATCCATTCAGGCGCGTCGAACATGTGGCACATCACCTTTAGCGCGTTGATCTCTTCCGTCGCTTGTTGCTTCCGTTCGGTCATCTCCCGGCTAAGTTTGCGGAGTTGAAACTGTTCGGGGGTACACAACACGGAAGGCTTCAAC
>JAUQYZ010000101.1 GCA_030587475.1 Candidatus Sigynarchaeum calidifontis
GGGCGCGCTGGGATCGGCGACGCGGCCGACGTCGGCGCATTCTATGCCGGCGCGGCGTATCGCGGCAACGATGGCCTCCGCCCGCGCGGGACCCGCGGCGATGAGCAGCGTGCCGGAGGCGATGAGGCCGAGCGGGTCCAGACCCAGGAGTTCGCACGCACGGCGCGTCTCATCATAATAAGGAATGGCGTCGGCGCGCACTGTGATGCCGCAGCCGGAGGCGAGGGCGAGTTCGCGCAGGCCGGTAGCCAGTCCGCCTTCGGTCGGATCGTGCATGGCGTGGATCTTTCCCGCCTTGAACGCGGCGATGGCAGGGGTGGACGCGTTGATGCCCGGGTTGCGCAGGAATTCCTTGCACTTGTTTATGAAAGCCGAGTCAAATCCCTTTGCCTTGAGCAAGTCCGGTTTTTCAGTCGCGATCAAGCCCGTTGCCTCGATAGCGATGCCCTTCACGAGGATCACGTCGTCGCCGTTATCGACGCGGGTCGCGTCGATGAGTCGCTCCTTCTCGACCTCACCCTTCTTCGTCTCGGTGGAGAGAGGCTGCTTGAGCACCTCGCCCATCATGTTGCCGATGGCCACGGGCTTCTTGACCACGGGAGTTATCTCCGTGTGGCCGCCGATGACGGATATGCCGAGTTCCTCGCAAGATTTCTTGATGTCGAAGAACACGCGCTCAACATCGTCCTTGGAACTCCCCTCGGGGAACAATAGCGTAGACTGGAACCATCTCGGCACGGCGCCCTTGGTCACGACATCGTTTGCATTTATGTTGACGACGTAATAACCGAGATTATCCACGGCCATGGTGATTGGATCGGTTTTAGACACGATGCAATACTGTCCCATGTCGATAACAGCCGCGTCGTCGCCAGGGCCTGGCATATTGCGGACGCGAGGGTCGCTTTTCGCTGTCGTGTACTTGTACAGGAAATCCTTGAGGATCTCGGGGGGCAATTTTCCAATCTTTAACTTCATGATATATCGAACCGATGTCGGTTTTTGGACAATTAAAATTTACTATCACTCGAAATCATGATGAGCCGTTGATTTCTACCGTGCTTGAACAATTAAAAATAAAAATGGTTAGCCCGGATGGCCTTTCAGTTTACATAGCCGATATAAAAAGGGAAAGAAACTCAAATATTCGGCTTTTTGGCGAACTTTCTCGTTTCATTCTTGAGCATATCGCGGATTGCCATGCGGATTGCTTCGCTTCGGTTAGGATATATATCCCTTTCGATCAACGTGTCGAGGCCATCGAGGTACTTGGATGGGAGGTGTAAGGGCACGATTTTCATGTTCTTCAAGCCGTGTTCGGGGGTGGTTATTGGATGAACCAACGCCATCCTTGATATTGAAGGCTGGTGACACCGAAGTATGGTATGATCCACATGTTCCCCCAGCAACATACAAAACACGGCAGATATATTGACAAGAGAGACGACGAGAACCATTATCGGTTTATGTTAACGGATCTTGATGGCACGCAGCTGCTCCGCGGTTTTCTCGGGCAGCGTCGAGTTGATCCACGCGCCCGTGCCGAGCTCGACGCCCGCTGCGAATTTCTGCTGGTCGGCCTTGCGCAGCGGCGGGTAAAAATCCACGTGGAAATGGTAATAATCATAATTTTCATTGTTCGTGGGCTTCTGGTGGATGGCCATAACGAAAGCAAACTCGATCCCGGGGTACAATCGGTCGTATCGCTGGTTTAAATCCTTCAAGATCTCGGCGAAATCCCGCATCATCCGATCATCGAACTCGGCAAACGATTGCACGTGCTTTTTCGGGTAGAGATGCACCTCGTGCGGCCACAGCGCATAGAACGGGGCGATTTCAATGAAATTATCATTTTCCATGATGACCCGCACGTTCAATTGTTTCTCCTCCGCGACGATGTCGCAGAGCAAGCAGCGGCCGCGATCCGCGCTATATTCCTTGAATGACTCGAGCTCTGTCTTAATGTACAAGGGAATCCACGAGAAGGCGTACATTTGTCCGTGGGGATGGGACAATGATACCCCGATCAGCGTTCCCCGGTTCTCGAACTGGTAGATATACTGGATCCCGGGCATTGTAGCAACACGCACGTATTGGTCCTTCCATGCATTGACGATCTTGGTCACTTGGCTCACCGGGAGGTCGCCAAGCTTCGTGTCGTGGTTCGGGGAGAAGAGCACGACCTCCTGCAAGCCTATCGCGGGGGCAACACGGAACGGGCTTCCTGGCCGCACTTCCGTGAACACGCCCTTGTTGTCCATGTTGAGGCCGGAAAATCGGTTCGGAAGCACCTTGACGTCGAACGGCTCGGGCACCTCGGGGGCACCCACGCAAAACGGGCATTTCCTTGATTGACTTGAGGAGGCTTGGGTGGAGGTTTGGGGGGAAACGGCATCTTGCGTTTTTTTCTGCGCCGCCTCTATTTTGTGGTTCTTCACGTCCACCGGGCGATCCTGCCTGGCGGGCGCCACGATGATCCACTTCCGGTAGAACGGGTTCCAGCGCAGCTCGTTCTTGGCGGCTGATTGTTTCCCCGACATTCTATCGCCTTGTTTCACGTATTTAATAGTTGATTGTCGTGAATGAATAAATAACGTACTTCAATGCTTTCGGGGCATTTAATTCTTAACGCGTGTTGATGATTTGGTTCTACCAATAGAGTCGATCACACATCCGGAAATATTCGTTCAACGAAAGTGTAGACTTCCCGCTTGATCGATTGTTTCGCAAAGTCTCAATCGCCGTGACAACGCTGTTCACGAGTTCCATGTTCGTGAGTACCGGGATGCCGTATTCGACCGCCTTGCGCCTGATCTGGTACTCGTCCTCGAGCATCGCCACTAGCTTTTCCTCCGTGATGGTCATGGGGATGTTGATGAGCATGGAAATCGTGCCATCGAGTATCAGGTCGAGGATATTGGGCATGCGTTGGGGTTCGCTGATCTTGAATACCGTAGTTACTTGGATGCCCTCGTCGATGAAGGCTTGCGCTGTATGTTCAGTGGCAAAGATTCGGAAGCCCATTGCCTCGAATCGCTTCGCGATCGGTATGAGCTGCTGCTTAAGCTTGTCGCCACCGACCGTGATAAGCACGACCTTGCCTTGACCGTCTACTTGCTTGCTATCGAGGGGAATGTCGAATTCAGCGGCGATGAGTGACTTCAGGAGCGCTTCCTCGAAGGACAACCCAAGGCACGCGACCTCCCCGGTCGAGACCATCTCCACGCCGAGGATAGGATCGGCCCCGCTTAACCGCATAAAGGAAAACTGCGGGACCTTGATGCCGTAATAGTTAAAGTGGGGTATGTGGTCTATCTCATCGCCGAGGATCGGGCGGAGCTTCCCGCCAAGGAGAATATCGGCCGCTAATTTCATGAGATTTATGCCACGTGTTTTCGACACGAATGGCATTGAACGTGAACTGCGGAGGTTGCATTCGATAACGAAAACGTCATCTCCATCGACGATATATTGGATGTTGAATGGTCCCCTTATTTGCAAGCTGCTGGCTATCTTTTTCGTGTTGTCGACGATTTTCTGGATGGAATCGTCCGAGATCGTGAAAGTCGGGATGGCCGTGTCAGCATCTCCCGAGTGTACACCCGCATTCTCGACGTGTTCCATAATCGCGCCGATGAAGACGTCCTCACCGTCGGCGACCGCGTCGATTTCAACCTCGCGGGAATCCTCGATGAATTTGCTTACGACGATGGACATGCGCGGGTCGGTCGCGTTAACTGCCAGATCCAGGAACTCCCGCAGCTGCCGCTCGTTGTAGGCGACGCGCATCGCTGCACCAGATAAGACGTACGATGGCCGCACGATGACCGGATAGCCGACTTCATTTGCAAACTTGATGGATTCATCGATCGAGAAAAGCCGCTTCCAACCGGGTTGCTTGATGCCGAGATGATCGAGCAAGCTGGAAAACTTCTCCCGATCCTCGGCTCGGTCGATGTTTTTTCCCTCGGTGCCCAGGATCTTGATGCCAGGGAGACGATACTTCTGGTTAACATCCACGAGCCTCGGCGTAAGGCTGTTCGAGATCTGGCCCCCGACCGAGACTACGAGGCCGTACGGGTTTTCTTTCTCGATGATGTCCAGCACCCGTTCCAACGTGAGTTCCTCGAAGTATAGCTTGTCCGACTCGTTGTAATCGGTAGAAACGGTTTCAGGGTTGTAATTTACCATTATTACCTCATCAATACCCCTTTTCTTGAGCGCCCATGCCATATTGACGCAGCCCCAATCGAATTCCACGCTGCTACCAATCCTATAAACACCACTGCCCAGCACGACGATTTTCTTGCCGTCCGGGTTCTTGAGCTTGAAGTCGAGGTCGTCCTCGTGGCCGTTATAGGTCATATAGAGATAGTTCGTGCTTGCCGGGAACTCGGCGGCGAGGGTGTCGATTTGCTTGACGTAGGGAATGATGCCGAAGCGGATGCGCTCGCGCCTGACGACCAGCTCGTCAGTTTTCCAGCAGATGGCTATTTGCTTGTCGGAGAAGCCAAGCCTCTTGGCACACCGTAGAGCAGGGGCCTTAACCTCGTCCGGGTCGGTGATGGAGATCTTGCGCAGCTCTTGCTCGTGATCCACGATATTCTTGAACTTGTAGAGAAACCATCGCTCGATCTTGGATAGATCGTAGATTTTTTCGGCGGTAAACCCGCGCTTGAACGCTTCCGCGATCCAATAGATTCGATTATCACATGGGTTTGCGATCTCGTCTTCCAATTCCTTGTCGGTTATTTTTTGGAGGGCTTTATTGCACACGAGGCCATTCTTGCCATTATCGAGCATGCGGATGGCTTTCTGGAGAACTTCCTCGAAACTCCTCCCGATAGCCATAACCTCTCCCACAGACTTCATTTGCGTGCCGATTTTGCGACTCACGCGTGAGAATTTCTCCATATTCCACCGTGGAACCTTGAGCACGACGTAATCGCAAACTGGTTCGAAGCACGCGGTGGTTTTCTTGGTCACCTGGTTGATGAGCTCGGGAAGCAGGTACCCGATGGACATCTTGGCCGCAATATAAGCCAAGGGGTAGCCAGTCGCCTTGCTCGCGAGCGCCGATGACCGGGACATCCGGGGGTTGATTTCGATGACCCGGAAATCCTCGCTGGTCGGGTACAAGGCAAATTGGATATTGCATTCCCCGATGATGCCGACCGACCGGATGATGTTGATCGTGGCCGTCCGCATGATTTCCAGCTCCCTGTTGTTGAGCGTCATACACGGAGCGACGACGACGCTATCACCTGTATGTATGCCGACAGGGTCGACGTTTTCCATGTTGCAGATAGTAACGCAATTGTCATTATAATCGCGGCAGACTTCGTACTCGATCTCCCTCCAGCCCGTCATATCTTGCTCGATAAGGACTTGCCGGATCATCGATGCTTTGATCCCCCGACTCGCGATCTCCTCGAGTTCTTGGTCGTTACGCGCGACGCCAGATCCTTTACCGCCGAGCGTGTACCCGACGCGAATCATGACGGGATATCCTATCCTTCTGGCAATGGCGAGGGCTTCTTCGACCGTTGTGGCACTGCCACTCTCGGCGATCTTGGCACCGGCCTTGTGCATAGCCTGCCGGAAGAGCTCGCGATCCTCCGTGATGTCGATCGCGGATACCGGCGTGCCGATAACCTTGCAGTTGTACTTGTCGAAAACGCCCGTCTTGGCCAAGTTGACACCAACATTGATCGCGTTTTGACCCCCCCATCCCAGCAATACCGCGTCGGGACGCTCCTTCTTGATGACTTCCTCGACATATTCCTCGGTGATGGGAAGTAAATATACTTTATTGGCTAATCCGGGGTCGGTTTGAATTGTTGCAATATTTGGGTTTACAAGAACAACTTCGATGCCTTCCTCTTTAACGGCCTTGATTGCCTGGGATCCAGAATAGTCAAACTCGCCGGCCTGACCGATCTTGATAGCCCCTGACCCCAATATCAAGCATTTCTTCAACCATGGAAACGCGGGCATATTTATTTTCACTCTCGTGTTTTTAAATTGGTGTCTTGAGATAATGGTAATGGATGAGAAGGAAGTCCTTTAGAATAAGGAACAAAAAAGTTGTCCGGTGGCGAAGATCGAGGGGAATGCATGTTTGTTTTAGCGCGTGCACCATCGGAGGATCAACGTTTCTAGTCATCAATGCGGCCAGATTAAAAACAATTAACATTGGTCTCTCCTTATTAACGGTTTAATCGGGCGGTTCCCCGATTGCACGTTAAAAATCGTCCGACGAAGTCGTTGCAAAAATGGTTATGGGATTTCAAAATAAATGTAATTGTAAACAAAAAAATTGTTGATGAGAACCGCACATTGAAATTTGAATTGCATTGCTCAAAAATAGACAAAAATCTTTTTCGACAAGATAATGGGCGGTATTACGAGATGAACCGCGAGATCGCGGGATGCTGGTGCGACCCTTAAACCCCTTACGATAAAATAAATAAACTTGAAAGCATTCATGAAAACAAAACTCTGTGATCGAATCGTGGTTCGGAGAGAAGCCGCATTAGCACTGAAGAACGGCACGGTTTTCAAAGGCACCGGCTTCGGCGCGAGCACCGAGGTATCTGGTGAGATCGTTTTCAACACTTCTTCTTCCGGTTACACGGAGGCCTTGAGCGATCCGAGTTACAACGGGCAAATACCCGCTTTGGGAGGGCCGCTCGTCGGTAACTATGGCGTCCCGAGCTACGAAGCCCGGGACGAATGGGGCCTCCCGATGTTCTTCGAGTCCGAGTCTTTCAAGCCGGATGGCTTGATTGTCTGGGAATGCTGCAGGCAACCCTATCATTACACCATGGTAAAAACGCTCGACCAGTGGCTGCGCGAGGAGAACAAGCCGGGCATCGAGGGCATTGACGTGCGCCAGCTCACCAAGATATTACGTAATCATGGCGCCATGCTGGGCATCCTGAAGGTCGCCAAGGAAGGCGAGCACATCGACTATGACGACCTCAAGAAGCGCTGCATAGAGGCCCCGGATCCGAACGTGACGCGCCAGCTCGTCAAGGAAGTGAGCGTGAAGGAAAACAAGCGATACGACGCTTCGGGGCGACCGGACGGGCACAAGACCGTCGCGCTCGTCGACTGCGGCGTGAAGTACAACATCATCCGCTGCTTGCTCAATCGAGGTGTCAACGTCGTGCGCGTGCCGTGGGACACCACATGGGAGCAGGTTCAGGATCTTAAGCCGGACGGGATAATATTTTCGCCTGGCCCCGGTGATCCCAAGGATTGCAAAACGGCGATCAAGACCGTGCGCTCTTGCATCGACAACGGCCTGCCGACGATGGGTATTTGCCTCGGGAACCAGATCATGGCACTCGGCGTCGGCGCCGACACCTACAAGATGAAGTTCGGGCACCGCGCGTCCAACAAGCCCGTCATCGACCTCACCGATCCAGTCAAGCACTCGTTCGTCACCACCCAGAACCACGGCTTTGCGATCAACCAGGATACCCTGCCGCCGGACATGGAAGTTTACTTCATCAATGCCGACGACAACACGGTCGAGGGCATCCGCCACAAGACGAAACCTGCTTTCGCGGTGCAGTTCCACCCCGAGGCAACGCCTGGCCCCTACGACACGGAGTACCTTTTCGACAAGTTCATCGCCATGCTCAAGTAATGCCCGCCGCTGGTGTTGGGGACGCTTTTTTCAATTTATCGATCTGCATAAAAAGTCGAGATTCATAGTCATGACTATGGCTAATCCAGCTCCGAATAGTATCAAGTGGTCCTACACATCCCCACAAACAATGCAAGCTTATCGAACCAGGTTCCAAAGCGTCTACGGGGTCATGCTGACAGACGACGAGATCAACGAGTTTAATTCCAAGTTGAAAAAGGCCAGTATTGCGGCAAGCTCGTCGACCAGGGGCTGGCCGAGTGCCCTAATTGCCTGGGCAAGATGTGATCGTCGATACTCGCGTGTATAACGGAGACGGAACATGTCAGAGCAAAAAGAAGATGCTACGCTAAAACTCGTCATCTTCGGCGATGCCGGCACGGGAAAAACGACTTTAGCTCATCGTTACATGACAGGACTGTTCAAGCAGAACAAGCTAACGCTGGGCGTGCAGTTTCATGTCAAGAAGGTTAATATCGTTCTCGATGAAGGGGAGAAATCTAAAACTTACGTGGTGAAGCTCCAGATATGGGATTTTGGCGGGGAAAAGCGCTTCCGGTTCTTGCTACCCCCTTATTGTCGAGGTGCGCAAGCAGGGCTATTCTTATACGACGTCTCGAACAAGAAGTCCCTTGATAGCATCGCAGAATGGACCTCGCTCGTGTTTGATAACGCGGGCAAGATCCCTATTATGCTAGTCGGTGCCAAGGCAGATCTCGAGGATACCCGGCAAGTACCTCGCGAAGAGGGCATGAAGATCGCCGAGAAGCTCGGCCTCGCCGGATTTGTCGAAACATCGAGTAAAAACGGGCAAAACGTCGAGCAAACCTTCGAGACGACGGCAACGCTTGCGTTAAAGACGATTTTGAAGTTAATGCAATAGGTCGGATTTCTCGATTTTCCTTCCTATCTTTTTTCGATCCCGCCATGCCCATCTCTACATTGTCCTCACCGATCTCCGATCAATCTCACAATTGGCTATCCGATAGCGGCGAACTCGAGCCGTGCTCCGAGCATGGTATGAACTTTCCGCGCGACCTTTTCCTCGATCTCCAGAAATCGAACGCACCTGCGTGGCAACGTTTTTGACAGGCTTTCCAGGATGTCAACGACGGGCACTTCCTTCATTAGCTTCAGCAAGGCTTGTTTCTTTCGCTCCCGGTTTCTCGCTTGCTTTTCATCGTCCAAGTGCGCGTACACTTCTTGAAATGGTTTCTGCATCGTCAAGACGTGATAGATAACCGTGGTGAGCTTTCGTGCTCCTGCAGTGACCGAGAGCTTGTATGGCTTGTTCTTGGAGCGGAGGTGTGCAACGAACTCGCCGACCGGATGGCCTCCCTTCTTGTGGTGTGCGTGGTCGACCTTCGCCGCAAGCCAGAGCGTGCGACGTGCTCCCTTGTTCCCACCCTTGTAAATGTGGCCGTTGTTGCGCTTGTTGAAGCCTGATTGCTTCACCCTCGGGCCGAGACCAACCCACCGGGTCAATGCCCCCGGATGCCAGAAGAACCGGACGTCGACGATTTCGATGAGGAACGGTATCGCCGTGTCCACGTCGATGGAAGGGCATGTCAAGAGCAATTCCAAGTTTCGCATGAACACGCTGTTTTTTTCGACGATCTGCAAGATCTGCAAGAGCAAATCACGAGCCATGATGCGAAAATGGAGATATTGGTCGAAATGCTGTTGGAATCGCACGACAGCACCGCCCACGTTCGCGACTCGCATGAAGAACCCATGTAGTTCCGTGGCCATCGCGTTCAAAACCTTCCCATCCACGATTAAACCTCGCCCCCGTGCGTACTCTTCCGATAACAACGATAGAACTGCCTCGCGATTCGTCAAAGTCGGTGCGATGGACAATATCCGGCAGCCTCGAGCGGACGTGTTCAACTTTCGGATCCATTCAGGCGCGTCGAACATGTGGCACATCACCTTTAGCGCGTTGATCTCTTCCGTCGCTTGTTGCTTCCGTTCGGTCATCTCCCGGCTAAGTTTGCGGAGTTGAAACTGTTCGGGGGTACACAACACGGAAGGCTTCAAC
>JAUQYZ010000111.1 GCA_030587475.1 Candidatus Sigynarchaeum calidifontis
GGACGGGGATGGGAACAAACTGGCCTCCTCGCGTGCGGGTTTCACCGAGCGCGGGGTGCTCGCGGCGCATGGCGCGCAAGAGCCCTTCCACGATGGACGGAGACAGTGGATCTACCTGGCCGAAAAGCACGTCAGCTTGTCCATCGACGACGCGGAACCACGCGATGCCGCGGAGGCCCTCGAAAAAGAAGTACACGTGAAACCTTGCCGGATCGCAAGGCATGCCCGGCAAGAGCTGGTAATATGCCCGGTACGTGTAAAAGATGTCCGGTGGAGCGATTTCGGGCGCGACATGGTAATCGGCGGGCAACCCTCGCCGTACCGGAGAACCAAGCCCCGCCGCGTCGATGACCAGATCCGCTTCGATCCCCTTGCCGTCCACGACGAGACCGCAAACCGTTTCGGGATGGCCGTTCAAGAGCGGCCCGGTAACACGGGAATTGAATTCCAGCTTCACGCCGGCATGTTCCGCGAGCGCAAGTAACCGTGCATAGAGCACCTTTCTATCCATCTGTATTTCTAACTGGTTTTCGGGAACGATTGTCGAGAGAACATGCGTCATGCCCGGGCCATGAAAAGAGATGTTTTTTCTTCGCGTGAAGTCAGACGATGGTGGCCGGGGAAGGCCGGCCTTGTCGAACGATTCCAGGTAGAAGTCGTCGTGCCAGTGGTAACCCAAGGCATCACGCGATTTTTGCTCGAAAAGCGAGACGTCAAAGCCGTCTCGTGCCAGTAAGATTCCAGCCACGAGCCCTCCGTGGCCAGCCCCCGCGATCGTGATGCGAGCAACCACTTTTGTTTACACCCATGCAAGGTTGCATGCTGCCAATCGGCCTATCTTGACGATTTCAACCGTTCGATCTCTGCCCTGAGATCCTTGTTTTCCTTCTGCAACTTGGTGAGATCGTCTTGCAGCCGCGCCATCTCCTCCATCAACTCGGTGGCGATGTTCTTCGAGTCGTCCTTCGAGATGAAGTCACACGCGACGAGCCTCTTGACTTCGGAACCCCGGATGGCCATGTTCGCGTCGATGTAGAGGGTCGTCAAGATATCGGCACCGACATCATCTATGTCCTTGCCGCGCTCTAGCTTGTGGAGAAAGATATGAGCAAAAGGGTACGATTCACGGTTTTTCGCTAGGTCCTTTGGCAAGGATATGTCGTGGTAGCGTTTACACAAGCTACAGTAATAGTTCTTCAGAACCGGCTCTTCCATGGCTTGTCTTTCCCGCGTCTCTCGGAATGTTCCAATCGATGATCGATCTTGCTTATGCCTAAAAATAATTATTGCACCTGGGGCTTTTGCAATGAAGGGGAACGTTATAATGCACTGTTGAAGCTTTCTTTTCTCGGAGATGGCAATCCATGGCGGATCCAAAAATATCCAAAACCCTCGACACTGTCGGCCTCTACTGCCCCGTGCCGTTATTCAAGACACGGGAAGGCATTGATACCATCAAGGTCGGCGAGGTGCTGGAGGTGCTGGCCGACGACCCGGCTGCCGAGGAGGACATTACCCGGTTCGTCAAGCGGACAGGCCACGAGCTCGTGAAGCTCGAGAACAACGAGGGTACACTCCGGTTCTTGATAAAAAAACTTAAATGAAGGTGAATGGGACATGAAAAACGAGAAGATGCTACTTTACGTGCAAACCAGCGACAATCCCGAGCGCCAGTACTCGCCGCTGGTGCTCGCGCAGACCGCGAAGGCCATGGAACTAGAGCCCGTAGTGTATTACCTGGGAGCGGGACTGCGGATTCTAAAGCCAGGTGCCGCGGAATTGATAAAGCTCGGGTCTTTTCCGAGCGTGAAGGAGATGCTCGACAAGACGATGCAGATGGGTATCAAGGTCTACGCGTGCGAAGCGTCGAAACAAATGCTCGGCTGGGACAAGGTCGAGCTCGTCAAGGGCGTGAAGATCGTCGGCGCTGGAACGCTCAACGATCTGGTTCTCGATGCCAGCGGCACGCTGTGGTTCTGAAACCCGCGTCGCCAAGAGAATGAGGTGGAAAGTCGTGGGCACGGAAAAGGTCGTCTACCTGGATTACCAGTCGTCGAAACCCGTCGATCCGGACGTGATCGCGGCCATGATGCCATACATGACCGAGAAGTTCGGGAACGCGTCATCGCTGCACGAGGTCGGCGACTGGTCAACCGAGGCCCTCGATGCATCGCGGAGAGTTATAGCGAAATTCATCAACGCGAACGACCCGGAAGAGATCGTCTTCACGTCGGGTGCCACAGAGGCGAGCAACCTTGCCCTCGTCGGCTTCGCCACGAGGAACAGGCAAAAGGGAAAGCACGTGATCATTAGCGAGGTCGAGCACATCTCTATCCACAACATAGCCAAGTTCCTCGTGAAGAATGGTTTCGAGGTGTCGAAGGTGCCGGTCGATTTCACGGGAACCGTGCGGCTTGACAAGCTCGCCGAGCGCATCAGGCCAGACACGATATTGATCTCGATACAGCACGCCAGCAACGAGATCGGCACGATCCAGCCGATCGCCGAGATCGGGAAACTCGCGCGTGAAAAGGGGATCGCGTTCCACGTTGACGCCGTCGCGTCGGAGGGGCAAGTTCCCATCGACGTGCAGCGGGACAACGTCGACATGTTAACGCTCTCGTCGAACGACATCTACGGCCCGAGGGGCGTCGGCGCGTTGTACGTGCGCAAGGGCATCTCGGTGAACCCGCTGATCATCGGCGGGGGGCAAGAACGCGGGCTCCGTTCCGGCACGGAGGACGTGGCAGGCATCGTCGGCTTCGCCAAGGCTGCGGAAATCTCCATGGCCAACATGGCAACCGAGAGCACGCGCTTGAAGCTGTGGCGCGACCAGATCATCGAGAAGGTCCTGGAGACCGTGCCCCGGTCGCACTTGAACGGCCACAAGGTCAACCGGCTGCCGAACAACGCACACTTTCGCTTCGACTTCATCGAGGGCGAATCCATGCTGATATCGTTCAAGGCCAAGGGCGTCGCCGTGTCGACAGGGTCGGCTTGCTCGTCGAAGACGCTGGAGCCGAGCCACACGCTCATCTCGCTAGGCTTGCTCCACGAGGAGGCGCACGGCTCGCTGGAGGTCACGTTGGGGCGTTGGACGACGCAACACGACGTAGACACGTTCCTCGAGCTGCTGCCAGGTATCGTGAAGCGGCTGCGAGACCTGTCACCACTAACGAAGAAAGAGGAGGCGTGATGCATACCATGTCAAAAAGCACGAACTACTCGAAGAAAGTGCTGGAGCACTTCAAGAACCCGCGGAACGTCGGCACGCTGGAAGGTGATAACGTGGCCGTGGGGCGGGTCGGCAACCCCGTTTGCGGCGACTTGATGGACATCTACATCAAGGTCGGCGAGGACGGGAAGATCGACGACATCAAGTTCAAGACCTTCGGCTGCGGGTCCGCCGTCGCGACCAGCAGCATGATAACCGAGATCGCGAAGGGCAAGACGCTGGACGAGGCCATGCAGATCACGAGGCAAGACGTGGCCAACGAGCTCGATGGATTGCCCCCGATCAAGATGCATTGCTCCAACCTCGCCGCAGACGCGCTCCACGAGGCCATCAAGAACTACAAGGAGGGAAAGCACGGCCCAGCCGAGCCAGGCGAGGCACGGTTTGCGTGCCCCGCGGGCGAGGCAAAAAATATACCCGGCCTTGAGGAGTTCACGGGCAAGGGGGTTTACCACGGCTATGAAAAACCCGAGCGTTTCAAGGACAAGCGCGTGCTCGTCGTCGAGTTCGACCACGAGAGCGTGGAATTCGCCCTGGAACTCACGAAAGTGACGGGCCGAGTCATCCTGGCATCACCATTGAAGGATCTCGCCACGAACGATGAATTGAAGATCGAGGTCAAGCGCTCGGATATCAAGCACTTGAAACAAGCCGAACTCGTTTCCATATCGGGTGGTACCGAGGTCGAGAAGGTGCGGATCCATGATCTCGACGAGAACGAGGAATATGACTTGTTCGTCGATGCAGTCGTGGTTCCGGCATAAAAATGATTTAAAATAAACTTTTTCTTGGTTATTCTTGTTGATAAATGGGAAAAAGGGAAATGCGCCGACCGGGAATCGAACCCGGGCCGCAGCCGTGGCAGGGCCGCATCATGCCTCTATCTGAGAACCATTAGTCTATTCTCTCTAGACGATCGGCGCACGTTATCGAGATATATGCATTAATATCGTGTGTAATTTGAATTTAGGGTTGCGAGGCGAACCTTGCCTTGACAGTGTTTTATTTACCACATCCTTCCCCACACTCGCTTTTCAAGGCGTGAATGAACGAAAACGTGTTGCGATGAATCTTGAAGCCGTGCCGTGAAAGGAAGGACATTGACAAGAAGCCGAGCACGGCGGCCGCGCGCTCAACGTCGGTGCATTTGCCAGGCAACAGGTCATCTACGTGATCCGGGAAGGTCAAGACCACGAGTACGAAAGTCGTGGTTCTATGCCTTCAAAAGCACCAAGATTGAAATTTCAGTGTCATTGGCAAGGGTGCATATAAAGATCGCGTGCCCATAGGATGCCACGGGGGAGAAGGGTGCTGAAACTCATGTGATACGATGCAAGATTTCTAACACGATGCGTTCCAGGCGTTTTCGACCTTGAAGCGTAATTATTTCTGGGAATGTTGAAAATTCAAATAATAACCACTAAGACCAACTTATTAAATTATCCATCAAGCTCGACATAATTCCCACGTTCATTTTTTGCCCGTCCATCGAACACGGGGGGCTTCGGGAACCCGCACGCGCCCCGTGCACCCGTCGACGCGTGGTGCCGGCAAGCGAGCATGTATTCTTGCGGTTCGACCGAAAAGGCAAAAAGGAGGCAAGCGGAAGTCATCGCGTGAACCTCCAATGATCCAAGCGGCGACTACCGGCCTCCAGGACGATCCTTCGTCCATGGCGAGCTTGTTGCCTCCGGGGGAGAATGCGACCGCGTTGGGTGCATGGGGACAGTCCTTCAAGATATAGCGCGCGTAGTCCCTGCCGGGACAAAACGGGCTGAGCGACT
>JAUQYZ010000114.1 GCA_030587475.1 Candidatus Sigynarchaeum calidifontis
CGGAAATCGGCCCGTTCCTTTCCGCGCCCATCCAGATCGTCCTGGTCGTTATCGGCATCGGCATCTACGAGCCCGCCTTCCAGATCGTCTACATGTTCCTGTTATTCCTCCTGCCGTTTCTTTGCATCATGTTTCCGACCGAGAGATACCTCCTAAACCGCAAGAAATGCCCGATCTCGATCATCATGGCGATAACTATCATTCTCGTGAGTGCGATGCTCGTCATCGCCCACTCGGTCCCTGACGTGACAAAGGCCGGGGATGCTTTGTACAACACCCTCGTCATCCTGCATCCCGCGGTCGTGCTGTGCGTGCTCTTGTCCTTCGTCATCGGGCTGATCGGTGGCGTCTGGATCTACGTGATGCTGGGCATAAAAACGACCGGTACTCTCCGGAAGAAATCGTTCGCCACGGCCTTCGGCTTTATCGTCTGGTTCTTGTCGGTCGTCGTCGGCAACTTGTTAAAAGGCGAGTTATCGAAGCTATCCCCGTTCGCGATATTGCTCGGGCCGATATTGTTTTACGCGGGCACGTTTCTCCTGATGTATTCCTTCATGAGAAAATAATCGGAATTCTACCATGCTGGTGAACATTCGATGCCACCGGATTTCTTCACGAGGTTCGCGGTCGTCATGGCGTTCCTTGGCCTTGGCGTGTTCATCCTGCTCATCTCCATCACGGTGATGTTGTTTCCTTTCCCGTGGAGCGTGATTAACGATTCGTTCAGCGACCTGATGAAGCCCCTATCCGGGCGAGACACTTTAGCGCAGGTGCATACCCGTGCAGCAACCGCAGGATCCATGGCCCGGCTGCTGGGTGAAGCACCGGAGCGATTAACGCTCGCCCCGATGGCGAATGCGTGGTATAGGTGAATGGCAGGCTCTTGCCGAGGAATGCACGGATCTCCTCTGCGGTGCGGGGCGATCCCTTGACGTACTCGATTATCTGGAGGCGGGTCTCGTCAGCGATCGCTTTCAAAAACGATTCGGCATCCGCCATTTGCACGCCATCCATCCTCCCGGCACTCACGCGCCCCTCAATAAAAATGCCTCGGTCATGCAACATTAGTCGCATGCCTCTCTTGCCTGTAGAGTCGATGCCATGCAGTAACGTCTTCATGGAAGCGTCCCAGGAGGGATGGGCGAGCCCGGCGGCCCGGCGTGCGGTGATAGGTATCATTGAGGGAGAGGGAGGAGGTTCGGGAGCCGCGATGTAGGATCCTCGCGGGAAAACGTAGGTCCGCGCGCCGGGCTTTTCGGGGCCGGGGCTCGCCCGCGGGTGTTTACTTCAGCATCGGCCTTCCCGTTTTCAAGTCCTTCCTGCACGCCATGCAATACTCGCCACGCGCATCCTGGAACGTCATGCTCGACCCGGCCTTGCACCAGGGGCAGGTCACTTGTGTCTCGTGCTTCACGACGCGCATGCTCGTTCTCGACCTGTTCGCGGGCGGTTCCCGGCGGGGGCGCAAATTATCGTGCAGCCCGTCTATTACGTATTCTATAGTCATGGGCGAGGTATTTATCGATTTGCCTTTTAAGGGTCTCTGATAGGACTCGATCAGTGAACGCACATGGGAAAGAAAATGACCTTGGAAGGCATGAAACAGCGCCGCGCGATCCGCGCCGACGTGGACGCGGCACCCGCCGCCGACCATTTACAGTTCCGCAGCAAGTATCGCGTGGGCGAGGGCATCATCGCATCCGCATTGACGAGGACCGTCGCCGAGTGGGACGCGCTCATCGTCGCCACGCCCGCCGATGTCGTCGAGAAACCGAGACAACCCGAAAAGGAACAACAACAAGCTCTAGCTCCCGCGATCGAGAAAACCGAGCAAAAGACCGGCTTCATCACTCTCGGCCTCGAGCAAGGTTTCGTCAAGTTCATTCGCAAGCCCGCCAAGATGGGCATGGATTACATTTTTTGGATACCGCGGGTCTACGTGAAGAACGGGCTCGTCGACCCGTCGTGCGAGTACGAGGTCTACCTCAAGAAGCGATGAGTGCGTCTGGATGCCTGCCGAGCAAGAGTCTCCCGTGATCCGCGACGTGACGATCAGCAGAGGCGATGGCGAGGGGAGAGTCGTGCATATCCACATATCATTAAGCACACGCGCAGTTTTGACATGGATCGTAGCGGGAGCGCTCGTCGCGGGTGTCTTTTTCTCGGTATCGCTATTTACAGCGCTTGCCGGAACCGATCAAGGCTCACGTGGTATCTCGATCGGGATGTACGTGATGGGAATTTGTTTTCTCTTCTTCATGATGGTGCAAGTGACTACCGAGTACGAGATACGGATCGACAAGCCGGCAAATACCATCGCGGTGGTGAGAAAAATATTCTGGCGATTGATACTCAAGCAAAGGATCATGGCGTTCCAGGATATCAAGGATATAAAGGTCGTGGAACGATGGATTCCCCATCTGAATATATGGGCTGCTGAATTCGTCTCGATCATTCTTCCGAATCGTAAGACCGTCGATCTGGAAAAGTGGGAACCAAAATATCGATCCGATATGGACAGGCTCGTTACTTTTCTCAAGGTGCAGTGTGGCATGAAAAGTTCTTCCGAGGAGGCTCGTGCCCGCCCCTCGTGATAACGAACCCTCGGTTTCTCTCTCTTCTAGCCAGGAACAATCTCGTGGGTATGATCGACCAAGTGATCTGGTTCGTGGTCGGCTGCTGGGTCGTCGGCCTGGAGCTGGGGGTGCTATCAAGCTCGAGAAGGTGGCGTTCTACCTCGGATCGGATGGTAAGAATACCTCCGATCCATCGTAAGATTTCTACCTAGTCGGTCGCCCGTGCAAAACGCTTAATAATCCGTGAACGCCTTCACTATCCCGAGGTGGATTTGAATTGTCCATCGACGCTATCGACGACACACGCGCGGAGACCCGGCCGGCGCTCTTCAGCCTGCCAGCATCGGCACCGGCCATCGTTTTACGGGCGGGCGAGCTCCTCAAGGGCTCGGGATGCAAGGACGGCGCGATCGAGATCTACGAGCAGTTCATACGCGGCATGCAGCACCGCGTCATGTGCACGATCGAAAAGGCAACCACCGCTACCGTCTCGCCAGGAGACGAGTGCCCGGCTGAGAAATTGCCAGATATTTTTCCCGTGCATTCGGACTACAAGAGATACTCGCTCGCGTGACCATCCTTTTCTTTTTTTTCCTGCATGATCGGCCCCGGATCGGGGAGCCGTACCAGGCCCCCGATCCACCAACGGGGATCGATCACTATGGGGAAATCGCGAGACGGGACACGGGGCGCGTCGTTTTTCTCCCGATCCCCGCGACTCGCTGCCGTGCAAGATGCAGATTCGGCGCGGGACCATGTTGCATCGTGACCCATCGTGACCGCGAGTCACGTGATCATTCCGAGGGATCTAGCGATTTCCGCTTGACGATGCAATATTAGACATCGCACATGACCGCTACGATTGCCTTAACAAGAAATCTGCGTGACCGCTCCGATCCGGGCCGAGACCATGTTGGTCGATCGTGGCTTGATCGGGCCATGTATCTCGTGACCCGTGACCGGCGGAAGGGTTCATATCCCGATGATGCGTATGACTGATCAAGTCATCCTGGCGAACACGACCCGGCGAGCTGGCATGGTCCGAGAGAAAGAGATCGAAGCGCTGCGGAAGAAGCGGGACATCGCCCGGGCCATCGAGGGCAATGAAGGAACGATCGGGACCCTGGCAAAGCGGTTCCACGCGTCCACGCGCACGGTGCAAGCGGCAAAGAAGCACGGCGCGGCATGGTGGCAAGAACGCATCGGCGAGGCGCGCACGGGCGCGCGCACGGGCGCGGTGCCATCGCGCAAGGGAACGAGGGCTTACCAGTACCAGGTGCTGGGCCTCGTCCACCTGAGCGGCAAGGACGGGAAGCCGGGATACCAGGTCAAGACCGCGGCGGGCGGGCCGTTCCTCATGGTCGAGGGCACGATCGACGACGTGCTGGCCGCCCTCGTCGCGGAAGGCTGGGAGATACTCCAGCTCGTGCCACGGGGCGGCGGGGAATGGAGCGACGCGCTCGTACGGCGGCTTGTAGGGTGAACGTCGATGATCACGAAGGAAGAGCGACTGGGACTATATGCGATCATATTCGCCGATATCGCGGCAAAGCAGGCCGAGGGAAAACATGTCGATGACCAGTTACAGAAACATCTCCTCCGGCTCGTGAACAACATCGGGTTTTTCCCCACGGACTTGCGACGTGTGGAAGGCACGATCGTACTCGGAGGGCCAGTCGAGGAGAAGAAGCCGGAGGTGTCGTTCCCCCACGCGGCGAAACTCGATCTCATCTGGTTCATAGACGAGTTATTCGAGGTCATCGAGGCTGCCGACAAGAAGGACAAGGTGAAAACCATCGAGCTGATCGAGCGATTCTTGTCGACCGCGTGGGCATACCGGATCCTCGATTACAACCCGCTCTACGAGATCTACGCCGACGCGCTGGACGCGGGAGCGATTCTCCAGAGCATGGCGAACAACACCGTCGACTTCGGCGCCATCTACGATTGGAAGACGAACTTCCGGTCGCTGTTCGACAAGGACCAGCTCTACCGGGAACTCTCGGCCTTCGAGGGCAGGCGGAAGGAGGCCATCAAGACCGCGTCGAAGATGATGCGGTCGTTCAAGCACGTCCACGGGAAGATCCACGAGGGATACGAGGCGTTCTCCATCATCGTCGGGTTCTTGCTCGGCTTGGGTGACATCGCCTACCGGAACCCGCTCCGCGATCTCGGCGCGTACCTCGGGAAGGAATACAATACGTCGGAAGGCATCGTGAACTTCGATAACAGCACTCGGCGTCCCTCCGTCCCGCTACACAAGGACCTCAAGCTGCACAAGCACTCTCACGTCGATTATTTCTTTACCAAGATATTACACGGCTATTACCGGCCGATCCGGAACGGGTCGGGCCACCTCAAGGACGAGCAACCCTTCCGACCGGGAGAAGGCACGTATCACATCGTCTACCGAGATTGGTTCAACGAGACATTCACGATCGACGAGCTCGAACAAGCGCTCATGAGCTTGTACTTCATGTTCAAGTTGACCTTCGCCATCGCGTTCCAGTTCTTGCGCTTCCCCGAGCGAGCCGCCGCCATCAAGTCCATGGCGGTGCTGCCGGACATGACCGATCCCGTCCTCGATAATGAGTCGCGAGGGTGATCAGGCGCGCACTCCCACCTAAATCTTCAATCCCGTCCAAGCCAAAGAATCTTCCAATGATTGTATCTCTTTTTGCAGCCGGAGCTTCGTGCTTTCATCCGTCGCAGTTTTCAACGCGTCTTTGCATCGCAGAAAGGATCTCACATGGGTGGGTATCCGTAGTGCTAGCAATTGTCCAGCCTCGTCCAGCATAGTCGAGCACTCGATGAACTTGATCATGTCTTGAATCTTAGCCTTGGTGCCCTCATCGGACGCGGCGCGCAATAGTTCATGTAATTCTTCTCGTGCAAATTCTCGGAATCGAGCCATCTGCATCTGGTGTAAAAAGGGATCCTCGCGGACAATTGCCCGCGTGTCGCTCCTTGCAGACATCTTGACTCCTGCACCGATGACCATGACTATTCCCAGGATGACGAACCCGCCTCCCACGAGTTGTACCCCCTCGGGGTCTTGGTTTTTCGGAGCGGCAGCAAACATCATCACCCCGAGTATCACGGCAGCGATACCCGCGCATAAATACGATTCTGCTGATTTTCTGAATGATGTCAAGGCTCTATCCACCCATCGTATTATTCCTCTTCATGCTATTTATATCATATACGCTCTTGCCGAGTCGTAACTCAGCCCCTTTTCTCTTAAATGCTTAATTTTTCCACCACGCGGCACCACTTTCGCGTGTGAATCCATCATGGCAATCACCGAATCTACCATACCAACTGTCCAGCACTACCAGCCGGCCGCCGCGCCGCCGCAGCCCTGGGCGTCCCTTCGACTCGCCCGGCCCGCCGACGCCGCGGCCATCCAGACCATCTACCAGGAAGTCTACCGTGGCACCTACACGTACAAGGAATACACGGACGCGGCTTACTTGTCCAAGGACATGACGTCCGGCCACGCCAACTGGTACGTGATACAAGACGAATCCGACCACGGCGAGATCGCGGGCTGCGTGTCCGCGACCGTCGACCTCGAGCATTGGAGGGCTTACAGCCGCGGCATGATGATGCGCCCCGCGTGGCAAGGCAAGGGCGGCGCGTCCCGGCTCTTCGGCGACGCGTTCCAGGACCTCCTCAAGCACTTCAAGGGGAACATCCGCTTCCTCTGGTCAGAGACCCGCGCCGACTCGCCCAAGCCCCAGGCCGTGTGCGAGACCATCGGCCTCCAGCCTTGCGGCGTCTTGCCCGGCAAGGACGTCTTCTTCGGCCGCCGCGAGACCCCCGTGCTCATGGCCATCTACTCGTCGTCGGCGTGGAAGGGCAGGGACACTTGCATCAGGCTCGTGCCCGAGCTCGTGCCGCTCTACGAGGCGATCCGGGCCATGAACCGCCCCATGCGCAAGGACGAGCTGCAAGTCGCGGAGCTCGCCCCGCCCACGAAGATCCGCTGCAAGGCAACCGTCGACGTGGCGCCTTTCGAGAAGCAATTCGGCTATACGACGTACATCTTCACGTGCGAGAAGTCGGGCGAGTCGCTCGCCATCCACGTGAACCGCCAGTGCATGAACGCCGAGGGCATGGAGCTCCACTGCTCGCGGCCATCGACCGCGCAGGCCCTCCTCGCCTTCGCGCTCGGGTACTTGCGGGGGAAGGGCGTGCAGTACGTCGAGGGGTACTGCCCCGCCAGCAAGCCCGCCTTGCAAGAGGCGTTCCTCGCCGCCGGGTTCCGCCCGTTCGCGTATGTCCCCGCGTGGAACAAGGATCCCAAGTCGGGCTTGCACGTGGACCACGTCGTGTTCGGCTGGTCCGCGTGCAAGGTCGATCCCGTGCTCACGAAGTTCACGGAGAAGTCGGCGGCCCTCAAGGTGGCGCTAGGATTATAAGGTCTTATATCCTTCTTTTTTTCCACGCCCGGGTGTCTGATCGCGGCTCTATCTTTTCAGTCCTCGAACTCGTCATCGCTGTCCTCATCTACATCATCCACTACTTCCCACCCCCTTAATAGATGGACGGACATCCCTGTTCTGAGGATGCCGTCAGGATATCGAGTTTCGAATATCATCGTTTTCCCTGGCGCTGGTGTTGGCCATGAAGGCAGTGTTTCCCTATACCATTCATCCCCTATCGAATACGCAAATACACAAGGAATGTCCTTGTCTATGACCGCCATCGGTTCTAGCTGAACGGTCACGATGGCGGGGTGGGAAGTCACTTGCGAAATCGCTCCGATTCTAGAGAGATATTTATCTTTCACGTTCTTTATCTCGATCTTGTTCCAGAAGAATAGCGGTTTGTTGTTTGAGATGGGGAAAGGATCGAAGGATCCGACCTCGTGAAAAGATGCAAGCATGTCCTCCCCCGTCTTCCCTAAAGTTTTGTTAAGAGCCCGTAACCACGCGGGCATAAACATGAGTTCGTCCCCGAAGACGGGATGGAGTAGTGGATGAGCCATCGTGTCTTCCATCATAGTCGTGTCGATTCCGCCGAGCAGATCCACTTGTTCTCTGACCATGTCGATATAGGTGGCTTGCTTGCTCGGCGAGTTGGATCTGGAGAGAATGGTTTCGAGAGCGTGTTTGAACTTCCGCAAGCGTATGCTCGTGCAGAGGGGCAAGATATCCTCGAAGAAATACTTGAGCAATCGTGCCACGTGCGCCGCAGCTTCCTCTTCTTTTGGATACAAGATTTTATCCGGCCGTGTCCCATAAATTATGGCATCAAGGAAGAGTTTTGATTTTCGAGTGTATTCCTTGGGATGGTATCGCTCTTCGGCATCGGCCGAAAGGGTGATGCTTTCTCCCTTGGCCACGATGGGGGGCACGGCGAACATGTCAAGCCATTCCTCGCATACTTCGGCGTATTGCTGTACAATCTGCCGCTAATGATGCCATTATCCGCCGGTGGTTTTTGCTATATGCCGGGAATTACGGGAACATCATAAAAGACACCAATGGTAATACGCTCGACTTCCGTACCTGGGCATTTAGCCTCAACCCGCCGATCGATATCGATGAGTTATCTGTGGATGGTTTGTTTGATCTATTCGCTCAATACGCGACGGGGACTTGTTATGTGCCACTTGCTTAGGAAAATCCACAAGATCTCTCATTTTTTCTATTTATATCGGATCCAATATACATAAAAACCCGTGACACTACGTGGAAGTTATGGGTGCTGAGGATTACGATCCCGAGATACTTGGGTATTCTCCCAAGTTTGCTGCCTTGATCCGTGCCGCGAGGCTAGACCAGGGGTGTTTTTCTAAGCGACTGTTGAATAGTGGAAGTATGGGAATCACTATCTCCCCTGACAATAGGACTATCGCCGGAGGTAGGTCGAATGGAATTGAACTATTTGATATAAATACTAGCGAGCGTTCAAGAGGATTCTTATTGAGCGAAAAAGACACAGCTGAGGTTCATTCCGAAGGAAATCATCTTCGTGATGTGATTTATAACATAGCCTTCACACCGGACAGTCGCTTCGTTGCTGCCGGAGATCGGAAGGGTAATGTCTATTTATGGGACCTTGCAACGAGAGCACTGAGATGGCTAAAGGATGGAGCGAAAAAGGGGGGGAGCTTTGAGGGAGGTGGTGAGGGGCACGGGTTCGATGCAGTGGTCGCGGCTTCCCCGGACGGGAGGATTGTCGTAAGTAGTGGCCCCGACGGATTTGTCCGGGGGTGGGACGTCGAGACGGGGTCACTTATGGCTGAAGTAGATCTATCTAGCGCAGGTCGTCCCTTCGTTGATGATACAACTATGAGATCAGAAGAAGATGAAGAACGAAGAACGGGTCGGACATATCCATTCGAAAAGCTCGGGCACACCATTGAGGAGATACGTTCCATTTTTCGCGTGTATTCACTCGCTTTTTCGCCCGACGGCCGTTGGATTGCGTGTGGTATGGGGACGCACCGAGAAGTGGTCGATCCTCTATTGGTGATCGATACTCGGGCGCGGCCGTGGAAGGTGAGGAGAGTCACCGAGTATCCTGTACGGGAGAGGCCAGCATGGTGGGGGAAACCGGGCGAGATGGATTTTACTTTTACCACGATCTTTCAATTAAGCTTTTCAAATGATGGGCACTGGTTGTTAACGTGCAGCGGTGAGGGTGCACGATTGTATAACACCAGAGTCACGTCGTTTGATGGCAGCGGCGAATGGACGGTTGGTCCAGTAATCGGATACGATTGGTATGCGGATCGAGAAGTGAAAGGTGCGGGTTTCAGAACTGTAGGTGCACAATTTATTGGTAAAACTGATATAATAGTCATTTTACACGAAGGTGGGATTATCGAAGCCTTGGATAGAAAGAGACCCGATAAGCCTATCTGGGTCGCCTTTGCTGGCACGGGTGAAGAAGATAGTTATGATGGGAGCTTAACGACCTCGCTTGACGGGCGGTGGATCGCAGTTGGTCGTCACGGAGGACCAGGTCTTGTCCTCATAGATCTCGGCCTGTATGATATCTAAACGTCTAACTTAAGATTCTAATCTCGGTCTTCCTTATTAAGCAGCAAGTAGAAGGAATAGCGCGCCGAAATATCGTCGGAGGAACTATCCATGAATGGCATATTCTTGCTCCAGGAAACGGACGAGGGGCTGGTCGTGAAGAGCCAGTTTTTCCAGGAGGGCAATTCACCCATCAATGACAACATTCTCTTGAAGATCCAGATGTCCCACGTCAAGGGGAAGGAGTTCTCGTCTGTACCTACTTCGAAAGACACGATCTTGTATTCCCGATTGCACGAGTTCCGGGAAGCAAAAAAGGCAGTGAAGATAATTGTCGGCGTCGAGCTGGACAAGGAAGAGAACCCGGACGATTTCAAGAAGCTCATCATCGATGCTTGCACGCAGCTGCCCGAGTATCTCAACAAGAGTCAATCTGACCTCGACTCGATCATCACTGCCATGTTCGCATCGCAATCCGCGACTGGTACCGAGAAGCCAGCCGAAGTCAGCTCGGATATCTTCACGCGCCTCAAGGAACGCGCCAAGGGCTTGATGAACGAGGGAAAGATCGAGGAGGCGAACGAGCTCCTAGACAAGGCCAAGACCGTCCCCCAGGCATTGCTGAGGCTCATAGAGAAAGGAGCCAAGCTGCTCAAGCAACAAAAGATCGATGAGGCCCAAAAACTTTACATGGAGGCCGTCGATCTCGCGCTGAGCATCCAAGAGGGCGACATGGCCGCAAGGCTGCAAGACGACTTGAAACGGGCCTCGGAACGGCCAAAACTCATCCAGAACATCCTCGACCTCGAAGCCAGGGCATTGAAAGCGCTCCGGGAGGAGAACATCAAGCGCGCGTCGGATCTTTTCAGGGAGGCATCCCAAGTGGCCTCGCGGCTCGGTGATCTTGACACGCTGAATGAATTCGCCAAGAAATCGCAAGGCCTCATGGAATTCTACCAGGCCGACCAGAAGAAGAATCGCTCGTTCTGATCGTACCCGTTCATTTTTTTCCCGTGACATCCATGCCGCAACGCGTTGGCCTTTTAACGGATTTCGGCACGAAGGCCGGCTATGTGTCGAGCATGAAGGGGGTCATCATGTCGATATGCGACTCGTGTTCCATCGTGGACTTGTCGCACGAGATCGCCCCCCAAAACGTGATGGAGGCGGCGCTGTTCCTCGAAAACTGCAGCGGGTACTTCCCGGGCGGTTCTATCTTCCTTGCCGTCGTCGATCCCGGCGTCGGCACCAATCGCAAGATGCTCTGCCTGCGAACACGATCGAAGGGGCAGATCTTCATAGCCCCAGACAACGGCCTGCTGGATCCCGTCATGAAGGCGCAAGGTGTCGACTTGCTGGTCTCGCTCGCGAACAAGCGGTACTGGCTGGAGACCACTTCCCAGACATTCCACGGCAGGGACATAATGAGTCCTGTCGCCGCGCACGTTGCAGCAGGGGTTGATATCGCAGACCTGGGCCCGGCCATGGATCCTAGCAGCGTGGTGAAGCTCGAGATGCCGCCCCCGAGCAAGGTAGGTGAAGGTGGCACCATCACCGGTGCCGTCCTTTATTCGGACCGGTTCGGCAACGTGATAACGAACGTGGGGGAGGAGCAGCTCGGGAACGCGGGCATGCTGCTTGGCGACGTCCTCGATGTCTGCTTCCAGGGTAGTGGCAAGGACATGGGCTCCACCATCAGCGCCCCGTTCAAGCGGACCTATGCAGACGTCGGCCAGGGGGAATTCCTCTGCTTGCTCAACTCCGAAAACAGGTTCGAGATCGCGATAAACCAGGGTTCCGCTGCGGCCCGGCTGGGGATCGCGTCGAGCGGCCGCTCTATCCAGGTGAAACGCCATGGACGTCCATGAGGAAACAGAATATATCGCCGCCGT
The DNA here is from genome assembly GCA_030587475.1 of Candidatus Sigynarchaeum calidifontis. Taxonomy (GTDB): domain Archaea; phylum Asgardarchaeota; class Lokiarchaeia; order Sigyniarchaeales; family Sigyniarchaeaceae; genus Sigyniarchaeum; species Sigyniarchaeum tengchongense. The sequence goes on from JAUQYZ010000114.1 coordinate 11,464, forward strand.
GCCCTCACTGTTCGACATTTACACGGGAAACTTCGAGAACAAGCCCGTGCCGCGCGATGCAAAAGATGCCTCGCCCCATTTACACGTTGTCGCTGGCGCCTTCGTGTACAACCCGAAGACCCGGAAGTTCCTTGTCCAACAGCGCGCCGCGAGCAAGGCAACCTACCCGAATCATTTCACGGACAGCGCCTCGGGACACATCAAGGCCCGGCAAGGCATGAGCCTCGCCACGATAAAGGAGGAGATGTGCCGCGAGCTCGTCGAAGAGATGGGCGTGGAAATCATGCCTGACCAGCTGCGCTTGTGGACGTTCTTCCAGGATCCAGAGGTCAACGAGATCAAGTTCGAATTCGTGGCGAGGGCCGATCGGGAAGAGATACGCCCCGATCTTTCCGAGGTCACCGAACGGTCGGGATGGTTCGACGCGACCGCGCTCCGCACGATGCTGCGATCGGAGCGCTTCGTCGGCCCGGTTATTAATCTCTGGAGCGTGTTGCTTGAGAACGAAGCGCGGTTCGATGCGTTCTTGAAAGGGCTGGATGGTTGGCAGTCCTACTGGAAGTGGTGCGACGGGCTCCGTGCATTCAAGGAATGGCGCGATAAAGTCGGGAGCACGGGTCGATCCAGCCAGCGATCGGGATGCATTCCGATGTTCCTGGGTCGCTTCCAGCCGTTCCACCGCGGGCATCTAAAATGCTTGGAGGAAATCAAGAAGCAGGCCCGGGACGTGATCGTCGCCATCGGCAGCGCGCAATATTCACGTGACGGGCGCAACCCGTTGTCTTACAACGAGCGACGGGACGCGATCCAGCACGTGATAGAACGGGAGAAACTCGGGTTCAAAAACGTGTTTTTCATCCCCATTCCCGACATCCACGACGAGCGCTTGTGGATGCAGAACATTAAATTTCTTTTCGGCGACGCGATCGAGCTGCACTCGAACAACGATTGGGTTCGTGGCCTCGCGACCGGCGCCGGCATTCGCTTGGGGAAGAAACTGGCCTTCGAAGTCGGGAGCCTCAACGGGTCGAACGCCAGGGAGTTGATGCGAACGGGAGGCAATTGGCAGTCCCTCGTGCCGGATCCGCGATACATGGAAGATAAAGGGCTGGTAGAAATCATCAAGGCGAGCAAATAGGTGGAACCTATTTCCAGCGGTCATGCCACGGCCGGGAACTCGAACACCACGTGGTCTTGCATTTCTTGCACGTTGATCGGGCGATCCATGAACATCCGCATCATGTCGATGTTGGTCTTCGCGTGCGACGTGAGCTTGGGCGCGATGTAGACTGAACGTTCCTTCGAGAGTGCCAGGAACGGGATGAGCTGGTCCGAGGTGAACTCGTCGACCGTCGCAGCGTGTGACCCTTGCAAGACCTTGAGCAAGTCGCGCGCGCAGTCTTGCCCGACCGCCTCGGACCTGATCCCGCGCTCGCCGATGGTAGAGCCCGAGCTGATGATGCATCCGGTGCTCGTTATCGCCCATGTCGTGATGCCCGAACCGGGGTTCATCGCGTCGACGTATTGCGTCTCTATCTTGATGTCCTTCGGCTGGATCCTCGCCTTGATCGCACTGACGAACGATGCTGCCTGCCTCTCGGCGACCCTTGCGGTCCTCAAGTGTATCGTGGCCACGGATTCGCCGCGGATGGCCGTTATCTCGCCCCGCGCGTCGAGCACGAGCCCCTTCAGCGATGTCACGGGAAAAAACTTGATACCCGCGGCGGCCCCGCCCTTGGGATAGAAGCCATGCCTCTTGACATCTAGTTCCGACTTGAATCCGATGCGCTGGAGCAGCGGGATCAACACGCCGCGGATATAGCTCGATGCCGGCGCCCACTTGTTGAACGTCCCGCCACCAGCGATGTCGACCTCGACGCACTCGCCCCCGGCAGCTTGAAAGGCAGCGCACCCGACGGACAAGATCTGGTAGACCAGCCCGATGGCCCCGGCGGTTCCGATTTTGATGGCGATCTTGCCGGGCTTGATGGTGCCGGGCTCGAACACGATGTCCGTGGATCCGACGGCACCGCCTTCCAGCTTGCCACCGCACAGCGACGCGAGGGCCTGCAAGCCCATCAGGTGCTGCTCGCGAAGGCCTGGTTTGTCTCGGTTAGCGCGGATCTTGTACACGTGTACCTTTTTTTGAAAGATGATGCCCATCGCGGCACAGAGGCGCAAGATAGAACCGCCCCCTTCCCCGTGACTCCCGTCGATCTCGACCAGTTCCATGTTTCTGCACTGCGCGAGGATAAGGTGGCATTTGAGAAAAAATCCTCTACCACGACAGCGCAGCACGATCGATTTTTTAAGAAGGCGCATTTACATTCCTTGCAGCAATCTATGTTCCTTGGTAGCAAGATTCATTTCTCCCGGTTGAAGCACCCATGACCCAAGAGTACGCGATTACCTCTTATCCAGATTGGCAAAAGGTGACCGCCGATCTGAACAGGCTCGCCAGCTCCCCGCTGGTGCAGCTTAAACACGATGCAATGAAGGAATACTTGAATTACTTCGAGCAAAAGTGCAAGAAATCGAAAAAAATAACCGACGAGGCGAAGGCGACGATCCCGGGCGGTGTCCAGCATAACCTCGCCTTCAACCACCCGTTCCCGATCGCCATTTCAAAGGCCGACGACGCGTTCATGTGGGACATAGACGGTAACCAGTACGTTGATTTCTTGTGCGCCGGCGGGCCGACCATTCTCGGCAACAACTGGAAGCCCGTTCGCGACAAGGTCATCGAATTGCTCCACGATTGTGGGCCCATCACTGGCTTGTTCCACGAGTACGAGCTCAAGCTCGCGAACTTGATCAAGCAGCACTACCCGTCTTGCGAGATGTTCCGCATGCTCGGCTCGGGCACCGAGGCGGACATGGCCGCGATACGGCTCGCCCGCACGGCGACGGGCAAGAGCGCCGTCATCAAGGCCGGCGGCGCGTACCACGGCTGGAGCGACCAGCTCGTTTACGGGCTGCACATACCCGGCAGCTCGTCGGCGGAGGCCATCGGCATCCCACGGGACTGCAACAAGAACACGCAAGAGTTCTTCCCGACCGACATCGACGGGCTAGCAAAACAGATGGAAAAAAACGCTGCAAAGGGTGGCACCGCGTGCGTGTTGCTCGAGCCGCTCGGTCCCGAGAGCGGCACGCGCCCAGTTCCGTTCGACTTCGCGAAGCAAGTCCGGGAACTCTGTGACAAGTACGGGGCGCTCCTCATCTTCGACGAGGTCGTCACCGCGTTCCGCGTGGGTTTGAAGGGCGCGCAAGGGTACTTCGGCGTCAAGCCGGACCTGACGGTCTTCGGCAAGTGCGTCGCGGGCGGCTATCCCATGGCAGGTGGCGTCGGCGGCCGCAAGGACATCATTTCCTACTGCGCGGCAGGCGTGGAATCTGGCAAGAAACGCGCGTACGTCGGGGGCACGCTGTCCGCAAATCCCTTGAGCTGCGTGGCCGGGTACTGGGCGATCAAGGAATTCGAGAGGACAGATGCCGCCATCAAGGCGGGGCGCGCGGGTGACAGGCTCGCGAAGGGCTTGAAGGATATCATCGAGAAGCGCCAATTGCCATACGTGGTATATAACCAGGGATCCATCGTCCACCTGGAAACGTCCGGTGCCATGTTCGTCGATTTAAACATTGTAGGTGCCATGGAATCAGCGAAGGCCCGCAAGGTGATGATGGAAGAGATGGGCGCCGCGTTCATGGCCGAGGGCATCATCACTCTTGCTGGCAGCCGCATTTATACCATGATGGCCCATACCGACGCGATCATCGACGACGTGATCAGCCGGTTCGATCGTATCTTCAGCAAAGTCGAGATCTCTCACTGAGAACGGCAATCGCCTATTATGAACATTCTTTTTATTGAAAATGGATAGCTATACATCATGGCTGGAATCGATGTTAGGGGTACATGCGACGAGCGCTTCGACCTGGTGAAGGAGACGTTCGCGCGCCATTTTTTCACGGGCGAGGACGTCGGCGCGTCGTTTGCAGTCTTCCTGGACGGGAAGCCCGTCGTTGACATCTGGGCCGGGTTCGCGGACGCTGCAAAGACTCGGCCGTGGGAGAAGGACACGCTCGTCTGCGTTTTTTCTTCCACGAAGGTTATGGCCGCCATCTGCGTCCATGTCCTTGCCGACAGGGGCTTGGTCGACTACGATGCCCCGGTCGCGAAGTACTGGCCCGGGTTTGCACGCGCCGGCAAGGAAAACGTGCTCGTGCGCCACATCTTGAGCCACACTTCCGGCGTCTCCACCTATCCAGAGCAGGTGACTATCGAGGAACTTGCGAACTGGGAAAAGATGGTGGACCTGGTCGAGCGCCAGCCACCGCTCTGGCCACCGGGTACCGCCATCGGATACGAGATGACCTCGTTTAGCTTCTTGGTGGGGGAACTCGTCAGGCGGGTATCGGGTAAATCAATTGGAACGTTCTTTCGTGACGAGATTGCGCGCCCCCTCGGCGCGGATTTCCACATCGGAACGCCGGAGACCGAGTTTCCCAGGCTTGCCGAGTTGATAGCACCAAGGCGGTGCACCATGTTCGGCCTGGTCAACAGCGACTTCTTGTTCAGGCTGCTCGGGAAGCCAACTGCAATACAAATTGCCAGGAATCCGAAAATTCCAGTCGAATTGATAAAAACACTTCACCGGGAGCCCAGGTGGCAGAAGGCCGAGCTCCCGTCGTCGAACGGGAACGGCAACGCGCGATCGATGGCCAAGATTGGAGCAATGATTGCGTGCGATGGTGAATTGAACGGCAAGCGGTTGCTCTCGACCGAGACCATCAAGGAGACCGCGACCTCGCAGTTCAATGGAAAGGGCTACCTCATCGCGAACGGTAGCATGGGGCTTGGCTGGGCCATCAACACGTTGAAGATGGCCGACGGGACCATTCCGCTGGCAATCGGCTGGGGCGGGCTCGGCGGTAGCTTTTGCACCATCGACCTGGACAACCACATGAGCTTTGCCTATGCCATGAACAAGATGAACTTGTCATTGCTTCCAGACCGCCGGAAGGGGCGTCTCGTGAATGCGGTCTATTCATCTTTGAAAAGAATCAAGATATCGGGCGCGTGAAAAGAACACGTGAATGAACATGAAGGAGACCATCGCCATCGTCGACACGAATTTCTTCGTCGGGCTCATGCAGGTGGTCCGCTCGTTCGACGAGATCGCCGATTTCATCAAGAGCATGCAAGCATCGTTCCTCGAGAACAACATCACGATGGTGCTCTGTTCCCGCGTCATGGCCGAGCTGGACAGGTTCGATCCGACGCTCGTCATGTACCTGGAGATCAACTTCAAGGTGCAACCCCCGGTCGATGTCAACAAGGATCCATTTTACTTGAATCTCAAGTGGATAAACAGCCAGCGACGGCATGACATGCGCTGGTTCAACGTAGATGAGGTCACGGACCTGGAGGTTCTCACGATCGCCAAGCATCTCCATGAAGACTACGCGAATCGTGGCGAGCACCCGGACATCATCATCGTGTCGAACGACGAGGGCGTGCAGCGGGCGGCTGATTTCTTCTTGAAAGACGACGTGAGGGTGCAAGACCCGGCAGTATTCCTCACGGTCTTGCTGGGGGTGACCGACGACAAGAAAGTACAAAGCGAGATCGCCGCGACGGCGAAGCTCTTGTTTCAATACTTCACGTCGTATCGAACGAGCATGGGAAGGCCCCCGATCCGCCAGCTCGATGCGTTTTTCTCCGAGATCCAGAACGCCATAAGGCTCACACGTGAGGACATCGAGCCTTTCTTCAAGCAAGGCACGATCCAGGCGTTCGAGAGATACATTATCACGGGCGAGCCGTTCGGGAAGGATATCGTCATCTACGAGCCCGCGCTCGCTATCGTCAAGGGCCTCCTCACGCTTTCGAACGACGATTTCCTCGAGACCATCGACGGGCGCCTGCACGAGCTCTTCCTGGCATTCAACACGCTCGCTCGCTCGCTGAACGAGCCGACGGATTTCACGCGGTTCTACAACTACATCTCCATTTACTTGATTCGCTTGTACCTGGACGCCTTCAAGCGGTGCTTTCTCGGGCGCGACTTGCCCGCGTCGTACAAGTACATGGCGCTTGCCAAGGCGATCGTGCAAGGGCTGGCAAACCAGCCGAGCACCCACCGGCTTTATTTCTCCATCTTGATCGCCGAGGCGACGTTTGCCATCATAACAGGATTCACTGACCGCAATTACATCGCGGCGACGATCGATTTCCTTGCCAATGCCATCAGAAAACGCCAGCTCCCGAGCTTGATCTCGCCCGATCAAGTGTACCTCTTGATCGCCATCTCGCAGTACAAGGACCAGAAGGGCATCGAGGTGACGAATGCCACGGGCAGGAACTGCGAATACACGGAGACCGGATTGCGTTGCACCCGGGAATATTTCAGCGCCTTGTTACTCCACATCGAACAATTCTGCGACGAGCTAACTTCCTTCGGCCAGCACGAGCTGGCCCTCACGATCTTGACCCAGGTGTACAAGGTGCTGCCGGCTGAATCGGACGAGGCGAACCGGGTCGAGGGAAAGATCTACTTGATCTGCTTGATCATGCAACAGACAATCCCGACGTGCGTGGGCGACGTGTTCCACAAGTCATGGGAGCAAACGAACGCACCCCTCGAGAAAGAGAACACGCACGAGTCGTTCACGGCATTCGATGCCGCGAGCCAGGCCTACAAGAGCCAGATCAAGATACTGTCATTCAACGCCACGACGAAGGAGTATCTATGCTGGATCTACCCGCTGAAATCACGGTTCAAGCTCATCATCCCGCCGGAGATGGAGATCAAGGCTCCCACGACCCTCAAGGAGCTCAAGATCCAATCCGGCTCGATCAAGGTCATCCCGGCGAGCAAAAAAGAAGGAGCCACGATCGACGTGAGGGGAACGATCGAGCTCGGGAAGGATTGTCAAATCCAGACGCGCTACTACGAGGAGAAGTTTTTCACGCTAAATGTGATCTGAACCAACGACGCCCGGTGAATGTTGATGATGGAACAATACAGGGGAACCATCGCTGCCATCATCGCGGCGATATTGCGCGAAACCAAGGAAACGCCGCAAATTGCAATTCCCTTTGACGATTTGCGAGAGTGTTACACCGCGGACTCGAGCGATGACGTGCAGCTTGACGACTTGATCGAGTACATCGGTGGCGCCAGCGGCGAGGCCATCTCGATCCACCGCCAAGGGGACAAGAAGGCCGTCAAGGTCGTGGACAAGACGTCGCTCTGGCTCATGCTTTACTCGCTCGACGTCGACCTCGCCGACGTGTCGCTGTTGCACTGGACGGACTTCGAGAAGCTCGTGCAACATGCCATGGTCGAAAATGGCTACGCCACGAAGAAGAACTACAGGTTTTTAGATGGGAAGGGGAAGCGGCACGAGGTCGACGTCGTTGCGATCGACAAGCGCTCGAAGGAACACTTCATCTTCTTCATAGACGCGAAGAATTGGGATTATCACACCAATTCGAGCACGGCGCGGATCCTGGAAGCCGCGAACGAGCAATACCAACGCTGCGTGGCCCTCGGCGAGACCTTGCCCGTGCTCTCGGACTTGCTTTTCGAGATGAACCTCCAGTGGAACAAGTGCATTATCATGCCCATGGTCGTGACGCTGCTTGACCCGCCTGTTCGCGATTTCTTCGTCCCGATCGTCAGCATCCTGCAGTTCAACGGGTTCATGCAAGAATTCACCAGCAACATGGACACGTACAAGAAAAAGTATGTTTCTGGCATCCCGATTCAAACGCAGCTGAAATGAAGCTTTTTTTCCATTCTGGCCGATGTAGGTTCGAGGTTGATTATTGCTCGATCAACACCAGAACGTGAACGAAAATGAAAGATCCGAAGATGGATGAGGAGTGCAAGAGACAATATGCACGACTCTTGCCCCGCATGTTTGATTACGTGGATAAATACGCAAAGGAACGCCCTGAAGACATCGCCATCATTGAATACGACACCGGCGAGAAGGTGTCGTGGAAGGAATTCGCATTGAAGACCAAGGCGATGGCCGCGAAGCTACTCAGCATGGGCATCAAGAAGGGAGACGTGGTCGCGACCACGCTGGTGCTCTTGAAGGAGCATGTCTTCTTGATGTATGCGTGCTACCGCATCGGCGCCATCATCGCGCCGCTCGACCCGCGGCTCAAGGTGGCGGAAGTCGACGCTTGCTTCACGCAGGCCAAGCCGAAGGCGTACTTTTTCCTTGGCAAGACCCCGGTCAACGACTTCAGGCCCATGGTCGAGGAAATCAAGAAAAAGCACGGGGAAACGTGCAAGCACTGGATCCAGTTCCAGGGCAGCAAGGAGGACGGCATCATCGAGGGCGCGCAGTTCGTGAAGGACTGGGCCGCAGACATCAAGAAGATATTCATCGTCCAGGGCCTGTTGCTCGGGAAGGTGAAGGCGGCGCAGAAGAAAGTGGGAAAGCGCGACCCTTGCTTGATCATCTTCACGACGGGGTCGACGGGACGCCCCAAGCCCGCCTTGCTCTGCCACGAGGGCATCCTCGTGCAGAACATTTGCCTATCGGTCGGGTTCGGGATGGAAGAAAACATGGTCATGATCGTGAACTTGCCCCCGAGCCACGTCGGCTGCGTCACGGAGCAGCTCGCCACGACGATATACGCCGGTGGCATCGCCGTGATCTTGCACATCTTCGACGCCGCGAAGTCCCTCGATGCCGTCCAGAAATACAAGGCCAAGGCGATCGGCCAGATCCCCGCGCTCTTCGCGATGCAGTGGCGGCTCCCGAATTATAAGGATTACGATCTGTCGTCGCTGGATTTCGCCCTCTACGGGGGCCAAGCCGTCACCAGGGATTTCTTGGAGAAACTCTCCAAGATGGCACCGAAGTTCGGCAGCGGCCTCGGCCTGACCGAGACGTCGGGTTTCGTGACCTATACCCCGCACGGGGGCAGTGTCGACGACATTCTCTCGAGCATAGGGTTCGATTCCCCGCTGTACCCGATCTCCATAAGAGATCCCATGAAACCGGACGGGTCGGCCGGAGACGAGAAGAAAAAGGGCGAGGTGGGAGAGATATGCTTCAAGGGGCCCCAAACCTTCCTCGGATACCTCAACGACGAAGAAAACACCCGCAAGACCATATCCACGGATGGTTGGCTCTACACGGGTGACCTCGGCACGTACGACGAGAAAGGGCTTCACTTCGCAGGGCGGGCCAAGTTCGTCATCAAGCCCAAGGGTTACCAGGTGTACCCGCCCGAGATCGAGGACTTCATCGTCCAGAACATGAAGGGAAAGGTCTTGAACGTCGCCCTTGTCGGGATTCCCCACGAGGTCTTCACCGAGGGAGCGATGGCCTTCGTGGAAAAGGCACCAGGCCAGACCGTGACCGTCGCGGAGCTCGAGAAGGTCGCGCAAGAGATGGCTGCATACAAGCGGCCGAGCCACTGGGAGATCGTGGAGTCAGGCCAGATCCCGCTGAACCGGGTCGCAAAAACCGACTATGTCACGTTAAAACAGCGGGGCATCGAGATCGCGGCGAAACTGCGGAAGGAGGGCAAGTGGGACGCCAAGTAAAGACACGCCCTTTATACTCTTTTTTTTACTGCCGTGGCGGCATCTAGTGCCCAGGGGAAAACCGATTCGCTTTTCTTAAAGGATTCACTCCTTTTCCACTGTACATTCTCGAGAAGCCTTTTAAGGTGGTTTTTGCAATGGCCGAGGATAACAGCCAAGCCGTGCAGCAAATCGATTTTATGTTGAAGAAGATCAGCGATAACAACACGGTACCAAGAAACATACGAAAATGTGCGGATGATGCCTTAGCCGATTTGCATAAAGGCAAAGGCACAGCCGCCGTTCGTGCCAGCAATGCGATCTCGCGCCTTGAGGATGTATCCGTGGATCCGAATTGCCCCGTGCACGTGAGAACCCAGATCTACCGCATCGTTTCGCTCTTGGAGACGATCAAGGATTAAGTATTTGAACGAGGCCTTTTTTGCCCGTCATTCCTTTTTCTCATCTTTTTTTCGATCCACCACGCCTTCTTTCTCGACTATGTTTTCTTTCTCGTGCTATGCGAGCAAATCCAACCCCGGAACTAGCGAGCTCGAGATGGTATGCGCGGACGGGCAACTTGGCCGGCATTAAACGACGCGGGGATCTGATTGGTGCAAGGCGTGGCGGTAATATAAAAAAGCTTGTAATAGAACGGCTGGCGTCAGCCAGCTGGATCTTTCTTCTATCTCTCGGTGGAACGCTTGGATGCAATGAGTTCAACGTGGAAAAAAAACTCGTCGTGAATAAAGCCCATTCACGTCAAAGTACCTGTCGCCTTCGAATCCACATGGTGCCTTCCGGAGGGCTAGGTGGAGCATTTGAAAAGAAGATGAGATAAAGGGGAAAACGCAAGCTCAAGCTCCAGCCGGTGAAGCAGGCTTGATGGGCTTCATCCCCGCGGGAAAACCACCCTTTATGGGCTTCGTCGGGGGACGAATAGGCTGCAGTTTTTTCTGGCCACCCTTGGGCTCGGAGAACATAGTCTTGATGAGCTTCCAAGCATCTTCTGGCTTGTCTACCGGGTTGATGCTCGTGAATCCCTTCAACGCGATCATCCCGTCGACGTCGAAATAGGAATACCCGAACTTGTTCCACGTGCTGCCGGTGCCAAGCGGCCCGAGCGCGTACACGTCGTCGCCGATCAAGTTAATGCACGCCATCAACACGTCCTTCTGCTCGTTGTTCACGGTGAACCGCGTGCCGAGCAGGTATTCGTTCCGGTAATTGCCATAGGACTCCCTGTACATGGGCACGAGGCGGGTGATGTCGACGGTCGGGTCACCGATGGCCTCAACGACGACTTGCGAAACCGTTTCCAAGGCCTTTGTGCTGCCACCGGTGGCATGAACAGCGACCGGGTTCGAAATGGCCGTGGCTTGCTTTGGGGGGAGGTTATAGTCCGGCAATAACCGGAGCAAGTTTCCGCCGAGAATGTTCTTGACATCCTCGATCGTGCCGCCCGCGTCGAAAAATGATTTGGAAAGCAAGAAGGAGATGATATCCTTCGCGTGTCGCTCGAAGAAGTAGGGAAAGTCGCTGCCGAAAAGGATATGCTGTGACCAGTTCTTTCCCGCAGGGCTCTTTTTCATAAAATCGACGATGAACTGGTCGAATTCCGGCGATCTCACCATGGAGAGCTCGCCGTAATTGTTCGTGTCGGAAATGGCTTGATATGTCTTTGCATCGTCGAAATTGCCCGCCGCGCAGTGCCCAATGATGACCTTGAGGTGTGGAACAAGGGCAGGGGCGCTGCGTTCGAGATAACCCCTGGTTGCCTTCGTGAGCTCGTGTATCGTGTAGATAGAATCCTTGCCACGCGTGTCGAAGATGACCGGCAAGGAAAACTTGGCGGCTTGGACGAGCACGTTCATCGCGGCTTGGCTATTGACGTGATCGAGCCATTGCTCCGAGCGGGGATGCAGTTTCAAGCCTCGGAGACCTTTCACGGTCACTGAATGGGCTATCTCGTCCAATGCTTTTTGTCCCTCGTCGGGGTGGACGCGGCAATAGCCGATCATCTTGAGTGAGACAGGGAACTTCGTGACCACTTGCGAGATGCGCTCGTTGCTGGCCCTGTACAATGCCTCTGGACTCTCGGCCCGGTACTTGTCCTGGAACGGGAAACACACGCCGTAATCGAACATCCACGAGTTTTCTAGTTTTTCTAGCATTTGCTTGTATTGATCGATCCTCGCCGCGGCTTGCTTGAAGATCTCGTAAACAGGTAGATTCGGGACGATTTTGAACTCGTAGTTGATGCCACGGGAATTGAACTTCCATTCCGCCCCGCCGGTCATCTTGATGACTTCCAAATAGGTTTTTTTGTAGAAGTCGATGGTTCCGAAGGGAGCCATGGGGTTCGGGTTGTTGACGGAATCGACGTCATAGCCAACATGGCTATGAGCGTCCACCACGTATATCCTATGGACTTGATTGTTTACCTTGACGATGATCATAATGGTTTGCCTGGTCGGTTTTTCCCGGTACGGGACGTTCTATCTAATCCATCGATTACCTCGTGAGACCCGTGTATCAATGAAAGTTGCGTTTAAAACTATATAACATTTCCACCTTGCAAGGACAGCGGCGTGGATATCCACGATATTGCATTAATCATTTAGGATTTCCTCACGCGGGGACGAAGGGGGAAAAGAAATAGCCTGGCTAAGTCGATATTGTCCGACAACAACCCCGCGCATCACGGCCATTCTTGACGAGGGATAGGCATGTCCTGGCGTTGCTCCAGGTTTGTCTCGTTCCTATTCACTCGCCATCGAAATTTCGACTCTATTTTCCGCAATTTCGAACAATGGGTTTATAATTTTAGCGCTTTACAGAATAACTTAAAATATTACCGATCGATACCTCTAGATCAGCGAGATCGATCCGATCATTCGGGCGCGGGATCTTGCCCCGAATATAAGGAAGTCTCGGTCCGTTATGCTTGAAATCAAACAAATCAGCGCGGAAAAAGGGCGGGGAGCCTTCGCCACGCGGGATATTAAAGTGGGGGAAATAATCGATATAGCCAACGTGATCATCATCACGGCGAAAGAATTCGAATATGTTGGAAAGACAGTCCTGAATGATTATGTTTTTGACTGGGGCGATCCTGACGACCCCAGCGTCAACACGCTCGCGATCGCTATGAGCCCGTGCGAGTTCTGTAACCACAGCTACACCCCGAACGCCCGCTACAAGCACGATTACGTGCACAAGACAATTGTATTCTTCGCGATCAAGGAGATCAAGAAAGGCGAAGAGATCACGGTTAATTACAACTGCAAGCCAGAAGACATGAGCCCGTTGTGGTTCACCGTGAAAGATGCAGCTCCACCCCAGTCGTCGTTCCAGAACGCGGTGCCTTCTACCCGCATGTCACCAAAGAACATCGACGAACCCGTTCCTATAACGGCGTGAGCGAGATGGACATCCTACTCCACGACATGATGATCGAACCGATAGGCTATTGCAACTTGCATTGCAAGATGTGCTACACCAAGCACTGCGCCTCGGTTCTTGCACCTGAAACAATCGAAGACGTGGTTCGCGCCTACCTCGACGCCGTTCCAGGGGCGCTCCGGTTGTACTGGATCGGCCGCGGCGAGGTCACCTTGTACAAGTACCTGGTGCCGATCGTGAACCGCCTTTCCGAGCAGCATCCGGATCGCATCAGCCACCTCATCCAGACCAATGGCATCAAGATCGCAGAAATCGCCCGGCAATTTAGTGGACGCACGTTGGATAACGTGAAAGTGAGCGTGTCGCTTGATGGCTTCGAGAAGGCAAACGATGCGAACCGCGGGCAAGGCACGTTCCAGAAAATCGTGGCGAACATCAAGCAGCTGGTCGCGATGGGCGTGCGCACGAACGTGCAGTGCATCCTCACCCCGTGCAACGTGAACGACGCGATCGCGTTCGAGCAGTTCGTCCACGACATCGCGCCAGGCAGCAACGTCCAGTTCCTCTACCCGGTAGTCACTGGACTTTCAAAGTTATGTTTTATATATCCCTTGATAAAACCGTTCTTTCAAGTCAATCACTAGTTTTAGATGTGCATGCAATATTTTTTACTTGTTTTATAGATCGTGGAAACGGAGGCATTATTTGAAAACGGGACTGAAATAAACGCGGAAGTTCCTTGACGGACGTGAATTTCTTCCTCTAGCCCATTGCGCTAACATCATCAGATTTGAAACCATACACGGCTCGAATTTATCGTAGTGCAAAATAAATTCATTACTATACGGGCATACAATGGTGTATCTGGGGCGGGGGCGAATATTTATGATCGCAAAGAATTATCAACCTTGTAGTTGAGACACGCAGGGATACGCCTTGTTGATTCGGTAAAAGCCTTTGTTGGGAAAGCATATAAGGGATATCTTTGAAAGTCCAGTATTAGAGCACTTTTATTCTCATCTTTTCTCTTGACCAAATCCCATTTTGTTCCTGCATCTTGGATCTGCTCATCCTTTCCATTGAAAATATCGGGGCTGGAATGCAAGAGCAAATCTTGAACCAAAAATCCCATAGATGTTATGATGCT
>JAUQYZ010000116.1 GCA_030587475.1 Candidatus Sigynarchaeum calidifontis
GCCGGGGATTGCAAGGCTGCTGCAACAACCGTGGATGATGACGCGGCGAGCGAAACGGCAGCACCACGCCGTGGCAAGCCACCGAAGCAGCCGGAGCCCCTTTCCGAGGAGGAGCGTGCCAAGCTTGCCGCGGACGTGGAACAGCAGGCAAAGGTTATCCAGCAGCTGCAGTGGCTCCGGGACTTTTTCGGCGCGGCGTGGAAGGACGGCGACATGGGCTGGAAAACACACGTGGACAAGCGCATAACGAGCAAGAAAGCGGTGCGCCGGATGAAAGCCCTCATCAGCAAGATCCGTGCCGAGGGTGCGGCCAGCCCCGACATCGAACGCCTGCTCAAGCGCATGGAGAAATTTGCCCCCAAGCTCTTCACGTACCTGGATCACCCTGGCATCCCGCCAGACAACAACTGGGCCGAGCGTGAGATCCGCCCCTTCGTGATCCAGCGAAAGATCTCGGCCAACTTCGTCAATCCAGAGGTTTTCGAAATATATGCCATGATGCTGTCCTTGTACCACACGGGGCTCAAGCACAAGATCCCGTTTGATGTCATGCTTCGCTTGCTGCACGAGAATGACGTGGACGGCATTCTCACCTTGTTGAAGATCCCTCCACCGATCCCACTTCCGCCGCCTGACACGGCGGCCAGGGTTTCCACGTGACCTCTTTCTCCCGGTCACGTTCCCCGGACGTGCGGGAACGTGCTTTGATTCGATAGCGAACAGCATCTCGTGATCAGCATTCTGACTGCAATCCATCTGGCTTCACTTGCTCTCATCTTGCCATCGAACGAAAAAAACAAGCTCATGTTTATAAAGAAAAGGAATGTAGTAGATTTATTGGATCTACGGACTTAATCAATACCATTCATGAAACGAAATTCAAATGGCTTGTGGATGACTTTTTTTGTCAGCCAGGCGCTCTAGGGAGCGATGGCATGCAACGGTGCGAATCATGATACTGGATGACGACGAGATCGCGGCGCGCGTGTTCTATCCCCGCCGTGAGAGGCCGCCTCGCGAGGCTCCCGGCAAGCTCCAGGTGCTCTCGTTTCCATACTCCCCCTCGGGCAAGATCGGCGGCCTGTTTTTCACGCGGGATTCCGATCTCCCGACTATGCTCTTGTTCCACGGCAACGGCGAGATCGTGAACGATTACATCCACACCGCGCCAAAGTACATGGACTGCGGCGTGAACCTTGCCGTGGTCGATTACCGCGGCTACGGCTTCAGCGACGGATCACCATCATTCGGGGCGCTGCTCGAGGATAGCCATGTCGTGTTCGACGGCGTGCGCGAGCACCTCCAGAAGCAAGGTTTTGATCCCCTAATCATCGTGTTCGGCCGGTCGCTCGGCAGCGCGTGCGCGGCGGAGATCGGTGCAAGCCGCTCTCCGGACCTGAAGGGCGTCATTTTCGAGAGCGGGTTCGGCGACCTGTTCGACAACATGAACCGGCTATTCGGGGTCGGCGTGCTCATGGGCATCACGCGTGATAAGCTGGTGCGCTGGTCGAACGACACGAAGATCAAGCAGTTCACGGCGCCCGTCCTCGTCATCCACGGCACCGAGGACTTCATCATCCCCGTGACCGAAGCCGATGTCATTTATAACTCGGTTCCCGATGGCGTGCCCAAGCGGAAGGTGATCATCGAAGGCGCGGGGCACAACGACATCCTCATGTGGGCGGACGAGTACTTCCCGCCGATCAAGGAATTCGTCAATGACCTCGCGGAACGCGATTGAAAATGAAAAATTGAGGGAATCTTACTTCTTTCGCTTCACGACGAGCAAGTAATACAGCGTGGCGGCCGCTGCCCAGCCGATGGCGACGAGCAAGATGGTCCACTTCACCGCCGCGAAGGCAGAATGCGCGGTCGCCCACCAAGCAGGGAACCAAGCAGGATCTGTAAGCGTCAGCAAGATGAAGACGTTCTCGACCGCGTCGCAGCACGCGGCGACCGGCCCGAGCACCGCGAAGAGACAGCCCATCTTCCTCCACGTGGTGTCCTCGCCGAACTTCCGGCCGATGACCAGCGCGAGCGCGAAGGCAAACATTCCGTAGGAGACCATGAACAAGTAATCGAAGCTCTGGGCAATGCGGTAGTTCTCCAGCCCCCCCGCAGCGATTATCAGCGAGTACTGATATCTCAAGTACATGTTGTTGAACGACAGCTGGCTGGTCAGCATGGGCGTCGTGTCGCCGGACCCCATGAAGTAATAGCCCATTATCGCGTATGAGACGAGCATCAAGACGATGCCCGCGAGGAGGAGTAGTTTCGTCACCTTGGGCGACGGTTTCGTTCCGAGTGTCTTGCATAGATCCATGTCTGTTTCAGTCAAAGTCCGTCCACTTTCAGCCATGATCAAAGAAAATGCCATCGATCGGATCGATCTGCTCAAATTGGATGCAGAAAATTACGACATTCCCATCTTGGCTGGAATCGAGGATAAAGATTGGGAGAAAATACAGCAAATATGCATGGAAGTCCATTGTTCCATCAATGCCGTGGATGAGCATCTAGAGAAAGTCAAGGAAATATTAGAAAGCAAGGGATTGGTTGTAAAATTGGATAAAGAAAGTGAATATGCTTGGATAGGTTCTCCCATGCTGTATGCACGAAGAAAATAACAGATTTCACATTTCATGTATCATTCATTTGCGCATCACGGTCTATTTCGGCTTCACTTCGCACGTTCCTTCATCTTTTCCTCGTATAATGCCTTGTAGCTGAGGATCCGCGCGCCGGCCGCGCGGGCATGGTCGATGATGGCCGCGGTCATCGCCATTTGCGGGTCCTCTTGGATTGATGACCAATCGTGCTGGCAGAGGCAGATGTACCTGCCACGAGCCGCGGCCTCGTCGAGATCAGCGTTGAACTTCTCGTCCCAGCGGTTCTTGTACCCGTGTTCCTGGCGCCAGATGCAGTCCTGCCACCCGTTTGCGGGGCACTCGAGCATATCGGGAAAGCCTTGCTCGTCGTAGAAGAAGGGCTGGACGTCGAGAGGGACGGGGTTGTAGCCTTCCTCGTTCCGGCCCCACGAGCGGGTGAACCGGATGCCCGCGTCGTGCAGCACCTTCAAGATGTCGGGCCGGTCGGTCAGGCCCTTGTAGAAGGCAAAGGGCGTCGTCATGCCGATCGGCCTGAAGCCGAGCTTCTTCTGGCACACCTGGCTCGCTTTCTCGACTTCCTTCTGGATCGCGTCGATCGGCTCGTCCTTTCCGTAAATTTCCTTCCCTCTATAACAATAGCATTCGATGCGCTTGAAGACCAGGTGGGAATACGTGTGCTGCTGGAGGTCGAACAACGGGTTGCCGACCAGGCGCTTGATGTGCTTGGCGCTCTTCTCCAGGGTCTTGCCCTTGAGGAAGAGCGTGCACGGCACCCCGCGGGCCTCGTGTACCCTCGTCATGGCGGCGATGAACAGCCCGGTCGTCCTCGCGTTGTCAGACTCCACATCATAACCGATGCAAAGCGTGGCTTGCATGATCAAGCCATGTCGTGGCGGATTTTTAACAAGGATCGAGCACCTATGGTTCGAGTGTCGATCTCGAGGATTCAAGCTTGATAAGGGCATAAAGCAGCGATTTAACCATGCAAGGCAAAAAGCAGCTGTTGAATTCCACGCTAGCAAAGGGAAAAGGGGTCTTCCGGCTATTTCCAACCTGGGTCCCTCGTTCGTTTTGCATCCCCGGTCGTCGGTTAAAATTGCATCCCGATGATTACTACGCGTTCGGCGTGCATCGAGGCGGCATCGATGAACGGTGGTTCGCCTCGACCACGAAGGCGGATAATGGCCCTCTTACCTTGGCTGACGAGGGGTTGAGTTATATCTTCACTGGCGAGGGCGGAGCAGATTCTAAGATTTTGCTAAAGGATGCCATCGAGCTGCTGGGAGCCGAGATCATCGGGGACGACTTGATGAAACGGTACCACGGGTGGCCCATGTATTCCAAATTCTTCGATAACCTGGAGCCATTGCCCTTGCACTTGCATTTGAATGATGCGTGTGCCGCCAAGGTCAGTCGCAAGGGGAAACCGGAGGGATATTATTTTCCATTGCAATTGAACAACCATCCTGCATTGTTCCCGCACACCTATTTTGGCCTCAATCCAGGCACGACCAAGGACGAGGTGAAAAAATGCCTGGAACAGTGGCATGCCCGCGATAACGGGATCCTGGGCCTATCAAAAGCGTATCTCCTGCGACCTGGAACCGGGTGGGACGTGCCGCCCGGCGTGCTGCACGCGCCGGGATCATTGCTCACCTACGAGCCCCAGTTTGCCTCGGACGTGTTCAGCATGTTTCAAAACCTGACGTGGAACAAGTTCATCCCGCGGGATTTGCTGGTGAAGGACGTTCCCGAAGCGAGGCGGGCGGATCTCGATTACATCGTCGACATGGTCGATTGGGACCTCAACCTGGATCCGGATTTCTACGCGCACCGGTTCTTGGCGCCGAAACCAGTGAAGCCAATCGATGAAATGCACGAATGTGGATATGCGGAACAGCGCATCGTTTACGGGTCAGATTACTTCTCAGCCAAGGAGCTGACGGTGCGCCCGAAGAGATCCGTTGTGATCCAGGAAAATGGCGCGTATGGCGCAATCGTCATTCAAGGGCATGGAAAATTTGGCGTGCTGGATGTCGAATCCCCGGCGATGATCCGGTTCGGGGCGATGACGAGCGACGAGGTCTTCGTCACGGCGAACGCCGCGCTCGACGGCGTCGAAATCGTGAACGAGAGTGCCACGGATGACCTGGTCATGTTGAAGCATTTCGCGCAAGGATAGACCTTGAACGATAGTCGGGGCGTTGATCGTGCCGGAACCGAAGCAATGGTGGCAAAAACCAGGCATTGGCATCATGTACCAGATAGAGGCCAGGCCAGGCTGGGAGTGGAACCGGAACTATGACAAGTTCAGCGCTTCGTTGATGGATGGCAAGGGGCGGCTCAAATTTAATGGACCGTTTTGCAAGATCGATGAATGGGTTGCGTTTTCACGAAATGTCGGCGTCGATTATCACGTTTTCGAGGCAAAGTGGCATGACGGGATTTGCTATTTCGATTCCAAGCACACGAGCTGGAAAACGCCAGTGGACTATTGCAAGCAATTTTCCGAGGCGAGCAAGCACGCCGCGATCCCCTTCATGTACTACTATTCCAACATCTTCGACCACAATCCCCAGTTCAACGACATCCAGCCGTTGCGTTCTGGCACGAGCTCGTTCATCGGCCTGCATTCGCGCAGCAAGTGGATCATCGCCCTTTTCTCGTTCATTTTCACCCTCTTGACGTGGCGATACAAGTATCTCGCAACTCGCAAGAATAAAAAAAACTCGCCGAAACAGGAGCAGAAATCGAAGTATTTCGACCGCTTCACATTCAATTCCTTCGTCTACAATCCATGGAAATACGAGAAATACCTGTTCAAGCAGCTCGCCGAGTTGATCGAGAAGTACCGCTGCGATGGCCTCTGGATGGACTGGTACCAAGTCGAGGTCGCGCCGGAACACCACGCATCGGCCGACGCGGTCATGCAATTCATGGAACGGAAATATCCGAACACCGTCTTGACGTTCAATTTCAGTTTAAACGGGGACCTTCCCTGGGTGCATTATCTCTCGCACGAGGCGCATGGCATCGACAAGGCCTGGGAAAAGGCGAATAAATACCGCAAAACAAGGAAGCCATGGGAGCTGGTGAGCCCGGCGGGCCAATACTGGGACAATCCCGAGACCAGGGCAGACCCCTTGGAAGATGCCCGGATCGCCGCTGTCGTGATGGCAAGCGGTGGCAAGTCGTTGTTTGGCATGCCATCCCTCATGAATGGGGACCTGCACGCGGGGCCGCGCCGGCACCTGGAAATACTGGGAAATTGGTACGCGTCCCGGCGAGGCTTGTTTATCGATGCGGTTCCAATGGCCTATGCCGGTAACAAGGTCCCGGGGGTCTCGATCGACCAAAAAAGGTTCGGCACGATAGGCGCTCGCCACGGCGACGACGCCTTGTTGCACGTGATAAATTTCACGGGAAAAAAGACGGCCATCACGCTGGAATTTGACCGATCATCATGGAAGAACGTGAAAAAAATCGTGCTCGAACCTCGCGAGAAAGAGTTGCCCATTTCGGCCACGAAAAGCGGCGTCTTGGTTTCCTTGATCGAAAATGACATTGATAGAATTGATACTATCTTGCGAATTAGCGATCACTAACAATGGTGACAAACTATGGACAAATTAGCAATGGACGGCGGGCCCAAGGCCGTGCCGGACGACCTCGTGAAGGTTCCCTGGCCCGTGATAACGGAAGAAGACGTGTCGGCCGTGAGCGCCGCTTTGCGTTCCAACCAGATCTGGGGGAACGCGCCGAACGTGGTCGCCCTCGAGAAGGAGTGGGCGGCCTATTGCGGCGTCGAGCATTGCCACGGCACCAATGGCGGGACAGCAGCGCTCCATATGGCGCTGGCCGGTGCCGGCATCGGCGCTGGCGACGAGGTCATCGTCCCGGCCTACACGTTCCACTCGAGCGCATCGTGTATCCTCCACCACAACGCCATCCCGGTGTTCGCTGACATAGACTTCGCGACTTATACCCTGGATCCAAAGAAGATCGAGGAGAAGATCACCAAGAAGACCAAGGCCATCATCGGGGTCGACCTCTTCGGCCTTCCAGCGAACTGGAACGCGATCAATAAGATCGCCAAGAAGCACGGTATCGTCACGATCGAGGACGGCTGCCAGGCGCACGGCGCCGCGATCGATGGAAAGAAGACCGGGTCGCTCGCGGACGTCGCCGCGTTTTCCTTGAACGGCAGCAAGAACCTGCCCGGGGCGGAGGGCGGGCTGCTCGTGACCTCGAACAAGGACATTTCCGACAAGTCAAGGATCCTCGAGATGGCAGTACAGGTCGTCGAGGGCAAGCGAGTCTACCCCGCGTACAGTTTCGGCTGGAACTACCGCATGAACGAGCTGTCCGCCGCGCTCACGCGCAGCCGGCTCAAGCACCTGGACGAGCTGAACGCCGCGCGCAGGAAGAATTGCGAGTTTCTCTCTGCCGAGCTGAAGAAACTCGAGGGGGTCATCACGCCAACAGTTCCCGACGGTTTCACTCATGTTTACCACATGTACAAGATTGCACTCGATCACGCGCTCGGCGAGAAGTACAAGACGCCGATGCCCGAGCTCAAGACCGGCATCATGTTCGCGCTCAATTCCGAGGGGATCCCGACCACGACGTGGGTGGGCGACATCTTGTCTCGGCAGGGCATCTATATGGCGCTGCGGGGCTACGGGAACGGCTGCCCGTGGACATGCCCGTACGGCTCCGGTACCAAGCGGGACTACGCGAGCGAGGTCTACCCGGCTGCTCAGCGGCTCGTCGACACGACGTTCAATGTCGAGTACTTCTATCCCCCGAACGAGCAGAAGTTCCTCGAGGCCGTGGTGCGCGGCTTCCAGAAGGTCTGGGAACACCTCGATATGCTGTTCTCGTGAGATCGCGGGCGCTCTAACAATTACTTTTTTATCGTTTTGCGGTCCTTTTGACCCATCTGCAAGGGATTGACCCCCCATGGGAAAGAAAGCAGCGAAGGCCGCGAAATTGCAAGCCACGAAAGAAGGCGGCGATGGCAAGTGTGCCGGCGGCGAGGCGACAGAGGATCACGAGTTTTACAAGAACCCGCTGTATTACGACATCGTTTTCGACGGGGACATCGCCGACGAGATCGAGTTTTACAAGCGCATATTCAAGGAGTATGCTGGCGTTCCCGTGAAGCGCGTGCTCGAGCCAGCGTGCGGCAACGGGCTCTACCTCGTGAAGATGGCGAGGGCGGGCTTCACGATGACCGGGTATGACCTCGCGCCCGAGATGGTCGAGTACTCGCGGGACCGGGCAAGAAAGGAGGGGCTCGAGAAGGCCATCACGGTCGTCAAGGCCGACATGCGCGACGCCACGTTCGACGAGAAGTTCGACGCGGCCATCAACCAGATCAACAGCCTTGCCTACTTGCAATCGGACGAGGACATCATCAGCCATCTCAAGGCAACCGCCGATTCGCTCGTCGACGGGGGCATCTACATCGTCGAGCTCACGATCAAGTGCGAGGACTTCGAGAACGAGCACAAGCGGGACGAGAAATGGACGATGGAACGCGACGGCGTCACGTGCACCGCCCAGTGGCGCCCGGTGAAGTACGACCTGGCCAAGAAGGTAAGGTATATCGATTTCACGATGCACGTGGACGACCACGGCAAGTGCTACGACATCCACGAGACCCACGAGCTGCGGCTCTGGACGCACGAGGACATCGTCAGGCTCGTGCGGGCGAGCGGGCTCGAGCTCGCCGCGGCCATCGACGGCACCTACAAGAAGATCCCCTCTGGCAAGCGCATCACGGGGGACGAGTACGAGTTCCCCTACTTCATCTTGCGAAAGCCGAAGCCCGTGCCCGCGGCCCCGGCAAAGAAGGCTGCGCCGGCAAAGAAGGCAGCGCAGGCAAAGAAGGCCGCGCCGGCAAAAAAGGCTACCCCGGCTAAAAAAAAAGGGAAGCAGCCTGCCAACGAGCTGCAGTTCTACGAGATGCCCAAATACTACGACATGGCACTCGACCGCGACGTGGCGCCCGAGATCGAGTTCTACAAGCGCATGTTCGCAGAGTTCTCGGACGTGAAGCCGGTCAAGCGGATCCTCGAGCCCGCGTGTGGTACCGGCCTGTTCCTCGAATGGTTGCCGAAGTTCGGCTTCTACGCCGCGGGGTACGACCTCGCGGCTCCCATGGTCGACTTTACCCGTGAAAAGCTGCACCACCTCGCGTACACGAACGAGATGGCCGACGTGCAGGTCGGGGATATGCGCACCATGACCTACGATCAGAAGTTCGACGCGGCGCTGAACCTCGTGAACAGCATCGGGTACTTAACGAGGGACGCGGACATAGTCAGCCACTTCAAGGCTACCGCCGCGTCCCTCAACGACGGCGCGCTCTACATACTCGAGGTCGGGCTCAAGTGCGAGGACTTCAAGAACGAGTGGACACCCGATGAGACATGGACGGTGTCCAAGGACGACGTCGAGGTGACTTGCACGTGGCAGCCGCACGACTACGACGAGCAGAACAAGATTCGCCACATCAAGTTTCGAATGCTCGTGAACGATCATGGCAAGAAGATCCAGGTCGAGGAAACGCACGACTTGCGGCTCTGGACACACGAGGACCTCGTGGACCTCGCGGGCAAGGGCGGGTTCACGCTCGTGGGCGTGTACCTGCAAGATTTCACGCGGTGGCCGGAGGGCAAGCGCGTCGTCGGCGACCCCGGCGGGCTCTATTACGTGTTCAAGAAATTCTCGTGATCAGGTGCAGTAGCGACACGCGGAAGATGCTCCTTTTTCAAAGCGTTTTGACGAGGTCGACGAGCTCGTGGAGGTTCTTGAGAGCTAATGCCCCCTTCACGACCTGGGTTCCAGACCTGTCGATGAGCACCGCGTCCATGCCGACCGCTCTCGGCCCGGCGATGTCCCAGCGCGGGTCGTCGCCGACGTATATGCACTCCTTGGCCTGTGCCTTGAGGATGTCTATCGCGTGCTGGAATATTTGCCCGGCAGGTTTCCGCCAGCCGGCGTCGCGGTCGAGCACGATGGGGTTCACGTAATTGGCGATCCTGATCCGCCCGAGTTCCTCCCGCCAGAGGATCCCCGGCGAGCCCCACGGCGTGTTGGACACGATGCCGAGCTTGAAGCCAAGGTTCTTCAACTCGTCGAGGACGGGCAGCGTGTCCTCGAACACGTGGCTCCTGGCGAGGATCGGTTTCAAGAAGCGCTTGCACAAGTTCATCATGAACGCGTGTTCCTGCCGCAAGTCTCCCAGCTGGAAGATGGTGGCCAACCTATCCTCGAGGGGGCGAACGCGGTTGTCGCCAGACTCCCGGCTTTCTTCATCAGCGCGCTTCCCGACTGTGACCTCGTCGAACGTGATGGCGAGCTTCTCGAATAAAAAACCCTGGATATCTAGCAATGCCTCGTCCAGGATGGCATGGAACTCGGAGGTCTTGTAGTATTCGACTAGCGTGCCTCCTAAATCGAATAGAATAATCGACGGTTTCGTCATCCTTTAATCCATACTCGATCAAGCCATAATCTTCAAATTCCTTTTCGATCGCTAGGCAACCAAGTTCTCTATTTTTCACGCAAACGAAAGCAAGGTCTTCGATCGGTCTACCTTACACCTTTGCCTCCGTCTTAATAAAAAATCCCGGCACACCGGGATATAGACGTCATCGCACAGATTACTACCTGAATTCACAATGGAGGGTTGAACCGATAATGTTACGAGAGAATTTCAACAAGGCCTGGACATTTTACAAGGAGGGGCACGAGCATGAAGCCATCAATGTAGATTTACCCCATGATGCAATGATCTATGAAAAACGAGTGCCAAATTGTCAAAACTCGTTTAACACGGGATATTTTCCTGGTGGCGTGTACGCGCTCAAGGCCATTGGCCAGGACTTGGCATACATCGATATCTCGCTTGCCGATGAAAATGGAATCGTGAAACCGCTCGTTGATAGAAAGGTCTCGATCAAAGTTGAAGGTGAAGGCACGTTGCTCGGCTTCGGCAGTGCGAATCCGTTTACAGGAGAAGTCTTCAATGCGCCAGAACACGCGACATATTATGGCCGGGCGCTAGCGGTGGTGCGTTCTGGATACAAACCGGGAAAGGTAAAAGTCACAATCTCTGCCAACGGATGTGAAACACGAGAGATCGTCATCCCTTTACGACCGTAAAATCACAAGATCAGCATCATACTGCTGGTGTTGCCCCTCATCCCTCTGTCCTGGCGGCGGTCCCGGGGCATGGCGTCGCCCTGATCGCCGCTTGCACGGCAATCGATACCATTGCTCTTGTCCTGGCGTGATGAGAAAAAACGGAACAAGATCATGTTCCGCGGGAGCTAGTAAAAAAACAAGTCTCTCTAGCTCTATTCAACATGTCTCCTGGTCGCAATGTCATGCAAAATTCTCGGAAAAAGCCATGTTTTGCTCCGACTGGTAGGCTTGCCAGATGAGGAAATCGACCATGTAGAGGATCGTCTCGCTAACGTTCACGTTCCACTTTGATGACACGCTCGTGAACGCAGCGAGCTTGTATTTCTCAACAAGTCTCTGGGCTTCCAATTGCACGGCTTGGTATGTCGACTCGTCCACGAGATCCATTTTCGAGCCCACGAGCACGATCGGGATGCTCGGGTTCGCATTGGCGCGGATCAACGGGATCCAATCGGCCGCCACGTTTTCGAGGGTGGAATGGTCGGACAAGTCGAACAGCACGAACGCCCCGGCAGCGCCGCGGATGTAGTCACCTTGCACGAAGCGGAACCGTTCCTG
Organism: Candidatus Sigynarchaeum calidifontis; assembly: GCA_030587475.1. Classification (GTDB taxonomy): domain Archaea; phylum Asgardarchaeota; class Lokiarchaeia; order Sigyniarchaeales; family Sigyniarchaeaceae; genus Sigyniarchaeum; species Sigyniarchaeum tengchongense. The sequence continues at coordinate 11,385 of JAUQYZ010000116.1, forward strand.
GCCACCTAGATCCCACATGACCATCGAGATATGCCTGTTCTGCCGCTCGAGCTGTTGATCGTGGAATTGACAGCCGATCGTCATCTTCATGTCCTCCTTAAACTCGTCATGGATGTACCGATGCAAGAATGACGTCTTACCGACACCCCCCGCACCGCCAACGACGATTTTCCAGATATAATCGAGATTTCGTGACATGTCTCGTTCGCACTTTGCTTGCGTGTATATGGAGCAGTTCTGTTCTCTTCTCAGCTTTCTTGATGAGTGACGGATAGCATCCCATGTTATAAATATGTATTAATAATTCGTGTGAAGACGTTGATGGATGCCAGGATGGTGTCGGGCATCGGTATCTATGAAATGAAGCATCACTCGTCAAGTCGCGATCATCGTGCCTGCCTCCTTGTTGTATCCACGCGATGACACGGTATGTTTGCTATGATCGTGCCCGTTCCGCCTTCTCGAATTTAGCAAACAAGATGATGGGTTCTTGGTGCGTCACAATGGCCAACATCGTCACGTCGGGTGAAAACTTGCATGAATTTCGGCGCCAACGATGTTTATTCGAAGCACTGCAACGATCCGGACCGGCACGCAAGGAACTTAAAGGGAGGTCGTGATTCACGATTAAGAAATAGGTGGTCATCCCGGCCCGGCAGCTGGAACGGGCCGCGCTGGTGCTCGGTGCCGCGCGGGGGGAGCGATCTTGCCCGACTTTTTGTTGGATTCCGTAACTAATTCCCCCTTGGCACGTAGGAAGCCAATGGAATGGATAAAGGTTTTATGCGTTCCGGTAGAACTTTACCTATCTTGGCATCACAAGATGGGCGCGGCCATGGAAGCCACGCCACCACCCTGGGTTGCCATGTTTTATAAGACCCGGATATTAAATCGACAGACAAACGGATTTGATTGTACATGCAACCAGTCATGGGACATGCATACACGAAGCCCAACGAGAACGATCTCGAGTTTTTGGAGTCGGTCGTTGGTCGAGCGAACGTTTCGGCGAACCCGGCCATCATGCAATCGTACTTGAGCCGGTCGGTGATGGGTTTGGAGTCAACGACTCCTGACATCGTCGTGAAGCCCAAGTACGTCGAGGAGGTTCGCAAAATTCTCGTGCACTGCAGCGCGCGCAAGATAGCCGTCTCGCCCATCTCGGCGGGGCTCTCTGGCGGCTTCGCTTGCCCGCTCATCAAGCCTGCGGGCGTGCTGCTCGATATGCAACGAATGGACAGGATTATCGAAGTCGACGAGGACAACAGGTACGTCGTGATCGAGCCAGGCGTCACTGCCGGCGGGATCTGGGCGTACTTCCAGAAATATCACCCGGAATGGGCGCCCCCCATCGCGGACGGCGCGCCCCCGGCAGCCACGATCATGGGCGACGCGATCGAGCGCGGGTTCTCCCTGCTCACGTCGTCCATGGGCCCCCAGGGCGAGTGCGTCATGGGGATGGAGGTGGTCGTCCCGCGCGGCGACATCATCCGCACGGGCACGTGGGCGCTGAACGGCGCCAAGCCGTACTACCGCTGGGGTCTCGGCCCCGAGGTCTTCTCGTGCTTCATGGGTAGCCAGGGCACCATGGGCGTCGTCACGAAGGCGGCGATCAAGATCTTCCCCCACTGCCACCACAAGACCATCATCGCGTGGGCCATGGACAACCCCTACGACATGCAGGACCTCACGCACCAGGTGTCGCGCAAGGAATTCGGCATCGCGCACAATTGCGTCATGGTGCAAGGCGGGAACTGGCCGCTCGTGCAAACCCGCTTCCCGAAGGACAAGGTGCCTGCGGATTACAAGTTCTGGGAGGGCGCCGGCATTCCCCCGTGGTGGATGAACTTCGAGATCTGGGCGCAGAGCCAGAAGGAGTTGGACTTCGTCGTCGCCGAGATCGACCGCATCGCGGGCGAGTACAAGAACGGCGGCAAGGCCAAGAGCCCCGCGTCGATCAAGCGGTGGGAACTACACCCCGCGCAGGTCGCCGCTCGCCTCAGGAAGCCGAATAAAATCGCCATCCCTTACTCGCTCTGGGAGGCGGGCTTCCTGTTCATCACGTGGTACACGCCGTGGCGCGACTGCGCCGAGTTCGCCGAGCTGTACAACAAGGTGCTCGAGAAATACGGTTTTGCCCCTGTCATGTGGATCGCCAGCATCGAGCGCGGTCGCCAGGCCATCTGCATGCCCATCGTGTGCTTCGACAGCAGCCGCCCCGAGCAATTCGAGGCCGTCCAGGCGGTCAACCGCGAGACGACCGAGATGTTCCTGCCGAAGGGCTGGGTCAACTACCGTCCGGATCCCTACATCCACGCGCCTTCCACATATGCCATGGCGGGCACGTACTACAAGTACCTCAAGCTGGTCAAGGAGATGTTCGATCCGAACTACATCATGCACCCGGGCCGGTTGTGCCTACCATAAACGAAAAGGTGGAACAAAACAATGTCTGCTAAAAGATTGGAGCCTTTTAAACAAGATATCTATCGATGCATTCACTGCAAGGCTTGCAAGTTCAGCTACAGTGGTTCTCCTGAGAAGTCGGGCCCCGGGGAATACAAAGGGGTGCTCTACGAGGGCATGCTCAACTCGTGCCCTTCCGGCATTGAATTCGGCTGGGAAGGCTATTGGAACTCGGGCAGGATGTGGATAGCCCGGGGCCTGCTCGACGGAACGCTCAAGCCCAGCGAGGCGGTACGCGACGTCTTGATGCCCTGCATCACGTGCGGGAACTGCAGCACGCAATGTGAAAACTGGATCGACACGGTCGGCATCATCGAGGCCATGCGTGCGACCCTTGTCGACGCCGGCATCCCCCTCCTGGACCGGCACGCGCTCATCAAGCAATTCGCGACGGACCTCAACAACCCGTACGGCCGGGACAAGGACAAGCGGACCGACTGGGCGAAGAGCGATCCCGACCTCAAATCCCAGATCAACAAGCAGGCCGACGAGGCGTATTTCATCGGGTGCACGGCCGCGTACAACCAGACCAACATTGCATCGGCCACGACACGCATCCTCAAGAGCTTGGGCATCAATTTTGCCATCCGCGAGGACGAGGTCTGCTGCGGCTCGCCGTTCTTCCGCATCGGCGAGGTCGATTTCGCGAAGGGCTTGATGAAGAAGAACCTCGAGGTTTTCAGCAAGTACAAGCGTGTGATCTTCAGTTGTGCGGGCTGCTATCGAACCCTCACGCTGGACTACAAGAAGCACACGGGCAAGCCGGTGCCCTTCGAGACCATCCACGCGATGGAGATCGTCGCCGACGCGATCAAGAGCGGCAAGATCAAGATCAAGGCGCACCCCGACCTCAAGGGCAAGACCTTCACGTACCACGACCCGTGCCACACGGGTCGCCACATGTTCATCGAGAAGAAGCAGGAGCTCATGCACGGCTCGAAGAATATGTTCCTGGACAGCCGCAAGGTGAAGGACATCCACAAGCTGTTCGATATTCCCCGCGTCATCCTCAACGCGATCGCCAAGGCCAACGACGCCAAGTTCGTCGAGCTCTACCGGAACATGGAGGAGTCGTTCTGCTGCGGCGCGGGCGGCGGCGTGCGGGCGCAGTACCCGGACTTCTCGCTCAAGACCTCGTCGCTCCGGCTGGACGAGGCCGAGGCAGTCGGGGCGTCGATCGTGACCACGGAGTGCCCCTTCTGCTGGCGCAACTTGTACGACGCGAACGAGAAGTACCAGCACCCGCTCAAGGTCTACGGCATCCTGGAGATGCTCGATAAATTCAACTTGATCGAGATCCAGGCCAACCCGGTTCCCCCGCCCGAGTACGCGGAGAAGCCGAAGTCCAAGAAATAAACCCCAATTATTCCCGATTTTTCCCTTTTTTCCGTTTCAAGCCATTACCGCAAGTTACGCCACGCGAGGTCGCGTTGCCCCGTGTCCGAATGTGTGTTAGAATGTTTCCTTTTTATACTTGTACTCTCTTTCCTCGACCGAGATACCTTCTCAGAATGGAGGTACATCTATACGTCAGAAACCAGCAATCGAGAATCGTTGTGCGCCAGCATCAAGCGCCTGTTCATCGCGTTTCTCATCTCGAACTTCATGGCCCCGGTCAAGGTCTGGCTGGGTGTCGAATACCTCAAGCTTGCCGGGCGGCTCGGAGTGGCCGGCATTCAACAGCAAGACCAGAACTTGTCCCGCTCGGGCAAGTTATTCAAGGCGCTGGTCGTCCTTTGCTTCTGCAGCGCAGCAATGTACATCATCAACATGGTCGTGGTGTACGCGTGGCTCTATC